>NZ_WWJX01000041.1 GCF_009865215.1 Streptomyces sp. SID3343 | reverse complement strand
GGGCCCGCCCGACGGGCCGGGGCGCGCCCTACCAGCGGCGCTCGCGCCACTGGGCCAGGGCCGGCCGCTCGGCGCCCAGCGTGGTGTCGTCACCGTGGCCCGGATAGACCCAGGTCTCGTCCGGCAGCACGTCGAACAGCTTGTGCTCGACGTCGTCGATCAAGCGGTCGAACGCGGCCGGGTCACCGAAGGTGTTGCCGATCCCGCCGGGGAACAGGCAGTCGCCGCTGAACAGGTGCGGGTGGCCCTTGGGGTCGTCGTACACCAGGGCGATGCTGCCCTCGGTGTGGCCCACGAGGTGGATCGCCCGCAGTTCGATCGCGCCGAAGGCGATCGTGTCGCCGTCGTCGACGAGCACGTTCGTGGGCACCGGGATCGCCCCGGCGTCCTCACGCCCGGCGAGCGTGGTCGCGCCGGTCTGCGCGGCCACCTCCGCCAGGCCCTGCCAGTGGTCCTGGTGTCGGTGCGTGGTGACGATCTTGGCCAGGCCACCGTCACCCGCGAGGGTGATCAGCGTCGCGGCGTCGTTGGCCGCGTCGATCAGCAACTGGGTGTCCGTCGCGCGACAGCGCAACAGGTAGGCGTCGTTGTCGTAGGGGCCCACCGCGACCTTGGTGATCATCAGGTTCGCCAGCTCGCGGACGGCCGGGGGGCCGCCGACCTTCACCGATCCGTGATACGTCATGCCGTCCATCCTCCCCGTCGGCGCGGACACTCGGCCACCGTCGGCTACATCCAGGCGGGCAGCGGCGGCAGCGCGCCCGGCGGTTCGACGCTCAGGCCGTCGCCGTTGGCGCGCCCGATCAGCCACCCCAGGAGCGACTGGCGACGCCCGGAGACCACCGCGGCCGGTGGTACGCCCTCCGGTCCGATCAGCAGCTCGCGGTGGGTGATGTCGTCGCGCAGGAGCAGCGGCGGGCAGTCCGGACGGCCGCGGAAGGACGCCGCGATCTCGTTGAGCTCGCGCTCGGTGAAGTCGGTGGGCCAGTGCGCCGGCGTCCAGCCCGCGTCCAGGTCGACGTGGTGGATGTACAGCTCGCGCAGTCGCATCGTCGGCAGCAGCGTCGCGGCGATGTCGCCGCCGCCGCGCTTGGCCACCTTGGCGCCCCACGCGGTGGGGGTCATCGCGAGGTACGTCTCGGAGAACCGCGCGGACGCCTCGTACAGGTCGGTGAGCTGCGCGTGCAGGGGCCGCGACGCGCCCTCGGCGATCGCCCGGTCCCGAGCGTCGCCCGGGGGGTACATCGGGGTCGGAACCCCCGTACGCG
The DNA here is from genome assembly GCF_009865215.1 of Streptomyces sp. SID3343. Lineage (GTDB taxonomy): Bacteria > Actinomycetota > Actinomycetes > Streptomycetales > Streptomycetaceae > Embleya. The sequence goes on along the minus strand of NZ_WWJX01000041.1, from coordinate 21,606 downwards.
CCCAGTTCAGCAGGTTGGTCAGGGCATCCGCGTTGCGCGCCAGGTGGGTCAGCACGTGCCCGCGACTCCACCCGGGCATCAACGACGCGCCGGCCAGATGCTCGGGAGTCAGCCGCTCCGCGTTCGCCAGGACCTGTGTCGTCGCGTCGTTGATCTCCGCGAGCTGTGTGGCGGGGTCGAACCCGTCTGTCGTCACGCATGCCTCCCCAAGTCGCCCATGCACTGTCGACCACGCACTGCACGCCGGTGACCTGCGGAACGAGACCGGACGGGCCCCGGTGCGGCGTGGTCCCCGGACCTCACCTTAGTGGCGCGAACACCCGTACCAGGCAGTCACACGATCGGGTGAACTACTCCTGAGGGAAGTTTTGTTCGAATAGATGTGCGATAGCCTGGTGGTTCAAACGGGAACAAACACCTGCCCGCGACCGCTTGAGGTAGGCGTGAGTGCACGTGGATCGAGTGCCTGGTTCGCGAGTACCGCAAGCATCCCCGTAGATCTCAACGATCCAGGGGTCGCATCCGTCACCGTCAACACCAGTCGCATGCCGTCGAAGGGTTTCGATTCTCAAGTGGCCGACCGTCTCATCGTCCGTGGCGCGCGCGAGCACAACCTCAAGGACGTCTCCCTCGACCTTCCGCGCGACGCTCTCATCGTCTTCACCGGGCTGTCCGGTTCGGGCAAGTCGTCGCTCGCGTTCGACACGATCTTCGCGGAGGGGCAGCGGCGCTACGTGGAGTCGCTGTCGTCCTACGCGCGGCAGTTCCTCGGGCAGATGGACAAGCCCGACGTCGACTTCATCGAGGGCCTGTCGCCCGCGGTCTCGATCGACCAGAAGTCGACCAACCGCAACCCGCGATCCACGGTCGGCACGATCACCGAGGTCTACGACTACCTGCGCCTGCTCTACGCCCGCATCGGTCACCCGCACTGTCCGCAGTGCGCCCGACCGATCGCCCGGCAGAGCCCGCAGCAGGTCGTCGACCGGGTGCTCGAACTCGACGAGGGCACCCGCTTCCAGGTGCTGTCGCCGATCGTGCGCGAGCGCAAGGGCGAGTTCGTCGACCTGTTCGCCGAACTCCAGTCCAAGGGCTACAGCCGGGCCAGGGTGGACGGCACGGTGATCCAGCTGACCGAGCCGCCCAAGCTCAAGAAGCAGGAGAAGCACACGATCGAGGTGGTCATCGACCGCCTGACCGTGAAGTCCTCCGCCAAGCGCCGGTTGACCGACTCGGTCGAGACCGCGCTCTCGCTGGGCTCCGGCATGGTCGTGCTCGACTTCGTCGACCTTCCCGAGGACGACCCCAACCGCGAGCGGATGTTCTCCGAGCACCTGTACTGCCCCTACGACGACCTGTCGTTCGAGGAGCTGGAACCGCGCTCGTTCTCCTTCAACTCGCCGTTCGGCGCGTGCCCGGACTGCACCGGCATCGGCACCCGCATGGAGGTCGACCCCGAGCTGGTCGTGCCCGACGGGCAAAAGAGCCTCGACGAGGGCGCCTTGGCGCCGTGGTCGAGCGGCCACGCCTCGGAGTACTTCGGCCGCCTGGTGTCCTCGCTCGCCGACGAGATGGGCTTTCGTACCGACATCGCGTGGGACGGGCTGCCGCAGCGGGCCAGGAAGGCCCTGCTCAACGGCCACAAGACGCAGATCCACGTCAAGTACAAGAACCGCTACGGGCGCGAGCGCTCCTACTACACGTCGTTCGAGGGCGCGCTGCCCTACATCGTGCGCAGGCACTCCGAGGCGGAGACCGACACCAGTCGCGAGCGCTTCGAGGGCTACATGCGCGAGGTGCCCTGTCCCACGTGCGCGGGCGCGCGGCTCAAGCCGATCGTGCTCGCGGTGACCGTCGCCGACAAGTCGATCGCCGACGTCGCGTCGATGTCGATCAGCGACTGCGCCGAGTTCCTGGGCGGGATCAAGCTCAACGCGCGTGAGAAGAAGATCGCCGAGCGCGTGCTCAAGGAGGTCAACGAGCGGCTGAAGTTCCTGGTCGACGTCGGCCTGGACTACATCTCGCTCGGCCGTCCCGCGGGCAGCCTCTCCGGCGGCGAGGCGCAGCGCATCCGGCTCGCCACCCAGATCGGCTCGGGCCTGGTGGGCGTGCTCTACGTGCTCGACGAGCCCTCCATCGGGCTGCACCAGCGCGACAACCACCGGCTCATCGAGACCCTGGTGCGCCTGCGCGACATGGGCAACACGCTCATCGTCGTCGAGCACGACGAGGACACCATCCGCATCGCCGACTGGGTCGTCGACATCGGCCCCGGCGCCGGCGAGCACGGCGGAGAGGTGGTGCACTCGGGCACCTACAAGGAGCTGCTCAAGAACAAGCGCTCGGCGACCGCCGACTACCTCTCCGGGCGCAAGCAGATCCCCACGCCCACCGAGCGCCGGGTCCCCGACAAGAAGCGCCGGCTCGTCGTGCACGGCGCGCGCGAGCACAACCTGCGCGACGTCACCGCGGGCTTCCCGCTCGGCGTCTTCACGGCCGTCACGGGCGTGTCCGGCTCGGGCAAGTCCACGCTCGTCAACGACATCCTCTACACCCACCTCGCCCGCGAGCTCAACGGCGCGCGGATGGTGCCGGGCCGACACACCCGGGTCACCGGGACCGACCTGGTGGACAAGGTCGTGCACGTCGACCAGGGCCCGATCGGGCGCACCCCGCGCTCGAACCCGGCCACCTACACCGGGGTGTTCGACCACGTCCGCAAACTGTTCGCCGAGACCACCGAGGCCAAGGTGCGCGGCTACCTGCCGGGCCGGTTCTCGTTCAACGTCAAGGGCGGCCGCTGCGAGAACTGCTCGGGCGACGGCACGATCAAGATCGAGATGAACTTCCTCCCCGACGTGTACGTGCCGTGCGAGGTGTGTCACGGCGCGCGCTACAACCGGGAGACCCTCGAAGTCCACTTCAAGGGCAAGAACATCTCCGAGGTCCTGGACATGCCGATCGAGGAGGGGCTGGAGTTCTTCGCGGCCGTCCCCGCCATCGCCCGCCACCTGCGCACGCTCAACGACGTCGGCTTGGGCTATGTGCGACTGGGCCAGCCGGCGACCACGCTGTCGGGCGGTGAGGCGCAGCGGGTCAAGCTCGCCTCCGAACTCCAGCGCCGCTCCACCGGCAAGACCGTCTACGTCCTGGACGAGCCGACCACCGGTCTGCACTTCGAGGACATCCGGCGCCTGCTCGGTGTGCTGACCAGCCTGGTCGACAAGGGCAACACGGTGATCGTGATCGAGCACAACCTCGATGTGATCAAGACCGCCGACTGGGTCGTCGACCTCGGCCCCGAGGGCGGCAACGGCGGCGGCCTGATCGTCGCCGAGGGCACCCCCGAGGACATCGCCGAGGTGGCGGAGAGCCACACCGGCAAGTTCCTGCGCGAGGTGCTCGCCGACAGACGGTGACGTACGGAGGCACTCGGGCCGGATGCGAGGATTGATCGGCCCCACGCTCGACCCGTACGCAAGGAGACACCGCATGACCCCGCAGCAGCCCCGGTCCGACGCCCCGTCCGACACCGCGCCCGACCGGCGCACGCTGCTGCGGGGCGCGGCCGTGGTCGGGGCCGTCGGTGTCGCGGGAGTCGCGCTCACCGCGTGCGCCGCCGAGAACGAGGCCGCGTCGCCGCACCAGAAGCAGCTCCTGGAGGGGCCGGTCACCGTCGGCGCCGCGGACGACGTCACGGTCGGCAAGGGCAAGGTCTACACCGACACCTCGGTCGTGGTCACCCAGCCGGCGAAAGACGACTACAAGGCGTTCGACGCCCGTTGTCCCCACCAGGGGTGTCTGGTCACCAAGGTGGACCAGGGTGTCATCCAGTGCGCGTGTCACGGCAGCCAGTTCTCGATGAACGACGGCTCGGTGATCCGCCGCCCCGCCAAGCACGGCCTCAAGGCCCTTCCGGTCAAGGTGGAGAACGGCGAGATCATCGTCGGCTGAGCGCGAAAATCTGTTGGAGCCAGCACATAGGGTGGAGAAATGGACCCGTCGTCGTACCGGCCCGCGCCCGGCCAGATCCCGACGTCGCCCGGTGTGTACCGGTTCAGCGACGAGCACGGCCGCGTGGTCTATGTCGGCAAGGCGAAGAACCTGCGCGCCCGCCTGTCGTCCTACTTCCAGGACCTGGCCAACCTGCACCCGCGCACCCAGACCATGGTCACCACGGCCGCGTCCGTGGACTGGACCGTGGTCGGCACCGAGGTCGAGGCGCTCCAGCTCGAATACTCCTGGATCAAGGAGTTCGACCCGCGGTTCAACGTCAAGTATCGCGACGACAAGAGCTACCCCTCGCTCGCGGTCACCCTCAACGAGGAGTTCCCGCGCGCGCAGGTCATGCGCGGACCGCACCGCAAGGGCGTGCGCTACTTCGGCCCGTACGGCCACGCGTGGGCCATTCGCGAGACGCTCGACCTGCTCCTTCGAGTCTTCCCCGTGCGCACGTGCTCGGCCGGCGTGTTCAAGAACGCCAAGCAGGTCGGGCGCCCGTGCCTGCTCGGCTACATCGGCAAGTGCTCGGCCCCGTGCACCGGCCGGATCAGCGCCGAGGACCACCGCATGCTCGCCGAGGACTTCTGCGACTTCATGGCCGGCCGCAGCGGGCCCTACATCAAGCGCCTGGAGCGCGAGATGAAGCTCGCCGCGCAGGAGATGGAGTACGAGAAGGCGGGCAGGCTGCGCGACGACATCACCGCGCTCACCCGGGCCCTGGAGAAGAACGCGATCGTGTTCGGCGACGGCACCGACGCCGACGTGATCGCGCTCGCCGAGGACGAGTTGGAGGTCGCGGTCCAGATCTTCCACGTCCGCGGCGGACGCGTGCGCGGCCAACGCGGCTGGGTCACCGAACGGGTCGAGGACGTCGACTCGGGAGACCTGGTCGAACACTTCCTTCAGCAGCTGTACGGCGAGCAGCGCGGCGAGGCGGTGCCGCGCGAGGTGCTCGTGCCCGCGCTGCCCGACGACGTCGACGCGTTGTCCACGTGGCTGTGCGGCCTGCGGGGCGCCAGGGTCGAGCTGCGGGTGCCGCAACGCGGCGACAAGAAGTCGCTTCAGGAGACCGTGCAACGCAACGCCGCGCAGGCGCTGAACCTGCACAAGCTGCGCCGGGCGGGCGACCTGACCGCGCGCTCGCTCGCGCTCCAACAGCTCGCCGAGGCGCTGGAGCTGGACTCCGCGCCGCTGCGCATCGAGTGCTACGACATCTCGCACCTTCAGGGCACCGAGGTGGTCGCGTCGATGGTCGTGTTCGAGGACGGCCTGCCGCGCAAGAGCGAGTATCGGCGCTTCGCGATCAAGACGTTCGAAGGCCAGGACGACCCGCGCGCGATGCACGAGGTGCTCAGCCGGCGCTTTCGCCGCTACCGGGCCGACGCCGCGCGCGACGCGGCGACCGACGCCGCGACGGCCGACCCGCAACCCGGCGACGACGTCTTCGAGAACACCGGCCCGATCGACCCGGAGACCGGCAAGCCCAAGCGTTTCGCCTACCCGCCGCAGCTGGTCGTGGTCGACGGCGGCCAACCCCAGGTGGCCGCCGCCGTGCGGGCCCTGGAGGAGGCCGGCGTCGTCGACGTCGCCGTGTGCGGCCTGGCCAAGCGGCTCGAAGAGGTGTGGGTTCCCGGCGAGGACGACCCGGTCGTGTTGCCGCGCAGCAGCGGCGAGGCCCTGCTGATGCTCCAGCGCCTCCGCGACGAGGCGCACCGCTTCGCGATCACCTACCACCGCTCCAAGCGCTCCAAGGCGATGACGGCGAGCGCGCTCGACGACGTTCCCGGTCTGGGCGCCACCCGCCGCAAGGCGGTGCTCGCGCACTTCGGCTCGCTCAAGCGGTTGCGCGCCGCGACCGTCGAGCAGATCACCCAAGTGCCAGGTATCGGCCGCAGCACGGCGGAGTCGATCGCGGCGGCGCTGGCGGCCCGCGCGCCGGGTACCCCCGCCGTGAACACCGCGACCGGAGAGATCATGGAGGAGGGCGACCCGTCGAACGGCGGCTCGTCGCCCACCGACCCACCGCCCACCGACCAGTCGCCCACCGACCCACCGAGCGGCGGCATACCGGACAGCGCCATATCGGACCCGAACCCACCCGACGGCCGCTCGCAGGACGACAGCGACGAGGAGGCTGTCCCGGTTGTACCCCCGAGGCAGGAAACAGCAGGAGGAAGCGTTGAACTCGCCCAGCCGTAGGTGCGGCACGCACCGGGGGGACGCATGAGTACCGAGACCACGACCGGCGACGTCGAGGGCACGCCCGAGCTGGTGATCATCTCCGGCATGTCCGGCGCCGGCCGCAGCACCGCCGCCAAGGGCATGGAGGACCTCGGCTGGTTCGTCGTCGACAACCTGCCGCCGTCGCTCATCCCCGCGATGGTCGACCTCGGGGCCCGCACGCAAGGGGCCGTCGCGCGGATAGCGGTCGTCGTGGACGTGCGCGGCCGGACCTTCTTCGACGACCTGCGCTCGGCCCTGAGCGAGCTCGACGCCGCCGGTGTGGTGCGCCGCATCGTGTTCCTGGAGGCATCCGACGACGTCCTGGTCCGCCGCTTCGAGGGGGTGCGCCGGCCGCACCCGTTGCAGGGCGAGGGCCGCATCCCGGACGGGATCGGGCGCGAGCGCGAACTCCTGCGCGAGCTGCGCGGCGAGGCCGACCTGGTGATCGACACGTCCAACATCAACGTGCACCAGTTGCGCGCCAAGATGGACGCCCAGTTCGCGGGCTCCGGCGAGCAGCAACTGCGCGCCACCGTGATGTCGTTCGGATTCAAGTACGGCCTCCCGGTGGACGCCGACCTGGTCGTCGACTGCCGCTTCCTGCCCAACCCGCACTGGATCCCGGAACTGCGCCCGCACACCGGCCTCGACGAGGCGGTCAGCCGCTACGTGTTCGACCAGCCGGGCGCCAAGGAGTTCCTGGACCGCTACGCCGAACTGCTGCACATCGTCACCGAGGGCTATCGCCGCGAGGGCAAGCGCTACGTGACGCTCGCGGTGGGCTGTACCGGCGGCAAGCACCGCAGCGTCGCGATGGCCGAGCGGTTGGCCCGGCGGCTCACCGAGGACGGCCTGGAGACCGTACTGGTGCACCGCGACATGGGCAGGGAATGAGCGGCCCCAAGGTGGTCGCCTTGGGCGGCGGACACGGGCTCGCGGCCTCGCTCGCCGCGCTGCGCCGGCTCACCGACGACCTCACCGCGATCGTCACGGTCGCCGACGACGGCGGCTCCAGCGGTCGGCTGCGCCGCGACTTGGGCGTGTTGCCGCCCGGCGACCTGCGGATGGCGCTCGCGGCGCTGTGCGGGGACGACGAGTGGGGTGACACGTGGAGCAAGGTGATCCAGCACCGTTTCCGCTGTGAGGGCGAACTCAACGGGCACGCCGTCGGCAACCTGCTCCTGGTGGCGCTGTGGGAACTGATGGACGAGCCGATCGCCGCGCTCGACTGGATGGGCCGCCTCCTGGGCGCGCACGGGCGGGTGCTGCCGATGTCGGCCGTCCCGCTCGACATCGAGGCCGACGTGGCCGGGCACGACCCCGCCCGGCCCCACGACGTGGTGACGGTGCGCGGCCAGGCCCAGGTCGCGGTGACCCCGGGCGACGTGCGCGGGATCCGGCTCTTCCCGGCCGATCCACCCGCGGTGCCCGAGGCGGTCGCGGCGGTCCGCGACGCGGACTGGGTGGTGCTGGGGCCCGGCTCGTGGTTCACGTCCGTACTGCCCCACCTGCTCGTTCCCGAGTTGGCGACGGCGCTCGTGGAGACCAAGGCGAGGCGGTTGCTCGCCCTCAACCTGGCTCCCCAGCCGGGCGAGACGGCCGGCTTCTCGCCGCAGCAGCACCTGGAGGTGCTCGCGGCCCACGCCCCCGGGCTGACCTTCGACATCGTCCTGGGCGACCGCGACCGGGTGGAGGACGTACCGGGTCTGGAACGGGCCACGGCGGCGCTCGGCGGGCACGTCCACCTGGCTCCGGTCTCGGCCGTCGACGGCTCGCCGCGACACGACCCCGAACGGTTGGCGTCAGCCTACGGCCGGATCTTCGTCGATCGTGAAAGGATCGCTCCATGGCGATGACGGCAGCAGTGAAGGACGAGCTCAGCCGCCTCCCGGTCACCCGGTCGTGCTGTCGCAAGGCGGAGGTCTCCGCACTTTTGCGCTTCGCGGGCGGACTGCACATCGTGGGTGGGCGAATCGTCATCGAGGCGGAACTCGACACGGCGATGGCCGCTCGACGTCTGCGCAAGGACATCCTGGAGGTCTACGGGCACAGCTCGGATCTCGTCGTGGTGGCCCCCGGCGGCCTGCGGCGCGGCAGCCGCTACGTCGTGCGGGTCGCCGTCGGCGGCGACCAGCTGGCCCGACAGACCGGTCTGCTCGACGCGCGCGGGCGCCCGGTGCGGGGACTCCCGCCCCAGGTGGTCTCGGGCGCGACGTGCGACGCGGAGGCGGCGTGGCGCGGCGCGTTCCTGGCCCACGGTTCGCTCACCGAGCCCGGGCGGTCCTCCGCCCTGGAGGTGACGTGCCCCGGTTCGGAGGCCGCCCTGGCGCTGGTCGGCGCGGCCCGCCGGCTCGGTCTGGCGGCCAAGTCGCGCGAGGTGCGCGGGGTGGACCGCGTGGTGGTGCGCGACGGCGACGCGATCGGCGCGCTGCTCACCCGGCTGGGCGCGCACGAGAGCGTGCTCGCGTGGGAGGAGCGGCGGATGCGCCGCGAGGTGCGGGCCACGGCGAATCGGCTCGCCAACTTCGACGACGCCAACCTGCGCCGGTCGGCGCGCGCGGCGGTCGCCGCGGGCGCCCGGGTGCAGCGGGCCCTGGAGATCCTGGGCGAGGAGGTCCCCGAGCATCTGGCCGCGGCCGGCAAGCTGCGGCTGGACCACAAGCAGGCGTCGCTGGAGGAGTTGGGCGGCCTCGCCGAACCGCCGCTGACCAAGGACGCGGTCGCCGGCCGGATCCGGCGGCTGTTGGCGATGGCCGACAAGCGGGCGAGCGAGTTGGGCATGCCCAGCACCGACGCGGGGCTGTCCGTGGACATACTCGTGTCGTGAGCCTTGGCCGGGTGTGCCGCCGACCCCGGCGCACACCGCCCGAAATCGGGCCGGAAAACCATTCGAAGGCGTCGAACCGCGAGACATAGGGTCTCCGGGTCGGCGCCTTCGTCCGTACCCGGGAAAGGGCCGCACCGCGAGGAAGGAACCACCGTCGTGGAGATACGCACGATTCGCGAGGACGACATCGTCGCCTGGACCGACGCCATGAGCATCGGTTTCCACAAAGTCCCGGATCCCGACAAGGAAAACCAGGAAAAGCGGATCGAGCACTGGCGGGAGCGGGCCGAGTTCGGCCGGAGCCGCGGCGCGTTCGACGGCGACCGCTGCGTGGGCACCTTCCGCAGCTTCGCGACCGGGTTGACCGTCCCCGGCGGCGCGATCGTGCCCGTGTCGGCGATCACCAACGTGACCGTCAGCCCCACCCACCGCAGGCGCGGCCTGTTGACCCGGATGATGCGCGCCGACCTGGCCGACGCCGCCGCGCGCGGCGAGGCCGCGGCGATCCTGATCGCCGCCGAGTACCGCATCTACGGCCGGTTCGGTTTCGGCGTGGCGGCCGACTTCCAAAAGCTGCGCCTGGACACGCTGCGCACGCGGTTCACCCCCGGCGTGCTCGCCGAGCCCGGCGGCGTCGTGGAGCTGGTCTCACCGCTGGAGATGACCCGGGTGGGGCCGGCGGTGCACGAGGAGTTCCGCCGCCTGCGACCCGGCGTGATCGGGCGCTCGGCGCTGTGGTGGGACCTGTACACGGGGGTCCGATCGGCGCCCAAGGGGCCGGAGCCGGCGCGCTTCCACGCGGTCTACCGCGACCCGTCCGGGCGGATCACCGGCCTGATCGGCTACCGCAGCGACGACCACTGGGACGAGATGGTCCCCAAGGTCACGCTGCTCGTGGACCAGCTGATCGCGCTCACCCCCCAGGCCGAGGCGGCTCTGTGGCAGTACTGCGCGAACGTCGACTACGTCAACGCCGTCGAGGCCGCCGACCGCAGCCCCGACGAGTTGCTGACGATGCTCGTGGACGACCCCCGCGCGATCACCTCCGGGTCGCGCCGGGACTTCCTGTGGGCGCGCATCCTGGACGTGCCGGCCGCGTTCTCGGCGCGTACCTACGGGGCGCCGGGCAGGATCGTACTCGACGTGCGCGACGACCTCGGCCACGCGCGCGGGCGGTTCGCGATCGACAACGGGCCCGGGGCGGCGGCGTGTACGCCGACCGAGGACGCTCCCGATCTCTCGCTCGACGCCGCCGCGCTCGGCGCGCTCTACCTCGGCGCCGGCTCGCCGGTCCGGCTGGCGACGGCGGGTCGGCTCACCGAGCACACGCCGGGTGCGGCGGCTCGTGCCGAAGCGATGCTGCGTACCGAGCGTGAGCCGTGGTGCCCCGATTGGTTCTGACCACTATGTGGAATCTTTGCGCGTAGACACGACCGAATATGACCGTCCGTCAGGTCTCGTGCACCACAGGGTAGTTGCATTAGCATGCGCAACACCCGGGCGCAGAAGCCACGTTCCGTCCCATCAGGGCCGTGGTTTCGCGCCGTTCCGTATGCACGCCCACCACACGACTGGGGGGTCGATGAGGCGTCATCGTTCCACGGGCACCACGAGACGAGTACGGATCACCACGACGGGGGTCGCGGCGTTGTCGCTGGCGCTGGGGTTGCTGACCGCAGCCCCGGCGTCCACGGCCGCGCCGGCGGCCGCCGGCCCGTCCTTCCCCGAAGTGACCAGCGCTCCGCCGGATGCGAAATTGCCCAAGGCGGGCGACAGCGGTCTGCAGACCTATCGCATCACGGCCGACGCCGCCCAGCTGAAGCAGGTCTTCGACCTGGGCATCGATCGGCACGAGACCCCGATCGGCAAGGGCGCCGACGGCAAGGCCACCGTCGAGGTGGCCCTCGGCGAGGCACAGGCCGCGAAATTGCGGGCTTCCGGCCTCGCCCTCGACGTCAAGGCGGCAGCGGCCCAGGAGCGCATCCTCGCTCCGGGCGGTGGGGTCTTCCGCAAGTACAGCGGCGCGAACGGCCTCGGCGCGGAACTGGTCCAACTGGCCAAGGACCACCCGGACATCGCCAAGACCGTCAGCATCGGCAAGACCGTGCTCGGCCAGGACATCCTCGCGGTCAAGGTGACCAAGGACGTCCGCACCACCGCCGACGGCACCAAGCCCGCCGTGCTGTACATGTCCAATCAGCACGCCCGCGAGTGGATCACTCCGGAGATGACGCGCCGCCTCGTACACAAGTACGTGGACGGCTACGGCAAGGACGACGAGGCCACCAAGCTCGTCTCGGACAACGAACTGTGGTTCGTTCTCTCCGCCAACCCCGACGGCTACGACTGGACCTTCCAGACCGGCCAGCGGATGTGGCGCAAGAATCTGCGCGACAACAACGGCGACGGAGTGATCACCACCGGCGACGGTGTCGACCTCAACCGCAACTTCGACTACAAGTGGGGCTACGACAACGAGGGCTCCTCGCCCGACCCGTTGACCGAGACCTACCGCGGCACCGGGCCCTCGTCCGAGCCCGAGACCAAGGCCCTGCAGGGCCTCGCCAAGAAGATCAAGGCCAAGTTCGTCGTCAACTACCACTCCGCCGCGCAGTTGCTGCTGTACGGCGTCGGTTGGCAGGTGGCCACCCCGAGCCCCGACGACCAGATCATGGTCGCGCTCGCGGGCGACGACGCGCACCCCGCGGTTCCGGACTACGACCCGGACCTGTCGGCCGAGCTGTACGTGACCAACGGCGACACCGACGGGCAGATGAACCAGGCGTACAAGACGCTGTCGTTCACCCCCGAGATGTCCACGTGCGCCACGGCCGCGAACTATCTGCCGGACGACCCGTACACGCCCGAGAACTGCGGCGGGATCTTCAGCTTCCCCGACGACGAGACGCTCGTGCAGATGGAGTTCGCGAAGAACATTCCCTTCGCGCTGTCCGTCGCCAAGTCGGCCAAGGACCCCGACGACCCGGTCTCCGCGGTCGGTTGGAAGGCCCCCGACCTGGTGGCCGACCGGTTCGAGCACTCCTACGCCGAGGACCGCGACGACCAGACGGTCGCCGTGCTCGCCAAGCGCAGCGTCGGCGACCGCAAGCTCAACTACCGCGTCAACGGCGGCAAGACCAAGACCGCGGGCGTCAAGGAGTGGAAGGGCGGCAAGCGGTACGGCGACGAGGGCACGCAGTACTACGCCGAATACCGCGGTGACATCAAGAACGTGCGCACCGGCGACAAGGTCGAGGTGTGGTTCACCGGCAACAAGCCCGGAACCGGCAAGGTCGAGAGCGACCGCTTCACGTTCACCGTGGAGGCCGGCATCCAGGAGAAGGCCGAAGCGCTGGTCGTCGCCAACGAGGACTACAAGGGTGTCAATCCGACCTACCCGGCCGGCACCGTCGCCCCCAAGTACGCGCAGCAGTACGTCGACGCGCTCCAGGCCAACGGCGTCAAGGCCGCGGTGTGGGACGTCGACAAGCTCGGCGCGCCGCACCACCTGGGCGTGCTGTCCCACTTCAAGGGCGTCTTCTGGTACCTCGGCGACAACCGACTGACCCAGGACCCGTCCCGCGAGGTGACCGACTTCCAGGGCCAACCGGTGCGGGACGCCCAGGTCACCCCGCTGGTCCAGGACCTGACCATGTCGATCCGCGACTACGTCAACGAGGGCGGCAAGCTCGCCTACATCGGCGAGACGGCGAGCTACTACGGTCCCTTGCGCAGCGCCGCGGGCGGTGGCATCTACTACGGCCTCAACGGAAACCCGAGCGAGCCGTGCGTGGTCACCGACGACCCGGCGGGCAACTGCCTGATCGTCTCGGACGACTTCAGCCAGTACTGGCTGGGCGCGTACGACCGTTCCGCGACCAACGGGGCCACGGGCATCACCGGCACCGGCGCGCCGTTCCAGGGCCTCGACAAGGCGCTCCCGGGCACCGCGTCCAACCCGGTGAACGAGGCGGGCGGCTTCCTGCCCACCAGCGCGATCCTGACCCCGGACAAGTTCCCCCAGTTCGACAGCCGTTCGGTGGCGGGCTACCAGGGCAACACGTCGGGTCCGTTCACCCCGGCCGAGGGCGGCTGGTACATCTCCGGTCTGCACTCGGACAACGCGTACAAGCGGTTGACCCGCACGATCGACCTGACCAACGTCACGGCGGCGGCCGCGGCCAAGCTCACCGCGCAGTTCTCGTGGGACACCGAACGCCAGTGGGACCACGCGCTGGTCGAGGCCCACACGGTCGGCGCCGAGGACTGGACCACGCTGCCCGACCTCAACGGCCGCTCCGGCACGGCGGTGCCGACCTCGTGTGAGGGCGGCGATCTGGTCGCCACGCACACCCAGTTGCGGCACTACCTGACGGTGACCACGCCCAAGTGCCTGCCGCAGGGCACGACCGGTACGTGGAACTCCTTCACCGGCAACTCCGGCGGCTGGCAGCCGGTCGCGTTCGACCTGTCCGCCTACGCGGGCAAGAAGGTCGAGGTCTCGATCGCCTACGTGAGCGACGCCAACACCGGCGGTACCGGCCTGTTCGTGGACGACACGAAGGTCACCACCGCCGCGGGTGTCGTGGACGCCGAGGGCTTCGAGACGGGTCTGGGCCCGTGGGCCCTGACCGGCCCGCCGCCCGGTGACCAGTCGATCGTCGGATTCGACCGCAGCCAGGCCGTGTTCGGGTCCTCGGTGATCCTCACCGACGACACGCTGCTGTTGGGCTTCGGCCTGGAGCAGTTGGCCACCCAGGACGACCGCAAGGTGGTCATGGACCGGATCCTGCGGGAGTTGTTCAAGTAGCGGTGACGGCAAGGGCGCGACCGGGAAAATCGGTGGCGCCGACGGTGGCCCCCGGCGGAGACTCCTGCGCCGGGGGCCACTAACGTTCGTGCGCACATGCGAGTTCCCATTCCGGCATTTCTTGGGGGAGATTTCTTTGAGCAACAACGCGCCCGGGCCATGGGGTCCGCAGCCGGGACAGCCGCAGCAGCCGCCGCCCGGTCAGTGGGGGCAGCAGGGCGCGCCCGGCCCCTTCGGCTCGGGCCCCTACGGCGGCCCGCCGCCCCAGCCGCCGCGGCGGCAGGGCAATCCGGGGCTGGGCATCGTGGCGGGGGTCGCGGCGATGCTGGTGGGCGCCGGCGTGTACGGGTTCGTCGTCAAGAGCCTGGAAATCCAGAGCACCTGGTTCGGGGTGGGGGTCGCGGCGCTGATCGGCTTCGCCGTGGGGCGAATCGGCGGGCGCAACCCCGCGTTGCCGATCGTGGCAGTCGGGCTCGCACTCGTGGGGATCGCGCTGGGCCAGATGACGGCGATCGTGTTGGAGGCCGCCGATCAGTTGGACGTCTCGGCGATCGAGGTCGTCACCGACTGGTCCGACGAAGTCTTCCGGAGCTGGAAGGAGAGCATGGGGTTCTTCGACGTCCTCGTGCTGATCTTCGGCGGTGTCGCGGCCTTCGCCATCACCAAGAACGTGGCCGAGAGCTAGCTGCGGACGTGGGTCACACCCAATCACGATTTCCGATGATCCGTCATGTTCTGGGGGCCTTCCGCAGCAAGCCTGCGTGATGGTCCCCAGAGCGTCACGGTAGGCTCGGACGCGGCCGGGGTATCACGGATTCCACTGTCCAACTCCTTGGTCACTTCCTTCAGGGCATTCAGTCCTTCAGGGCATTCGGCGTTCGACAGAGGAGATCGAGTTCGTGACGATCCGGGTAGGCATCAACGGATTCGGCCGTATCGGCCGCAACTTCTTCCGCGCGGCGCTGGCCCAGGGCGCCGACGTCGAGATCGTCGGGGTCAACGACCTCACGAACATCGCGACCCTGGTTCACCTGCTGAAGTACGACAGCATCCTCGGCCGTATCGGCCAAGAGGTGACGTACACCGAGGACAGCATCACCGTCGGCAACCAGACCTTCAAGGTCCTCGCCGAGCGTGACCCCGCCGCGCTGCCGTGGGGCGAGCTGGGCGCCGACATCGTGATCGAGTCGACCGGCATCTTCACGGACGCCGCGAAGGCGACCAAGCACATCGAGGCCGGCGCGAAGAAGGTCATCATCTCGGCTCCGGCCAAGAACGAGGACATCACGATCGTGATGGGCGTCAACCACGAGAAGTACGACGCCGCCGCGCACAAGATCATCTCCAACGCCTCCTGCACGACCAACTGCGTCGCGCCGATGGCCAAGGTTCTCCTGGAGAACTTCGGCGTCGTCAAGGGCATGATGACCACGGTCCACGCGTACACGAACGACCAGGTCATCCTGGACTTCCCGCACTCGGACCTGCGCCGCGCCCGGGCCGCCGCGACCAACATCATCCCGACCTCCACCGGTGCCGCCAAGGCCACCGCGCTGGTCATCCCCGAGCTCAAGGGCAAGCTGGACGGCATCGCCATGCGCGTCCCGGTCCCCACCGGCTCGGTCACCGACCTCGTCGTCGAGCTGGAGCGCGAGGTGACCCGCGAGGAGGTCAACGCCGCGTTCCAGAAGGCGTCCGAGGGCTCGCTCAAGGGCTACCTCACGTACACCGAGGACCCGATCGTGTCCTCGGACATCGTGACCGACCCGTCCTCGTGCACCTTCGACTCCGGCCTGACCATGGCCCAGGGCACGCAGGTCAAGGTCGTCGGCTGGTACGACAACGAGTGGGGCTACAGCAACCGCCTGGTCGACCTCGTCGCCTACGTCGGCGGGCAGCTCTGACGGTGCGGCACACGCACTGAAATCGCTTGACGATGCGGGCCCGGGTGACACGTCGTCACCCGGGCCCGTTTTTCGAACCCCACACGTTTCCCCAGCTTCCGAGGGTCGAACTTGAAGACGATCGACGACATCGACGTATCCGGTAAGCGCGTACTGGTGCGCGCCGACCTCAACGTCCCGCTCGACGGCGGGCGGATCACCGACGACGGCCGGATCCGGGCGAGCGTCCCGACCATCCGGGCCCTGCTCGCGCGCGGCGCCAAGGTCGTCGTGTGCTCGCACCTGGGCCGCCCCAAGGGCGAGCCCGAGCCGAAGTACTCGCTCGCGCCGGTCGCCACCCGTCTGGGTGAACTGCTGGACGCCCCCGTGGCGTTCGCGACCGACACCGTCGGCGACAGCGCGAAGACCGTGGTCGCCGGGCTGGCCGACGGGCAGGTCGCGCTGCTGGAGAACCTGCGCTTCAACGCGGGCGAGACCGCGAAGGACGACGCCGCGCGCGGCGCGTTCGCCGACGAACTCGCCGCGCTGGCCGATGTGTACGTGGGCGACGGCTTCGGTGCGGTGCACCGCAAGCACGCGTCCGTGTACGACGTCCCGGCCCGGCTGCCGCACGCGGTCGGCGGCCTGATCGCCACCGAACTCGACGTGCTGGCCCGCCTGAGCGACAAGGTGCAGCGGCCCTACGTGGTCATCCTGGGCGGCTCGAAGGTGTCCGACAAGCTCGGCGTCATCGACAGCCTGCTCGGCAAGGCCGACCGCATCCTGGTCGGCGGCGGCATGGTCTTCACCTTCCTGGCCGCACAGGGCCACGAGGTGGGCAAGTCGCTCCTGGAGAAGGACCAGATCGACCGGGTGAAGGAATACCTCGCCCGGGCGAAGGAGAACGGCGTCGAGTTCGTGCTGCCCGTCGACGTGATCGCGGCGACCGCGTTCGCCGCCGACGCCGACCACGCGGTGGTCCCGGCGGACGCGATTCCCGCCGACCGGCTCGGCCTGGACATCGGCCCCGCGTCGGGCGAACTGTTCGCCGACAAGGTCTCCGACGCGCAGACGGTCTTCTGGAACGGCCCGATGGGCGTGTTCGAGATGGAGCCCTACAGCCACGGCACGCGCGCGGTCGCGCAGGGCCTGATCGACTCCGACGCGTTCACCGTGGTCGGCGGCGGCGACTCGGCCGCGGCCGTGCGCACGCTCGGCTTCGACGAGAACGCCTTCGGCCACATCTCCACCGGGGGCGGCGCGAGCCTGGAATACCTCGAAGGAAAGTCCCTGCCCGGCCTCGAAGCCCTGGAGGGCTGAACCGATGTCCACCGCCAAGAACGCCTCCGGTCGCATCCCGCTGATGGCGGGCAACTGGAAGATGAACCTCAACCACTTCGAGGCCATCGCCCTGGTGCAAAAGCTCGACTTCTCGCTCAACGAGAAGGACTTCGACCACGTCGAGGTCGCGGTGCTGCCGCCGTTCACCGACCTGCGCTCGGTGCAGACCATCGTCGACGCAGACAAGATGAGCATCGTCTACGGCTCGCAGGACATCTCGCAGCACAGCGGCGGCGCGTACACCGGGGAGATCTCCGGCGCGATGCTCGCCAAGCTCAAGTGCACGTACGCGACGGTCGGCCACTCCGAGCGCCGCCAGTACCACGCGGAGGACGACACGGTCGTCAACGCGAAGGTGCACGCGGCCTATGCGAACGGCCTCGTGCCGATCGTGTGTGTCGGTGAGGGCCTGGACGTGCGCAAGGCGGGCGACCAGGTCGCCTACACGCTGGCCCAGGTCGACGGCGCGCTCAAGGGCGTCACGGCCGAGCAGGCCGAGTCCGTGGTGATCGCGTACGAGCCGGTGTGGGCGATCGGCACCGGCGAGGTGGCCACCCCCGATGACGCGCAGGAGGTGTGCGGGGCGATCCGCGGCCGGCTCGCGGAGCTCTACAGCGCCGAACTCGCGGACCGGGTGCGGGTGTTGTACGGCGGTTCGATGAAGCCCGACAACGTGGCCGGCCTGATGGCCAAGCCCGACGTGGACGGTGGTCTGATCGGCGGCGCGAGCCTGAAGGCCGAGGACTTCGTCAAGCTCGTGCGCTTCCGCGACCAGGCGGGCGCGTAGTCGTCGAGCGGTTTCCAGGTGTGGTCGGGCCCGGGGCGGGAAACCGCTCCGGGCCCGACGCGTATACGGATTCGGGTGTGGCCGGAATCATTCGTTCCTCATAAAGCGGACACGAGGTATGCCGTTTCGCTTGCCCTCCCACAAGTGGTGGATGACGATAAGTCATCGCCAAGTGGCCGGTAGTCGTCCCTGCGACCGGTCCGCACCGGGGGGTTCGGGTGTCATTTTCGGACGGGTCGACGACAGGCGATACCGGGGCGACCCGGTATCTGTGCACGGGCGCCGAGATCGACGAGCGGTTCGCCGCACGGGTGATCGAGGAACTGTGGGAGAACGCGCACCGGGATCGGGCGCCGTCCTACGGATACGACGAACAGGCGGTCCTGGAACACGCGTTGGCCGCGCGCAGACGGCGGATCATGCGCGACGTGATCGCCTTCCTGGTGCCGGCAGTGCTGTTCCTGATCGGCTTCGGGGTCGGGCCGGGGCTGCTGTGGCTGGCGACCGTGGTGTTCTTCGGACTGCTGACGGTGCGGCTGGGCATCGCCGGCGGCGGCGGGATCCGCGACTGGCGCTCGCGCCGGGCCGCGCAGGTGTCGTGGGTGGCCGCGCTGTTGGTCGGCGTGATGCTGTACGGCGTGGCCGGGCAGGGCGGGGTGTTGCCCGCCCCGGTGACGGTCGCCGCGATCGTGCTGTCGTCGTACGCCGTCGTGGTGTTCGTGGCCTGGATCGAGCGCATGCAGCAACGGGCCACCGTGGTCACCCACCTGGGGCCGACCTCGACCCCCACGTCCGCCGCCGGGCCGCCGCCGCGACCCAAGCACTCGCCGGGGGAGCCGGCCGAGCTTGCCGCACCGTCCCGGCTGCGCCCGGGGCCGCCGATTCCCTCCAACGTGCGCTACAGCGGCTACCTGCCGTTCGTCGGCGCGGGGGAGTTGGTCGCGAGCTGGAACTTTCCGGTCGAACTGCGGGCCGCCGAGCCCTCGGTGCTGGAGGTGCCGCGCGCGGTGGGGTTCACGCCGTTCACGGTCGACGAGCTGACCGGCGCGGTCTGTGAGGCTTTCGAGGAGCTGGCTCGCTCCGAGGAGATGCAGCACCGGCTCACGGGACTGAGCGTGCAGATGCACGAGTTCAGCAGCGGCGTCACCGGCGGCCCCGTGCCGCCGCCGACCGAGGCCACCCGGCGCTACCTGTGTGTGCGGGTGGGGACCTGGTCGCAGGAGGTCGTGGTCTCCGTGCTGATGCGCTTCACGATGGACGGACGGCTGCTCTACACGGAGTTGCACGAACTCGTACTGCCGCCGATCCGGCCCGACTTCCACGTCGCCGACGAATGGCTGCACACCGCCGACGCGAGCGCGGTGTGGGGCTCGTTCGGCCGCGCGCTGGTGGAGGGCCCGGGGCTGATGGTGTCCTCGGCCGGACGGCTCATGCGCGTGTGGGCGTCGTGGTGGCGGCGGGTCGGCAATATGCGCGCGGCCGAGGAGCGCGCGGCGCGCAATCTCCCGGTCGATCGCGGTGCGCGGGCATCGGTGCGCGAATTGGGCGCGTCCGGGTCGTACGCGACGTTCTTCCAGAACTCGGACGCGGAGAAGTACACCAAACTCATCGAACGCAAGTTCACCGGCTTCGTCCTGGACTTCCTGCAGAAGCGGCACGTGGACGTGACCGAGTACCGCGCCCGCAACGACGTGGTCCTCAACAACGGGATCATCCAAAACGTCGCGGGTGACCTGCACAACAGCGGCGCGAACGTCGTCGGGCGCGCGAACCACGTCTCGGTGCGCGATTCGCAGATCGGCGCGCCAGGCGGACGAGTGGCATCCGGAGGTGCGCATTGAACGGTACGGAACCCGACGAGGACGAGGTCGGCCACGAGCCGTCGGACAACGCCGGCATCAACCTCGCCGGCGGGCCCGTGACCAACACGGGGGCGATCGTCACCGGCAGCGGCAATCGGGTCACCGTGCGTCGCTCGGGGATCGCCGAACCGGCCCGGGACAACGGCCGAGGCCACCCGCTCGTCAACACCGGTGGCCTGGTCAGCGGAGAACGTCACGAGGTGGAGATCGAGGACTCCGGCGATCCGCGCGGTCACGAGCCGCGAGCCCCGGGGGCGGCGGGCCCGGTCCCCTCGGACGAGTAGCGGGCGAGGGGTCCGCGCGGCCGGGAGGGCCGGTGTCGCCGTTATATGATGATCCGCCGGATTAGCCGAAGGGTCCTACGGCTCCCACCTTCGCGGCGTGACAGCGTACGCTGTGCGATGGTCGGGAACCCCCGGCCCCCGTGTTCGCCAGAAGGAGTTGGGCCCGGCTGTGGTCACCGGTTTCTCGATCGCCCTGATCGTCTTCAGCCTGCTCATGGTGCTGTTGGTGCTGCTCCACAAGGGCAAGGGCGGCGGCCTGTCCGACCTGTTCGGCGGCGGCATGTCCTCGTCCCTCGGCGGTTCCTCCGTCGTGGAGAAGAACCTCGACCGCATGACCATCATCGTGGGCCTGTGCTGGTTCGTGACGATCGTCGTGCTCGGTCTGCTGCTCAAGAACACGTACTGACGGCTTCAGTTCCACCGCTGTTTCCGCCCGCGCGGTGGCCTTTCTGACGGACTGTCGGAAAAGGCCCACCGCTCGGTTCAACCTTGCGCGAGGCGCACGTACACTGGACGCCAAGCCGCGCAACGGGGGCGCGACCTCAAGGACCAAGGGGAGTTTTTACCGTGGCAAGTGGCAACGCCATCCGTGGGAGTCGGGTCGGCGCCGGCCCGATGGGGGAGGCAGAGCGCGGCGAAGCAGCCCCACGTCTCCGTATTTCTTTCTGGTGCGCGAACAAGCACGAGACCCAGCCGAGCTTCGCGACCGACGCTCAGGTCCCCGAGACGTGGGACTGCCCGCGTTGCGGCCTGCCCGCCGGCCAGGACCAGCACAATCCGCCGGACGCCCCGCGTACCGAGCCCTACAAGACGCACCTCGCGTATGTGCGGGAGCGGCGCAGCGACGCCGACGGCGAGGCGATCCTGGCCGAAGCGCTCGCCAAGCTGCGCGGCGAGCTCTGATTTTCCCGGCGATCGGTCGCCCGCGCACCGATTGACACACCGGTGACTCGAACGTGAGCCGCCGAGCGGTACGGCGTACCCTCGGGTGCCGCCGGCCCGCTCGGCGGCTTTTTTCGGTCCGCGTTCGGGGCCCGCAGTGAGCCGGTCCCCGCGAGCAGGCCCCGCGAGCAGGCCCCCGCGAGCGGGTCAGTCGCGGCCCGGCAGCACGCGTTCCGCCCGGCGATCGGACTGGCGAGGGAGCGGGCGTTGGCCCCGCTCGATCCACTGGGGCAGTTCCTCGCCGGTGGCGGCCATCCAGCGGCTGCGGACCGCGTCGGGGTCGGCGCGGTGGGCCCGGACCAGGGTGTCGCCGGCCAGGTCTGAGACCCGTTCGAGGTTGAGCGCGGTACCCACGCCCAGCGCCGCGGCGAGCGGTGGCACGGCGTCGGCGGGACGGCCCGCGGCGACCAGCACGATCCCGTACAGGGCGTAGGTGACCGGGACTTCGGGGCGGCGGGCGAGCACCGGGTCGGCGCGCACGCGTCTCGCGCGCAGGCGGACCGCCTCCTCCAGGGCGTCGACGGCCTCGTCGTGCGCGCCGCCCGCGCTGTGCAGCAGGCCCAGGCTCTGCAGGGACGCGGCGAGTTCGTCCTCGCGTCGGCCGGCCGGGGCGTTGTCGGCGCTCGCCCACGTGCGGCGGACCTC
>NZ_WWJX01000417.1 GCF_009865215.1 Streptomyces sp. SID3343 | reverse complement strand
AGGCCCGCGGCGGGCGGGAACGTCACCGTCGTGGCGCCGGCCGGAACGCTGCCCAGTTCGCGCCACGAGCCCACCGATCCGTCGGTGGACGTGCTCACCACGACCGGCTCGCGCTCGGGGCGGGCCAGCACCACGTGCAGCCCTTCGATGTCGGCTTCGGCGCCGAGCAGGATCAGCGCGGGCTCGGTGCTCGGCGTACCGGAGCGGGCCAACGCCCGCAGCGCCGCGACGCCGGACGCGGTGCGGCCCTCGTCGGGCACTCGGGTGGGGCCGTCGGCGGTGCGCACCGCGAGTTCGACGCCGCCGGCGGAGGACGCCGTCGTGCCCAGCGCGCCGCGGGTCAGGTCGGCGTTGCCGGTCAGCGCGTGCCAACGCTCGCCGACGCGCCACTGGAGGAAACGGCCGTGGGTCAGGCGCTGCTCCGGCAGGATCCGCAGCTGTACGGGCCGCCCACCGAGTGCGGCCCGGACCTGCTCAGTGCCCCAGTCCGACCAGTTCTCGTGCAGACCGAGCACGACCTGTCGGGGGTCCAGGCGCGCGAC
>NZ_WWJX01000416.1 GCF_009865215.1 Streptomyces sp. SID3343 | reverse complement strand
CGGACCGTCGGCTTCGGGGCCGTTGGCCCCCGAGCCGTTCGCGACCGCAGCCATCGGCGCGGCAGCCGGCGAGTCGCTCTTGCGAGCCCGCCGCCGACCGCTGGTGGTCCGGACGCCGTAGCCGACGAGGACCGCGGTGCGGGTGTCCTTCTTGTCTGCGCCGGCGACCTGTTCGACCTCCGCGGCCGGCTCGGGCACCAGGTCCTCGGCCAGGGCCTCGGCCCGGACCGGTTCCGGCGCCTGTGCGGCGGGCTCGGGCTC
>NZ_WWJX01000415.1 GCF_009865215.1 Streptomyces sp. SID3343 | reverse complement strand
TCTTCCCTTAGTATTGATTCCCGGCATGCTGGATTCCTGATAGAGAACCTCCTCAGGCAATCCCTTCACGGAAACTTGAGTTTCGAGATATGGATTGATTTGGCGGACTTTCCATCGATTAATAGGCACGGTAGGAGATGACGACCCAGCAAGAACTGAAAATCCTGGACTTACCAAGCCATCGGCTGCCCCGAGCGTCGATGTCACCGATTGTTCCGGGCTCAGGTTGATGGAACGATT
>NZ_WWJX01000414.1 GCF_009865215.1 Streptomyces sp. SID3343 | reverse complement strand
GCTCCATCCCGATCCCGACCCCGATTCCAATCGAGATCGAGATCGAGATCGAGGTCCCACCCCGATTCCACCCCGCATCCCCTCCCGATCCCACCCCGCATCCCATCCCGTGATCCGCTCCACCCCTTCTGAAGGACAGGTGTGCCGTTGTGTTGCTCCGAGGAGAAGGTCCCGCTCCCGCGCGACGTATCGCCGTAGGCGTCCTGCTCGCCGCCTTCGGCTTGACCGCCGCGAGTGCGTGCTCGGTCGAGAAGAAGTCGGACGACAAGAAGCCCGCCGGCCCCGCCGCCGCGCCGCAGAGCGGCCCCG
>NZ_WWJX01000413.1 GCF_009865215.1 Streptomyces sp. SID3343 | reverse complement strand
CCGGCGGCCCGATCGGCGCGCCGGGTCCCGAGGTTTTGCGGGCGCTCGTCGCGGCGGACGCGATTTTGGTGTCCGACTACGGCAACGGCGTCACCGCGCAGCCGACGTTGCGGGCGGCCCTGGGCGCCCGGGTGGGGCACGTGCCGGTGGTGTGGGATCCGCATCCGCGCGGAAGCGATCCCGTACCCGGGGCGACGCTGGTCACCCCCAATCACGCGGAGGCCGCCCGGGCCGTCGGCGCGGCGGCTCGGATCGAAGCCGCCGACGACGTGCGGGCCACCGCCGACGCGGCGGCCGAGTTGTGTGGGAAGTGGTCGGCGCGGGCGGTGTGCGTGACTCTCGGCGCCCGGGGGGCGTTGCTC
>NZ_WWJX01000412.1 GCF_009865215.1 Streptomyces sp. SID3343 | reverse complement strand
GCCGGTGTCGGGGTCGTAGTGGCCGGCGGTGACCTTGTCGGCGTATTCGGGGCAGGTCCGGGGCCAGGTGTCGGGGATGGATCCGCCGGTGACCGGTGCGGTCCAGCCGTGGTCGGTGAGCAGCTGCTCGAGGAGGCCGCCCAAGGGTTGTGGGTCGCGGTCGTCGGTCCGGGCCGTCGAGGACCTGCCAGTGCGGGTTCGTTTCACGGGTGCGTCGCCGGTGCGGTCGCGGGCCGCGGCGAGCGCGGCCCGCAGCGCGAGGCGGGCCAGGTCCTGCGGGCGGACGTCCTCGGTGGGTGCGGTCACCAGGCACCCGTCCCGGTGAGCTTCATCGTGGTCGACGTCGCCCAGTGTTGGGCGCGGTCGACCAGGTCGTCGCCGTACAGGGCGCGGACGTAGTCGGGGTCCTCGGTGAAGGCGA
>NZ_WWJX01000411.1 GCF_009865215.1 Streptomyces sp. SID3343 | reverse complement strand
CCTTGCCCCCATCCGGGTCCTGCTCGCCGACGACGAGCGCCTGATCCGGGCCGGCGTGCGCGCCGTGTTGTCCACCGACGCGGGGATCGAGGTCGTCGCCGAGGCCGCCGACGGCCGCGAGGCGGTCGAGCAGGCCCGCAAGTACCGTCCCGACGTCGCGCTCGTGGACATCCGGATGCCCCACCTGGACGGCCTCGCTGCGACCGCCGAGCTGCGTCGGGTCGCGCCCGACACCGCCGTGGTGATCCTGACGACCTTCGGCGAGGACGAGTACATCGCCACCGCGCTCGACAGCGGCGCCACCGGCTTCCTGATCAAATCGGGCGATCCGCGCGAGCTGATCGCGGGTGTGCGGGCCGTGGCCGACGGCGGCGCCTACCTGTCCCCGCAGGTGGCCAAGCGGGTGATCGGTCGCCTGGCGACCGCCC
>NZ_WWJX01000410.1 GCF_009865215.1 Streptomyces sp. SID3343 | reverse complement strand
CCACCGCCGCCAACTGCGCGCGCAGCATCGCGATCTCCGCACGCAACGCGGCCGAGCGCGCGGGCTCGGCCGGATCGGCCCTCGGCATTCGGCTCTCCACGAGGGCGAGCTGAGCCCGCTGGATCTCGCCGATCAGTGTGTGGACGGGTCGGGGAAAAGGGCCTTTGCGTGCTTTGCGCCTGGTGTACCGACGGGGCAGCAACTCGGCCTCGCCGGGCCGGATCGCCCCCGTCGGCGCCTCCTCGGCCGCAACCTCCCGGAAGCGGGCCAGGTGGCTCCGGCGCACGACGCGATACACGAGCAGCGCGACGACCAGATTCGCCGCGACCTTCACGAACATCCCGCGCACACCGGGCACGAGCGGCGAGTTGAAGAACCAGTGCATGGCTATCGCCAACAGCCACAGCCCCACCGCGACCGGTACCCGTCGGGCGAGCGGGCGGCCGTCGCGCGCGACCAGGTAGCCGATGCCGGTGCCCGCGACCGCCGTCATCGCCCAGTGCGTCCCCCACGCGGTGGCGCCCACCCTGGCCGCGAACGACGCGTCGACCGAGGACCCGGGGTCGGTCGCGCCGTCGAGCAGGATCGCGTTGAGCGCGTACAGGAAGTTCTCCACGACCTGGAAGCCCAGCCCCGTCAGGGCGCCGTAGACCCAACCGTCGACGGGTCCGCGGATCGCGCGCGTGGCGGCGAGGGCGAGCAGGACGACGCCGCACGCCTTGAGCGTCTCCTCGTTGAGCGGCGCGGTCATGGCGGCGCCCCAGTCGTCCGCGAAGTCGACGCCGCGGGTCTTGGCCCAGATCCCGCCCAGCCCCGTATTGGCGAGGATCGCGCAGCCCGTCGCGGCGGTCATCCCCCACACCACGCACGCGATCGACGTCACGTGCGGCGGGGGCAGGACCGGTCGGATCCGACGGGGCAGGAGGTATCCGACGGCGAGCGTCAGCAGCAGCAGGAAGCCCGCGAGGGCGGCGGCGGCGGTGAACACCCGAACGGCGTCGCGGTATTCGTTCACGACCACCCCGAGGCCGAACAGGCACGCCGCCGCGGCGGCCGCGAGGGCGTACGGTTCGAGGTGTTCGCGTGGTGGCCGGGCCCCGGCAGAGCTCATGCGGCCTCCTCGGTGAAGGTCAGCGACCGCATCACGTCACGGGCGGGGAGCCAGACCGGGTCCGGGGTACCGGGCGCCGCCAGCGCGATCAGCCGGATCGCGAACGCGTCCTGAGGGCCGCGGAAGATCGCGGCGCGGCCGGTGTCACCGTCCTGGACCAGCGTGCCGAACACGCCCGCGGCGCCGGCGTCGGCGATCAGCGACTGCGGCGGCCCCAGGCGCGCGTGCGGGTCGGCCACCCGGACCGTGTCGCGCAGCCCGGTCCACAGGTTGTCCGCGTCCTCGGCTCGGGCCAGGGAAATGTACGCGATCGAGAGGTCGACGCCCTCGCGGCGCAGTACGAATTGCCGCGATGGTGTCGTCGCGGCCCGATCCAGCGTCCACCCGTCGTCGCCGATCCGGAACCACGCGTAGTCGTCGCTGTCGGGCCCCACCCGAAAGACCGTGCCGGCCCGTACCCGCTCGTCGCCCGAGATCCACGAGTCGATCAACGGCCAGCCGCCGGTGAGCAACGCCAACACGGCGATGACCGCGAGCGGGCCCCACCATCGAGCCCGCCGCGATGCGGCGAGGGTTCGGGCGTCGGTCATGATTCCAACGTCCGTCGCACGCAGCGATTCCGCCCGACGGACATCGGCCGTCGGGCGGAATCGGTCCCTCGAAAGAGTTGAGCGGGCAATCGGGCGCCTTGGGCTGCCCCGCTCTGCCGGCCCGCTCCGGCGGTCCTACAGGCCGAACTCGGCCGGGGTCAGGTCCACCGCGAAGCACGCGTCGCGCACGACGGCCTGCTCGGTCTTGTCGAAGTTGCCGTCGGCGCCGCCGATGACGATACCGATCTGGATCACCGCGCGAGCCTCGGTCGGCTTCTTCTTGACCTTGGCGATGTCCTGGAGCACCGACACCTTGCCGAGCTCGAAGTCGGCGGAGAGCTTGGCCAGGTAGTCGTTGAAGCGCTTCTCGAGGTCGCTCGCCTCGAAGTTCTTCAGTACGTCGTTGCTCGTGATCAGCGTGGTGACCCGCTGCCGCTCGGCCGGGTCGATCGAGCCGTCGGCCGCGGCGACCAGTGCGCAGATCGCCATGCTCGCGTCCCGGAAGCCTCCGCTCTTGAGCTCGTTCTTCTTGGACTCCAGCTGCCCCTGCATCGACTGGGCGGACTGCTTGAGCTTGTCCCACAGAGCCATCGAGTTCCCCTGATCCTTTGCTCTCGCGCGTTCGATCCGAAAGTCTACGATCTACAGTCCCGTAGAACGTACCGCGCCTACGCGTGGGGAGCAGAATCCTTCCTGCGAAGGTTGCCTCGCGGCTTCGGGCTCGGTGGGTCGGCCGGGCGGGCGGCGGTGGCGATTTCGGTGGCTCGGGAGGGGCTGCCACCGGCACCATCCGTTGCGTTTTCGTTCGAGGCTGCGGTTTTACGGCGTTGTGGTGGGGGGTGGTCGGGCCAGGAGGCCATTCCCGGCGTCACACGGGGCGCAGGGTTGTCGCGTATGTCTCGTGGTCGGGGGCGGTCATGGTGAACTCCAGGGTGCCGTCGGCGACGATGTCGAGCGTCGCGTCGCTCTGGGCACAGAAGGAGCGGTCTTCCGGGCGGGTGCCGGCGCCCAGGACGATGCGCGGTTTGTCGACGGTCTTGAGGCTCACCACCGTCTCGCAGCGGACTTGGAAGTACGTGTTGAGGTAGCTGATCCGGCCCACTCGGTCGCCGATCACGCCCCGATTGAGGGCTACCTTGATCGTCTCTATCCGAACACCCGGGTCCGAACTCCACGCCCCGCCCACGCGCTGTCCCTGCCACACACGCGCGTACTCCACCGGCAACTCGGCCGCGGGGAGCGCCTTCTTCTTCGGTTTCTCGTCGCGTCCGAAACCCACGGTCGCGAACAGCGACCCCGCTGCGACGGCCGCGCCGACGAGCAGGACCAACGGGTACTTCCACAGCCCGCGCCGCCGCCCCGCGGGCTCCGCCGGAGCACTCGGCTCGGGGTCGGACGAGGTGGGGGCGGACGTGGCGAGCCGGGTCGCCTCCATGCCCGCGACCCGGGTGGGCGCGAGGTCGGCCGCCGGCTCGGGGTCGGCCTCGATCTCCAGGAGCTCGACCGCCCCGCGCGCCATGCCCTCCACGACCGGAGCCGGCAGCCACCCGGACGTGAACAGGGTGCCCGGGTCGCCGTAGGGCGTGAGCGCGGTGACGATCTGCGCCGGCGTCGGCCGCTGCGCCGGGTCCTTGTGCAGGCACGCCTCGACCACGAGTTGCATCGAGTACGGCACTCGGGACAGGTCGGGCTCGTGGCCGATGATCCGGAACATGTGCGCCTGGTCGTTGCCCTCGCCGAACGGGCCGATTCCGCTCGCGGCGTAGCCGAGTACGGATCCCAGCGCGAACACGTCGGAGGCCGGACCGACGTCGTGCCCGTTGGCCTGCTCGGGCGACATGTAGGCGGGCGACCCTACCGAGACGCCGGTCGTGGTCAGCGCGGTGGCGTCCAGCGCCCGGGATATCCCGAAGTCGATCACGCACGGGCCGTCGAGGGTGAGCAGTACGTTCGACGGCTTGAGGTCGCGGTGCACGAGTCCGGCGTCGTGCACCGTCACGAGCGCGGCGGCCAACCCCGCGCCCAGCGCGCGCACGGCCTCCTCGGGCAGCGGCCCGTGGGCTCCGACGGCTTCGTGCAGCGAGGGCCCGGCGACGAATCGGGTCACCAACCACGGGCGCGGCGCATCGGGATCGGCGTCCAGCACCCGGCCCGTCCACCGGCCGTCGACGCGCCGACCGGCCTCGACCTCACGCCGAAAGCGCAGCCGGAACTCGGCGTCCTCGGCCAGTTCCGCACGAATCACCTTGACCGCGACGAACCGCCCGCGCGGACCACGACCGAGGTAGACCCGGCCCATTCCGCCCGAGCCGAGCACGCGCAGCAGCCGATACCCGCCCAGCTCGCGCGGGTCGTCGTCGCCAAGCGTTCGCACCGTGAACTCCCCCCACTGGGCCAAGTCGTTCGCCCGGCCTTCCCGTCGGCAGCATATGAGGAGTACTCGCGTGCCGTTCGAACCCCCGCGCCCGCCGGCGTCACGTCCGTACCTCCTCGCGCGTGCACGTGGAGAGGCAACCGACGACGACGAAGGCGAGGGATACGTGAGGACATGCCCATGACGAACGACGAGACGGAGGCCGCCCGGCGCGCGGAGTTCGACGCGTTCTACCTGTCCACGTCGCGGCGCCTCGTGGGTGTGATCTATGCCCTGACGGGCGATCTCGCCGATGCCGAGGACGCGGTGCAGGAGGCGTACGCGAGGGCTTGGCCGCGCTGGTCGGCGTTGATCGAGGGCGGGGATCCGACCGGTTGGGTACGGGTGGTCGCGCGGCGGATCGCGATCGGTACGTGGCGCCGGACCCGAAACCGGTTGACCGCCCACTTCCGGCACGGCGGCCCGGAGCCCGCGGCGGGCATCTCGGCGGACCACGTGGCCCTGGTGGCCGCGCTGCGGCGACTGCCCGACCCGCAGCGGCACGCGATCGTGCTCTTCCACCTGTGCGACCTGCCCGGTGCGCGGGTGGCCGAGGAGTTGGGGATCACCGAGGTCGCGTTACGCGCGCGACTGAACCGGGCCCGCAAGGAACTACGCCGCCACCTCGACGACACCCACCCGGGCATCCCGATCGGAGCGAATACGAACCGATGAACGAACGCGAGCACGAATACGAGTACCGGTCCGGGTCCGGGTCCGGATCCAAGTCCGGGTCCGAGTTCGGGTCCGAGTCCGGGTCCGGGTCCGGATACGCGTACGAGCACGAACCCGAGCGCGAGGACCCCGGCTTCTACCCCGACGAAGACATCGCCCGAGACCTACGCGCGCTGGTCGGCGACGCGGGAAGCGCGGCGACCCTGACCTCCCCCGAGAGGGTCCGCGCCCGAGGCACCCGACGCCGTGACCGCGCGCGCATCCTGGGGTCGGCGGCCGTGGCGACATGCGTCCTCGTCGCAGCGGGCTGGGTCGCGCGAGCCGGCGACGAAACCCGATCCCCGTCCGCTGCCACCGCCTCGGCATCGGCCCTGCCCCCGAAACCGAGAGCAGCCGCCGGCCCCGAAGTCGGCTCATCGAGCCCCCAGGGCATGGTGGACCGCAACGAATCGGGCGACTACAGCATCCCGAACGCCCGATACCGACCGTTCGAAACGCCGGTCCTTCCGACGGTCGCCGGCCTGGACTGGGGCCCGAGAGACGATTTCGACAGGTACCCCCGGTCCTCGAAGGACTTGTTCTTCGCGCCCTGCGACGCTCCCCCGGCGGCCCTCGACGACAACACGGGAATGGCCATGCAATGGCGCACCCCGGCCGGCAGTCGGCTGCGGTTGGCCGGAATTTCGACGGCCCACCACTACTCGTCGCCGCCCCGACCGGAGGCCGAACGCCTCGCCGGCGACGCGGCAGTCGCGTTTCGCGCCGCCGCCGACCGGTGCATGACCCGGCTGCCCGTCGCCGGCACGGGCGCCGAGACGAACATCTGGTCGTGGACGGACGGCGCCCTGCACGGCGAACTGCTCCTCACTCGCCGCGGTCCCGACGTGGTCGTCGTGGTCACCCGCATGAGCGACCAGGACCCCCCTTACCCACTGTCCGTCGACCTGGGGCCCGTCCTGCTGGACGAGCTGGCGAAGATATGGACCCGGCCGGGCCTGAGCCCCCAACCGTGAGGCGCACGGCACGTACGAACCGCCACATGCGACGACCCGCGTACGCCCCCGCCCGGGGCTGTACGCGGGTCGTCGTTGTTTCAGAAACGGGCTCAGCCCACCAGAGCGCTCTTGGCCTTCCACTGGTCCCACGTGAGCTGCCAGTTGCCGAAGCCGTTGCCGGCCGCGGTGGCCTCCGTGTTGTTGGAGCCCTTGACCACGACCGGGTCGCCGACCTCGACGCGGTTGAAGAACCACTCGGCGTCCGGGACGGTCATACCCACGCAGCCGTGGCTGGTGTTGGCGACGCCGATGTTCGCGGTGTTCCACGCGGCCGAGTGGAAGAACGTGCCCGACGACGTGAAGTGCACGACCCACGGGACGTCCGGCAGGTTGTAGCTGTCGCCGAGCCCGACCGTGGTCGAGTCCAGGGTCTCCTTGGCGTTCTTGGAGAGGATCACGTGCGTGCCGCCGCGGGTGGGGAACTCGTTCGAGCCGGCCGACATCTTGATCGTCTTGACCGCGACGCCGTCCTCCTTCACCGTCAACCGGTGCTTGGGCACGTCCACCTCGACGACCCGGTTGGTACCGACCGTGAAGGTGCTCTCGTAGTCGCGCGCGAAGTAGGTGCCGGGGCCGCTCGCGACGCCGCCCAGGTTCGCGTTGAGGGTGACCTTGGTACCCGTCGCCCAGAACTCGCGCGGACGCCAGTCGACACGGTCCTTGCCGGACTCGTCCTTCGTCCATCCCCACGAGCCGTCGACGTTGGGGGCGGTGGTGACCTTGAGGTTGCGCTCGACCTCGGCCTTGTCCTTGACCGGGGTGTCGAACATGACCGAAACGGGCTGTGCGACGCCGAACGTGCCGCCGTTGGCCGGGCGCAGGGTCACCTTGTTGACGGTGGTGGCCTTGAGCGTGCCGAAGGTGCTGGTCGTGGTCGACTCGGTGCCCTTCTTGGCACGCGTGGTCGTGGTCACCGTGTAGGTGACGCCGGGCACGGTCCGGGTCGTGGAGGTCCACGAGCGACCGTCGGCCGCCAGGGTGCCCTCGATCGCGCGCTGTTGGCCGTCGGCTATCCGCACCGTCGTCAGCGTGCCCGAGTCGGCCGTCACGGTGATCGGCTTGCCGGGTGCCACGCCCTGCGTACCGTTCGGCGGATCCACGGTCACGTTGACCGGTGTGTCCTTGCTCTCATTCTTGTCCTTGGCAGCCTCGACCTGGTTCCCCTGGGCCGAATCCACCTTCGCGGGCCCGTCCGACTTGCCCGAACCACATGCGGTCAACAAGAGCGCGGCCGCAGCAAGCGGAAGCACCAGGACGCGAATTCCCTTACGAGAGCGGGTTATCGGGAGCTTGGACACGTGATGACCTCACGAACTGAACTGGACGAGCGGGCGGTTCTCCCAGACTAACAATATGGATTAACCTCCCGGACGCTCTGTTTGTCCCACGTTTGTCGCATCTTTGTCACACCGCCCGGATCACGCCCCGAACGCGCGAAGCCGCGCCCGGGAAATCCCGGACACGGCTTCGGAGTTCGCGAGATACGCGAAGGGGTTCGCAAGGTACGCGAAGGTGTTCGCGGGGTACACGAAGAGTCTTCGCGAGGTGCACGAAGAGTCTTCGCGAGGTACCCGAAGGGTGGATCCGAACGACTACGCGGCGGCGGTACGGCGACGCGGCGCGCCCGAGCCACCTGCGGAACCGCCGGTGCGGCCGGCCGACGCCGACACACCCGCGGCCGAGGACGGACGACGACCGGAGCCGGAGCCCGAGCCGCCCCCCTGGCCGGGACGACGACCGCGACCGCGGCCACCCGCCGAGCCGCCGCGGCGCGGGGCCTCGGAGACGGGCGACGAGATCACGACGGGCACGCCGGAGGGCACCTGGGCGCCGGTGACGCGGGTGAGTTCCTCGTCGCCGGAGCGGACCTGGATGGTCTCGGCGGTGATGCCGGCGATCATCATCAGGCGCGCCATCTCGCGACGCTGGTTCGGGGTGACGAGCGTCACGACGCTGCCGGACTCGCCGGCACGGGCAGTACGGCCGCCGCGGTGCAGGTAGTCCTTGTGGTCGGTCGGCGGGTCGATGTTGACGACCAGGTCGAGACCGTCCACGTGGATGCCGCGGGCCGCGACGTTGGTCGCGATCAGGGCGGTGACGTGGCCGCTCTTGAACTGCTCCAGGGTGCGGGTGCGCTGCGGCTGCGACTTGCCGCCGTGCAGCGCCGCGGCGCGGACGCCGCTCGCGAGCATCTGGCGGGTGAGCCGGTCCACCGCGTGCTTGGTGTCCATGAACATGATCACGCGACCCTCGCGCGCCGCGATGTGCGTCGCGGCGGTGTGCTTGTCGGCCTCGGTCACGTGCAGTACGTGGTGCTCCATCGTGGTGACCGCGCCCTGCGACGGGTCGACCGAGTGGACGACCGGGTCGGACAGGAAGCGCTTGACCAGGCGGTCGACGTTGCGGTCGAGCGTGGCGGAGAACAGCATCCGCTGACCGTCCGCCTGCACCTGGTCGAGCAGCGCGGTGACCTGCGGCATGAAGCCCATGTCGGCCATCTGGTCGG
Source organism: Streptomyces sp. SID3343 (assembly GCF_009865215.1). Lineage (GTDB taxonomy): Bacteria > Actinomycetota > Actinomycetes > Streptomycetales > Streptomycetaceae > Embleya. Next base: position 4,065 of record NZ_WWJX01000410.1, on the reverse strand, counting down.
CCTCGTCGAGCACGGTGATGCCCACGGCGTCGAGCCGCGCGTCGCCGCGGTCGATCAGGTCCTTGAGCCGACCCGGGGTCGCCACGACGACCTCGGCGCCGTTGCGCAGCGCACTGGCCTGGCGACCGATCGACATACCGCCGACGACCGTGGCCATCCGCAGCTGCACCGAGGTGGCGTACGGCATGAGCGCGTCGGTGACCTGCTGGGCCAGTTCCCGCGTCGGAACCAGGACGAGCGCGAGCGGGCGCTTGGTCTCGGCGCGCTGACCGGCGATCCGGGCGAGCAGCGCGAGGCCGAACGCGAGCGTCTTGCCCGAGCCGGTCCGACCGCGGCCGAGCACGTCCCGGCCGACCAGCGCGTTCGGCAGCGTGGCCGACTGGATCGGGAACGGCTCGGTCACACCCTGGCGAGTGAGGGCCGAGAGCAGCGGCTTGGGCATGTCCAGCTCGGCGAAGGTGGCCGCGGCCGGAAGCGAGGGGGTGGTGCTGACCGGAAGCGCGAACTCGGCGGCCGGGGCGGCCGACATCGGCTTGCGACGGTTGGCCGACGGGGCGCCGCCGCGACCGCGGCTGCCGCCACCGCCGCCGTAGCCGCCACCGCGGCTGCCGGCGCCGCCGCTGCTGCCGCCGCCGCTGCGCGAGTAACGGTCGTTCGTACGGGGGGTGCGATTCATGGAGAACCTTCCTCGATGCGGCGCGTATCGAGGACGTCTCCGCGGCGTGAAGCCGCACAAGGAGTCGCAAGAACGAGCCGGGAAAAGCTGGAAAACGAAGCGGTGAACGGGTCACACACGTCGTGTACATCGCAACGGTCGGGCGCCTGCCGAAGAGCGGCGGCCGATGTGCCGGACCGTGCGGGGCCGACGCGCCGGGCGCGTCGGGCAGGGTCCTGATCGACGGATGTCGAGCATCCGCCTGGGGTGTCGCACCGTGGCCGAACGGCCACGGGAAGGGCCCGCACCGTGCGGCGCGGGCCCTCGCTGCGTGGCGAAAGCCACGCCCTCAAGCAAGATCAGAGAATGGTGATGTTCTCCGCCTGCGGGCCCTTCTGGCCCTGCGTGACGTCGAACTCGACCTTCTGGCCTTCCTGCAGCTCACGGAAGCCCTGAGCGTTGATGTTCGAGTAGTGGGCGAAGACGTCGGGGCCGCCACCGTCCTGCTCGATGAAGCCGAAGCCCTTTTCGCCGTTGAACCACTTCACGGTGCCAGTAGCCACGTATTTTCCCCTTCGGGGCATAACCGGGATCCCGCACTCTGCGAGACCCGAATCGTCGCGATGATTACCCCGCCCGGACTTGGACACCGGGAAAACAAAAGTGCGCCTGTTGGCTACAACCAGCAGGCGCACAGAAAATTCCATGGGAACCACAGCAGCAATTAACGGTAGCACGCCCTACAACCCGCTTGTCATGGGTCGTCCGGATCACCGTACGCGCAAGAGGCGGGGGCACCGGACTCGGATGAGACGATGGGCCTCCTCCCGGTCGACCGAAGAACCCGCGGGCAGCCCCCGAGCAGCCTCCGGGCAGACCCGGCCGGGCAGGCTCGACTCGGTTCGCATCGGTCCGAGTCGCATCGAGTCGGATCGACTTGAACCGAGTCGAACCGAGCTGAGCCGAGTCGAGCCGAGTCGAGTCGGACCGACTTGAACCGAGTCGAACCGACCGGACTCGATCCGAACTCGGTGCACTCTGCTGCACTGCGATGCAAACCGACACCATCCGACGAACGCCCCGAAAGGCTCCCGTGCCCCCCTCCGACATCCCGGCCGCCGACGACGGCGCCCAGACCCACGTCCAGCCGATCTCGATCACCCCGATCGGCGCTCCCCTCACCATCGAGGACGTCAGCGCGCCCGGCGGCTGCGGCGACGGCTGCGGCTGCGCCGGCGGGGACATCGACATCGATGCCGACCTGCTCGACGAGTTCGTCACCGAGCAGGTCCTGGTCCGCCTCGAAACCGAGCCCGCGTTCTTGGCCCGATCCATTGCGGCGCTCGCGGCGGCCGACGACCTCGACCCCGAACTCACGGAGGAGATCGAGGAGTTGGAGTCCGACCCGGTGCTCCTTCGGGATGTACTCGCCGCGACTCGCGAGAGCCTGCCGGACATGGAGTCCGACGCCGTCGTGCTGCTCTTCCGCTACGTGATCGACCACGTCGCGCTCGGCCCGGAGGAACTGCCGCTGGAGGACCGCGTCATGATCGAGTGGCGCGTGGAGCCGGCCGGGGTCTGACCCTCGAAGCTCTCTTTCCGAGGCTCCCCCGGGCAGCCGCTCCCGGGGGAGGCGGGGGAAGCCGGGGCCCGAGGACCCGCGTGGTCGACGAAGCCCACAGACGCCCCGACCTACCCCGAGTCGGGCTCGACCCGCCGCAGGCGCCCCACGAACAGAAACCCCGACCCCAGCCCGATCAGGGCCGCCGAGACGTGCCCGATCGTGGTGAAGTCCGGCAGGTCGCCGTACCACTGCGCGGACATGAACGGGTACAGCAGACAAAACCCCGCCCACCACACCCGCAGCAGTCGCGGCAGCAACGGCGTGACCGCCGCTATGGCCGCCATCGACGCGTAGCTGACCCCGTAGTCCAAGGTGTGCCGGGTGGCCTGTGGATACGTACCGTCACGTATCGCCACCACGAGCACCACCGCTGTGACGAGAGTCGCACCGACGTGCCCGAGCAGCGTGACCCCGACCGCGCGCAGCGCGCCCACCCGGTGCTCCAGGAACGCCATGCAGACGCCGAGGCCGAAGCCGATGGTCAACAGGTTGCCGAACCACGTGCCGTGCACGTCGGCCACGAGCAGGCTGCCGGCGAGGACCCGGACCGGATGGTCGTCCAGGTTGTCGAGGTTCGTACTGATCGCCTCGACCAGGTGGTCGGCCCTGGCCTGCGACATCAGGTGTCCGACCACGAATCCGTCGACCAGCAACAGTGCCAGGATCGAAAGCGTCGCCGGACTGCGCCTGGGGTAGAGCGCGAGGGTGCGCAGGTGCCGCGCGGAGGTCTGGAGCGCGGAGGTCTGGATCACGGTGCGGGTCTCCCGGCCGGCGCGACGGTCGTGACATGAGCCTCCATGCTGCAACACCGCTGCGGGGTCCGGCGGCCCGGCCCTGCGGATCGATGCCCGGTCCGGAGAATCGGGTGGGCCCGAGGCGACGCGGTTCTTCGGGTCGCCGGGGCCGGCTGATCGTAATTTCGCCCGCGCCGTGCGGCAGGATGACCCGACGGTGGCGACAAGGGAGATGTTGTGGCAGCGGTGGGTCGGGTCGTGGCGGATCGGTACGAACTCGGGGAGCTGCGCGGCCGCGGCGGCCTCGGACAGGTGTGGAGCGCGCGCGATCGGCAGGAGGGACGCGACGTCGCGGTCAAGCTCCTGCACGGCCCCGCCGACACGGGAACAGCGGAATTGTTCCTGCGCGAGGCGCGCACGGCGGCGGTGTTGAGTCACCCGGGCGTGGTCGACGTGTACGACGTGGGACAGGACGCCGACGGGACGTTGTTCCTGGTCACGGAGCTGTTGACGGGGAGCGACCTGGGCGCGCTGGTGCGCGCCGGCCGGCTGGAGATCCCTCGCGTACTGGCCTGGGCGGACGGGATCTGCGCGACGCTGGACAGCGCGCACCGCGCGGGGATGAACCACCACAACCTCAAACCCGCCGCTCTGTTCGCGGTGGCGGCCGACGACCGGGTGGTGATCCTGGACTTCGGCCTCGCCGGTTGGCTCGCGGCGGTCGAGGCGCGCACGACGCACGTGATCGGCACGCTCGCCTACACGGCCCCGGAACGCCTGCACGGCCAGGCCGGCGACCATCGGGCCGACCTGTACTCGCTGGGTTGCGTGCTGTACGAACTCCTCACCGGCAGGCCGCCGTTCGGCACCGGCGTGCCGGCTTCGCTGGTGTACGCGCACCTCCGACACGTACCGGAGCCCCCCGAGCGGCTGCGTCCCGACCTGCCGCCGCACGTGAGCCGACTCGTGCTCGACCTGCTGGCCAAGGACCCGGCCGAGCGACCCGCCGACGCGACGGTCGCCGCGGCCCGGCTGAACGCGACCGCGCCGAC
>NZ_WWJX01000040.1 GCF_009865215.1 Streptomyces sp. SID3343 | reverse complement strand
GGCGGCCGGGATGCCGCAATACACAAACGTGTTGCCGATGTGCCGGCAACGGCCGTTGCCGCTACCGCAGCACCCTCCACCCGTCCGACGCTCGTCGCCGACACCCGACGAAACCCGAGCATCGGAGGACCCCGTGAGCACCCCGCTCGAACACCCCGAGCCTGAGCCCACCACGACCAGGCCCGCTTCGCGGCGTCGACGACTGGCCGTCGTGTTGTCCGGCCTGCTGCTGGCGGCTGTGGCTACGGGCATCGGCGACGAGATCGGCCACCGATTGGTGGCCCACGCTCCGGACGCCGTCCGCGTCCTCCTGGAATAGGGACAGCGCAACGCGCCCGCCCGCCGGTCCGTCCGCCACGAGGACATGGGCGGCGGGCCCGCGGTCCCGGTGGCGTGGCGTCCGCTTTCGTGGTCTGACCATGGCCCGGGACGCTACCCGCGACCTCGCCGCGTTCGGAGGGGTTTTCGGTGGCGCGGCTTCCGCCTACCGCTAACTGCCTCGGATAACATGCCATATCCGAGGTATTCGCGGGTGAGCGATCTCGCTCGCCGACGTTGCGATCGAGACCGGCCGCGGGTGCAAGACCTCCCTGTTCCGCCTTGGCCCCAGGGCGTGAGAGCGTGTTTTTGAAGGGCTGGTCGTGAGCTCGGGTCGGTTGGATGATCTGGGTTGTGGTGGTGGTTCGGCGGTATTGCCGGGAGTGTGGTGATCCGTTGCCGGCGGGCAAGGCGGCGGGGGCGGTGTTCTGTTCGGGTCGGTGCAGGTCGCGGCGGTGGCGGGCGCTTCGTCGGGCGCGTCTGCGGGTGGTGGCGATCCAGGGCGGGGACCGGGCGGAGTGCCCGGTGTGTGGGCGGGTCTGGACCCCGGGGGTCGAGCATCCGAGGTCGGCGGTCTTTTGTTCCGCGCGGTGTCGGATGCGTGCCTGGCGCTGGCGGGAGGCGTCGCGGTAGTCCGTCTCGGTGACGACTTCGCGGAACGGCTCGAAGGGGAGCGTTCCGGGGGTGCGGGGTCGTCCGGTGGTGGGGGCGGGTGCTTCGAGTGCCCCGACTTCGCGCCCTGCCCGGTGTGATCGGGGCGGCGTCACGCTGGCGGTGACCCGGATCGGGGTTCGTCGACGGCCACCGCGTGGTGGCCCGCCCGGCTCGGAGTGGGGCGGTGGACGTCGTGGTGGAGCGGGTCGGGAACGTCACCCGGGAGCGTTACGAACAGATCGTCGCCGAGGCGCGCGCGTTGGTCGCGCAGGTCGCGCGGGCCCAATTCTCCCTGGGCGACAAGGCGTTGGAGATCGAGCCGATGAGGTCGGTGGGCGGTTCGGTGGCCAAGGGCACCGACGACCTGTTCACGGTCGGGGAGTCGCTCGCGTTGTTCGCGGACGACATCGGGGTGGCCGCGGCGACGGTGGAGGACTGGCGGTGGACCGCCTCCCGGTGGCCTGCCGCGCGCCGCAGGGGCGACCTGTCGTTCACCGTCCACCGCGTCCTGGCGTCGATCACGGACGACGACGAGCGGTGGTCGGCGATCGTCGACCCGCCCCTGGACGAACGCGTGGGCCGGCGCCGGTGGACCAACGACACGGCGAAACGCCGGGTGGGCCACCGGGTGGAACGGCCGGTCACCACCGAGGAGAAGGTCCGGGTCGTGACCGACCTGACCCGGGACGAGGACGTGGCCAGGCGGGTGACCACCGACCTGTTGCGGCGCCCGGCCGCGGCGGAGGGCGTCGGGGCGGAGGATCGGGTGCGGGTGGTCGCGGAGTTGACCCGCGACGACGCCGTCGCGCAACAGGTGACGAGCGAGTTGCTGCGACGCCCGGCCGCCGGGCGATGCGCGACGACACCACCCGATTCCTGGTCAACCGGGCCCAGTTCGACAATTCCGAGGAGACCCGCGAGGCGATCCGCGAACGCGTCCCGGCAGTCCGGAAGATCGAACACAGCATGGAATACCTCGACCTGGTCGGGTCGGGCCATCAGTACGTGGCCACGCTGGGCCGGCTGGTCCCGCGGTTGCGGGGCCAGGAGTTCACCGAGGACGAACGTGAGACCGTCCGCCGCTCGATAGCGAAGGTGCGGGCCGCCACCGACTGGCTGGAGGCCGCGATCGACAGCGGCGAGTTCACCCTGGACGAGCAGCTCACGCGCCTCCTCAAGGGCGAGTAGTCGTGCCCCGCCGGGCACGACCGCTCTCGGAGTACTACGGCGACCTGGTCCGGGCCGCCCTGATCGAGGCCCGCCCGTCCGGGTTGCAGACCCGGCAACTGGTCGCCGCCACCCGACTCAAGCCCTCCCAGGTCGCTCGCGGTGTTCGTCACCTGCGCGACGTCTCCGCGGCCGAACACCTCACCCCGATCATCTGGGGGCGCCGGCACGGCTACGTGTTCTCGGACGACCCGGCGGACTGGATCGAGTACGAGAAGCGCCAGTTCCACCAGCTCCTGGGCCGGCTCACCCGGTTGATCACGGGCACACTCGACCCGCACCTGGCCCGCTGCCCCGACGACGAATGGGCGCAACTCGCCGTCGCCCAGCTCACCGGAGTGCGCGCGACGCTGGCGCAACTCACGCGATAGTCCCGCACCGCCGAGACCTTAGAGGCCGCGATGCCTTCCCACGCACGTCGCCGCCGGTATCCCTCCGACACCACCGTCGCCGAATGGGCGCTCCTGGAACCGCTGCTGCCCGTTCCGGCCTGGCGCACGAAGACGGGCGGGCGCCCGGAGAAACACCCGCGCCGCCAGATCGTCGACGCGATCCGCTACATCGTCGACAACGGCACGAAGTGGCGGGCCCTGCCAGCGGACTACCCGCCCTGGGAGACCGTCTACGGGTTCTTCGCGCGGTGGAGCCAGGCAGGGGTGGTGACGTGGATCCGGGACCAGTTGCGGCGCCGGATCCGCACCGGCCTGGGACGATGCCCGCACCCGGTCGCGCTGATCGTCGACTCGCAGTCGGTCAAGGCCGCCGAGACGGTGGGCAGGGACAGCCGCGGCTACGACGCGGGCAAGAAGATCAACGGGCGCAAGAGACACTTCGCCGTCGACACCAAGGGCCTGCCCGTCATGATCATGGTCACCGCCGCCGACATGAGCGACCGGGACGCGGCCCGCCAGATGCTCTGGCGCATTCGCCTCACACAACCGCAGATCACGCAGGTCTGGGGCGACTCGGCCTACTCCGGCCAACTCGTCACCTGGGTCGACGACTTCCTCCGGATGACCCTCGGGATCGTCTCCCGGCCCCAAGGACACGGTCGGGTTCGTCGTCCTGCCCCGACGCCGGCGGGTCGAGCGCACCCTCGGCTGGATCATGCGAGTCCGCCGCAACGTCCGAGACTACGAACGCCTCCCGCAAATCGGCGAAGCCCACCTGAACTGGTCACTCATCACCCTGATGACCAGACGCCTGAGCCGCAAAGGCCCCCGAACCGACTCCTGGACCAAGAAACCGCCGAGCTCGCGCTGAACACGGAACCCCGACCCATTCCGTCCTCGAAGCCATCGACACCCACACGCTCACTGGCCCGCCTCCGGCGAGGTCAGTGCCGCCTCGGGGCACGCAGAGCCGCGGGTTGAACGGTCGTCTTCGAAAGCACGCTCTGACCGTACGGGGCCGACCCTGCGCGGCCACGGCACTTCGAACCACATCCGCCATCGTCAAGACTGTGGATCGGGGGTGCGCTCTGGGGCCCTCGACCTGCACGGATCTCGTCGAGAGCAAGGGCGGCCTCTTCCCGAACACAAGCGTCGGGGTGGGTGACGAAGGGGCTGATCGCCTCTTCGGCGGCGGGATCCTGTGTCGAGCCGAGGATGCAGAGGGTGTGTACCAAAAGTTCGTTCTGCAGGGTCGGCTCGATCGGGACCAAGTCTCCGAACAGTCGTAGGGGTAGTCGGCGGCGATTGAACGCCTCGCAGATCGAGTTGAGCGTGGCCTCCCGAACTCCGTGGTCCGCGTCGCGGACGAAGAGGGCGACCAGCCGTGCCACGGCCAGTTCGGCGTCGGCCTGCGACAAGGCGGTGCCTCGCAAGAGGTCGCCAAGCCCATCGGCGGCCATGTCACGCGTCCGGGTGTCTTGGGCGTCCAGCGCTTCCAGCACTTCGCTCAGGTTTTTCACGCGGTGATCTCCTCACAACGGTTCGCCGGAACACCGCGCCCGAAGCGGGTTCCTCTTTTCGACGACCTTTGAAGAACTCTGCGCTCCCGGCCAAGGCCGTCGGCCAATCCGGATCATCCAACCGATCCGAACTCACGACAAGCCTTTAAAAACACGCTCTGAGCTGAGCCTTCAGCGGGGTGTCCGCACGAAGCGCGTCGAGGTAGCTGCGGATCATCCGCGCCAGGAGATCGACGGTGGCGTCCGCGGCGTCGACGGACCCGATGTAGGGACGGTGGCGGGGCGCCGCCGCGAGCAAGGCCCGCTCGGCGAGGATCGTGCGGACCGCGACAGCAAGGCGCTCGGCCGAGCCGAGCTCGTTACGGGCGACCGCCTGCATCGTCCGGAAGAGCACGTCGCGCACTCGCCGGACACCACACCCCGTGCAGCGGATCAGATCGAACGTCAACCGGAAGGCCCTATCAGGCATGAGAGTCTCCACGCCCGGTGCCGAGACAGTGGCGGGGAAACGGGCAGAAGAACATCATCGGCCCGAAACCCGATGCCGGGCATGGGGTTTTTCAAACCCGGCTGAGGTGTGCACCTCCGTGCGGGTGTGGGACACGGCCGCCGGTGCACCGGCGGGGAACCCGATTACGGAGGACGAGCAGGTCCGGGCGGTGGCGAGTGCTGTCGTGGACGGCCGCCCCGTGGTCGCCTTGGGCGCAGGCGCCGAGGACTCCGACGTGCGCGTATGGGACCCCGCCGACGGGCCGTCGGTCGGCCTGCCGAAGAACCGGTATTCCCCACATGCGCCGCGATGGCGTGCACCGTTTTGAACGATCGGCCGGTCGCGGTGACCGCCGGTTACGGCCATGCGGTTCGCATCCGGGACCTGATCACGGGCCGGCCGATCGGCGAACCCATGACCGGACACACCAGTTATGTAACGGTGGTGACGTGCACGACCCTGCACGGCCGCCCGGTGGCCGTCACCGGCTCATTCGACGAGACCGTACGGGTGTGGGACCTGGAGACTGGACGCCCCGTCGGCGAACCGCTCGTCGGCCACGGTAGGTCGTGGATCGATTGTGCGAATCGATGGCGCTCGCGATCATGCCGGTGTGCCTTTTCGGTCTACCCGGACTCGTCCCCGGGATACGCCGGTGACGCCGGCCGGCAGTGCGAGCGCGTCGAGCCGCAGCCACCGACCGTCGGCCGGCGTGAAGCGGAGGACCGGGTGTCCAGGAGCGCGTGTAGGGGCCGGTGCCCGGTGGTGCGGGCGCGCTCGACGGTCAGCGGACCGGCCCCGCACCCATCGCCCCTGCCCGCCTTGCGCTGAACCCAGGGACAGTCCTGGTGCCGTCATATATCGGTGAGTGATATATATGGCGACCATGAAGCCGCTGAGAGAGCAGAGTTACCTCATCCTGCTCGCACTGGCCCCCGAGCCGCTGTACGGCTACGGGATCATCGCCGCCGTCCACGAACTCTCCGACGAGAGAATCCGGCTGGGCGCGGGCACCCTGTACGGCGCACTGGACCGGCTCGCCACCGACGGCCTGCTCGCGACCGACCATGAAGAGGTCGTCGACGGCCGCTTCCGCCGCTACTACCGGCTGACCGGCGCGGGCCGCCGGGTCCTCATCACCGAAACCCAACGATTGGCCCAGCTCGCCCGACGAGCCACGGGCCGCCTCGGCATCCCTCCTTTCGCGACCACCCGGGCAGGACGATGAACGATACGTACGAGAGCCGCTGCCGCCTGCTGCTCCACGCCTACCCACCCCGCTACCGGGCCGCCCGAGAGGCCGAATTCCTCGGCACCCTGCTGGACGCCGCCCCACCCGGCGCGACCCGCCCCTCGATACGCGACTCCTGGGACATCGTCCGCGGCGGTCTGACGACCCGGCTGCGCAACCGGCCCGCGCCCCATCACTGGCTCGCCTACCGCCTCAGCGGCACGCGTGTCCCCTATCGGCACCGCATGTGGGTCCGCGACGACGCCCTCGGCCGCTTCTTCGTCCTCCGCCGCAACATCGTCAACGTGCTGGCCGTGTGGGGCGGCATCACACTCGTCATGAACCTGGGCACACCCGGATGGAACCCTTTCGCGGCGGAGCACGGACCCACGCGGTGGGTTTTCATCGCCATACTCGTACTGGCGATCCTCAACCCCCTGTGGGCCAAGCGCGACCGCGCCCGCATACTGCGCAAGCACGCGTTCGCCGACGACGGAACCGATCCGACCGCCCTGCCCCCGGACCGCCCCTGACCCCGCGACGACTCGGCGCTTGGGGCTTTTGGAGGCAACACCTGGCCGTGCGCCCGCACGAGCGGCAAAGCAGCCGGCGCCGTAACCCCCCCGAACGCGGAAGTCCTGTGCGCCCGTGTCGCGTACAGGACTTCCGCATTGCGACCGACCATCGCCGGCCGAAACAACGCATCACATCCGCCGTGTGCCGGCATGATCGGAAGCCTTCGAGGATTCCGATCGTGAGTCCCATGACATGCGCGCGACCTGGTCGAGGGCGTCGAAGGCAGGCGAACATGATCATCGACTCCAACCACGACACCGACCGTCGAGGCGTCAGCCTGGTCAGTTTGCGCGTAAGCGAGCCGGGATGGCTCTTTCGCGAGCAACAGGTAAGCGATGTCGGCATCGACGCGCACCTCGAAGTGGTCGACGACAGCGCCGACGGAACCTCCGCGCGCAACGCCACCGGCCGACTCCCGGCCATGCAGATCAAGTCCGGGCCGAGCTTCTTCCGGTACCCGACGGACACCGGATGGTGGTTCCCCTGCAAACCCCCCACGCGGACTACTGGCGCGGCCACTCCCTACCCGTGGTGATCGCCCTCGTCGATCCCAGGACGCAACTCGTCTACTGGCAACACGTCAACGAGACGACCCTCGTCGACACCGGCGAGCACTGGAAGATCCACGTTCCCGCGGCCCAGACCCTGGACCCCACCTCCGCGCACATCCTGGGCCTGCCCGCACGCACCGCCCCCGACCGCGACGCCTTCCAGACCGCCCTGGACGCGCTGCCCGGCGAAGCCCGCGACAACCTCCTACGCGCCCACGCCGACAACCGCCCCCACGCCCTGCCCCTCGCGACGCACCTGGCCCACGCGCCCAAGCCCAAGGACGTCGTGACGCGCCTGCTCGACGACCCGCCCCACTGGATGCCTCTCACAGGCCACTCCGACGCCTCGGCGGCGACGAGCACGATCATGGCCTACGCCGTCGCCCACCGCCTGGGCTTCACCGCGCTGCGCACGATCGAAACCGCCGCCGACGCCGCCAGACAACCTGCCCGCGCCGCCCGCCTGCGCGCACTGGCCGCAGCGCCGGCCATCGAACAGCCCCCCACCGTGTCGACGAACTCCTGCACGCCGCCCGGGAACACAGCCCGGTACTCGCCTCCGTCGTCCGATCCCTCGCCGACGCGAACGGCCACCACCCCACCCGACTCCCGGCGCCCGTCCAAACCGCCCTCGACGCCCACGACCGCACCGTCTTCGGCGACGCCACCGTCCTGGCCTTCATCTCCCAGGCCAAAGGCGCCGCAGGACACCACGACCAAGCCGAGGCGTTCATGGAACGCGCGCTGGCCCTCGCTCCCACCGACCCGGACCTCCAGACGAATCTGGCGGAGACCCTGCTGCGCCGCAACGCCCGAGGAGCACCCCACCAATTCCTTCTGGACGGCCACCGGGCCCATCACCTGGCCTTGGCCGCCCCGAGCGGAGATCCGCCGCTGGTCGGGACCCAGTGGCAGGGCCGCCCACATCCTCCTGCACGCCCGGAGCACCAACCACGACACCGACGGGGCGCTGCGCACCGCCATCGCGCAACCAGCCGGAGAAGCCCTCCCGCACGAACTGGAGCACCCGGCGCTGCGCCTGGACGCGGCACGATTGGCGTACCGCAGCGGTCGACCGGAACTCGCGCGAGAGATCGAACAAGGCATCGACGACGAGGGACTACGAACTCACCTCGCCGCCATCGCCCTCGAAGCCGATGCCGCCACGGACCACCAGGCACGCGTCCTCGCCTGGACGACGGCCGCCGAAGCCGCACAAGACGACGAACAACGCGTGACTGCGGCCATGGAACTGGCCGCCCTCGGCGTATGGCCGCTTTCCGACCTCACACGGCTGCGCGACCTTGGCCACGTGCCCCCCATGACCTACGACATCCACCACGCTGCCGCGCTGACCGCACAAGGCGACACCACCGCCGCCATCCGCGTCCTGCGCCGCTGGGAAAACACCGGCGCTGCGGCGGCACTTGCCCTTACCGACACCTACGCCCGCGCCGACATGTGGCTCGAAGCCGCTCGCGCCTGCGAACGCGCCGGAATCCGCTTCGGCGACATCAATCAGCGCCTGGCCGCCGTCGGCCTGTGGAGACGCGCCGACGACCCCGTGCAGGCCCGACTCCAAGCCCTGACCCTGCTCTCTCGACCGCTGCTGCCGATCCGCGCGAGACGCCACCTGCGCCACGAGGTCCTGGCCTGGGCACGAGAACGCGAAGACTGGGTCGACACGGAAGACCACGCCTGGGCCGGTATATGGGAGGAGAGCGGAGTCCACGACCTCGACGACGCGCCTCCCACTCCCCTCCCTCCTCGAGCCGCAGCCTTCGCCTGGGTCGCGATCCACGCGCAGATCAACGCCCGCCGCCTCGACGCGGCCGAAGACACCAACCGCCGATTCCGCCCATCGATCGAGAACCCGGACCAGGCCCGGATGTGGCTGCTGCTGAAAGCGGAGACCGGGTGGGACACGACCGCAGCTGAACAGGGCCTCGACCTCGCCGACCGGTTCCGAACCGATACCCGGCTGTCGGAAGAGATCGCCGGCGCGATGCTCGGCGCCACCGCGGGCCCGGCAGACCCCAACAGCTCGGATCGTCCCGAGCGATTGGATCTCACCGAGGGCCAAGTCGATCGGCTCCGTGTCCTCGTGGACCGGGCTTCCCCGCACAGCCTCGTGTTCCGCAGGATCCCCGCCACCTCGAACGAAATCGTCAACCTCGTCCGGACCACGCTCGGTCCCCGACAAGGCACGATCGCGGCGGCCGAGGACGGCGTCCGCATCGGGGCGATCCCGATTGCCGTCCTGGCCCAGCGGGCCGAGCGCCCCGTCGGCCTGGCGGGGGCGTAGCGTCATGGCCGCCCAGGCGCGGAGCTCGAGGGCGGCTCGCGGCGGCCCGCCGATGCACGGCATCGAGACCGACGATCCCGCCGGGCCAGACCAGTGCGAACGCTGCGTACCTGTTGGACCTGTGTCGGCCGGCGGCGGCGGTCGTTGCCGGAAGTGCGCTGCAGGGCGAGCGGGGTGCGCAGTTCGTGCGACGCTTTGGCGGCGAAGCGTCGGTTGGCCGCGAAGGACCGTTCCAGGCGCACGAGCATCGCGTCGATGGTGTCGCCCGGTTCCTTGATCTCGTCGACGGGCCCGACCAGGGCGAACCGGTCGTGCAGGTTCTGTTCGGTGATCCGCCGGGCCGCGGCGGTGAGCCGGCGCAGCCGGGACAACGGGGTCGTCACGGTGACCACCTTGTGGGGCCGACGATGCGCCGATCTCGCTCCGGCGGGCAAACTCGGATGCGTCCCGTTCCCACGCAGCGTTACCTTGTCGCGAATGTACTGTGACGAGGAATTCCTACTGAGACTAGAGACAGACACGGTCCACGGGCTGGTGGCCGGCGCCGCCGGCGACGGGCCGCCCACCGTGCGCGACGACAAGGTTGACGCGGTCTTCGCCTGGTCACCTCGAGCTCGGGTGCTGGCGCTGGGCAGCGGTGTGCCGGACCCGGGACCCGTGCCTGGACCGGAGCAGGAGTACGCGCCAGGCGAGACGCCCCGCGTGCTCGTGCGTCTGTCAAAGGCTCTCGGCAGGGGCAGCGACGCGATCGAGGGCGGCCCATGCTTCGTCTTCCCGGAACAGCTCGCCGCAGGCACCCCGGGCCCCCTGCCGGTCATCGTCTCCGACACGGCGGGCCGCGAGGTCGCATGCCGCCTGATCCGGCCCGACAATTGGGAGCCGGACGAATGGGAAGAGCTGACCCGTGGCGAGATGGGGGAGTGGGCCATGGCCGTGCACGACAACGGCCCGGTATCGATCTGCTTTTCACCGGCCAGGAGCACTGTCGCGGCAGAGGCGGGGATCTGGACCCGGGCAGACTTTCGTGGCCGCCGTATCGCGCCGGCTGTCGTAGCGGCCTGGTCACAGCGCGAGCGCCGCAACAAGGAGGTTCTCTTCTACAGCACCACGGCGGCCAACCGGGCATCCCAATCCGTCGCCCGGGCGCTCGGGCTCGTCCCGCTGGGATGGATCTGGACGGTGCGCCGAGCAGGGTGTCAGGAGGGGACGTAGGCTCCCGGACAGCCGTGCGGCCGGCGCTCCGCCGACCCGCTGCTTCGCATCGCGCTCGCCCCATCAAGTGACTGCTTACAGCCGGAGACCGCTGCTGGATCACGCATCCCAGGCGGCAAAACCCGGGATTCGGGTGGGATCAACCAGACCCGTTCGGCGGCGTCTGCGTTCCCGACCCTCTCCCGGATCCCGGCCTGATGGGAGTCCGAAAACGACGGCGCGTTCCTCCGTACGGTGGGTCAGACGCAGGCTCGCGCGCGAACTGGGCCGCGAATACACGGAGACGGAGCCCGAAGGGTGGCTGAACACACGCGCGCTGCAGGCAGGGCCACGGCCGAACCGTCGAGACGGAATGCAGCGCCCGGTCCTGTCGTCGACGACCGCCAAGACGCGGCAAACTCGCTCCGCCGCCCGCGCAGACAGGCCCGTCCGGACGTACTCCCCGGCGTCGCCTGGCGCCTGCTCCATCGGGCCCTGCGCCCCGGTGCCGGGTTCTGCTGCCCTGTGGAGCACGTAGGCGTGCGTCGACCAGGGCGGCCGGGCGGTTGCCTCCGCAGGGCGCGGCTTGTGTGACGGCGAGGACGTGGGCGGGTCACGGCCCGACACAACGCGAAAGCCCCGCGCGGGTCCGGGCTTTGGCGAACAGGCGGTCGGCGACGGCGCATCTACTTTGGTGCGGCGCGGCGTCGGTCCATCCGGCCCAGATGGTCAAGCGGGGTGAGAACAGGTTGCTCGGTCGCAGACCGAACATGGCGTGGAAGGAACTGCTGAAGTGGGATGGGCCGGCGAAGCCGGCCTCGACGGCCGCCGTGCTCAGTCGGGCCACTTCTCCAACAACGTCGCCATCCGCACCATGCGCGTCCACATCCGATAGCGGCGCAGTGTCGTGCCCGTCTCGGCCCGGAAGAGCCTGAGGAAGGCCGAGACGGAAAGTCCGACGTCCGCGGCCGGTTCCGTCGCCGACAGCCGCTGCCCGGAAGGCTCGGACAGCCGCCCGGTCGCCTGCCGCACCCGTGGGTCCCGTTCGCCGGGGAGACCGTCCTCGCCGACCAGGTCCAGCCATCGCCGCACGTCCCGCACGGGCGTGTCCGGATCCAACAGCGCTGCCCGCGACACCGGTTCGCGTTCGTGCTCGTGGTCCGTGGCCAATGCGGCGGTCCCGCTCGTCAGCCGCCGGCACGCCCGTTCCCGCGCCGACGCCGGGTCCAGGTAGCAGAAGGCCATCCGGCTGCCTTCGCCGGCCGTGATCCGGTGCCGCACCCGGGCCGCCACCAACGCCGTACGGACAACGTGGCGCGGGCCGTCCTCGGGCTGGACGGTGAATTCTTTGTCGACGCCCACCGCCAGACAGCTCACCGCGCCGAAGTGGACGTCCAGTTCGAGGGACGGTCCCACGTACAGCGCGTGCCCCGGCCACAGTCACAGCGAGGCCCGGTCACGACACGTTTGTGAAAGCGGCGCCGGCTGCATGAGGCCATGCCGGCCATCGCTCCGCTCCTCCCTTGCTCTCGGGTTTTCCCTCTCTCCGTGAACGCAAGAACAAATGTGGACCGACCGGCTCGTCCCGGCACTGCTGATCGTCGTCGGCGCGGTCAATCTCCTGCCCGGTGTCGTCGCGCCGGCGCCGTCTCGGATCACCTCCGTGTATGGGGTGTCGATCCACGGGCCCGGCTCCGCCGATCCGACGGTGCTGCTGCGGCATCGCGCGGTACTGCCGGCACTCGTCGGCATCGGCCTGCTGTGCGCGGCGTTCCTTCCGGCGCTTCGGGTGCCCGCCGTCGTCGTCGGCGGGGTGAGCATGGGGTCGTACCTGCTGCTCGTCTGTTCCACTCCGGCGCTCAACGGCGCGTCGATGCGCGTGGCGCGCGTCGACATCGCGGCGATCGCACTGCCGGCGGTGGCGGCCTTCCTGGTCTCACGCAAGAGTGCTTGACCGCGGTAGGACGGTCCGGCCGTCACCACTGCCGGCCCCGGCCGAGGCAAGGCCGTCGGGCAGCGCGACGTGTGTCCGGACACCGGGCCGGACCGGCACGCGGTGCCGGGCGCGCAGACCACGGTGTGCGGGCCGGATCTGCACGAGTATCGCCGTGCGAGCCCGACGCACCTGGGCGAGGCGGGAGCGAGCCTGTGATGCCGATGGTGGAGTCGAGACCCAATGAACCGGAGCACGTCCGCCGCTACTTCAAGCCACCCACGGAGGCCGTCGCCGAAAACTCACCCGCCTGCTCGCTGCGGGGCACGCCGATAGGTCGGACCGGGATGCGCGTGGCCGATCGTGGGCGCGACGCGTGGCGACACGGCGGTGGTCACCGCAATCCGGCGAAGCCGTCGGCCGGGGTGATGGAGCCCGAGTCGGCGCGCGCGCCGGCCACGTGTGCGCGGGCCCGCGAATCATCCGTGGGGCGCCGGGTTCAAGACGGCGGGCGATGGTCGACTCCGATCGCGGCCATGGCGGCGACTCCGAGCAGGCGCTTGAGCTTGCCGTTGCCGTGTCGGGTCCGCCCGGACTTGCTCACCCCGGCCGATTCGTTCTGTCCCGGGCAGACGCCGATCCAGGAGACGAGGTGCTGGGCGGTGGCGAACCGGGCCATGTCCCCGCCCGTATCCGCAAGGATCACTTCGGCCGCGAGCCGGCCGGTACACAGCAGGCCCACAGGCGGCGCGGTGAGACTGCGGGGCGTTCGGACTCGACGCGGCCCTGGTTGATGCAGCGGGTGAGGAGGTTCGAACTGCCTTGACAGCACAGCCCCTTGATCGCCTTCGGGAGCTGCCGGACGCTCACGGCGGGGTGCTCCTCGCGACGCCGTCGCAGGTGGTCGCGGTAGGGGTCGACCAGGGCGGGCCGGTACTGGGGGGCCTTCGGTGCTCGCGCGAAGGATCGCGACGAGGCGACTCATGCGTGGATCTCCTGTGGCCTGGATGACGTGGAAGTGGTGCCCACGATCGTGAGTTCGCCGGGGAAGTGGCAGGCGACCGTGCGTCCGGGCGAATGCTCCGCGAGCGGCGGGGTGGTGGTGGCACAGATGCTTCGTTCGGGAAAGCGCGTGGGGCCGATCGGGCAGCGGCCGTGGAAGCGGCACGCGGCCGGCGGGTTCAGTGGGCTGGGCAGGTCGCCGGTAAGGATGATGCGTTCGCGGGTGTGCTCGACCCGGGGGTCGGGTTCGGGCACGGCGGAGAGCAGACTCGCGGTGTAGGGATGGAGCGGCGACCTGGTGATCTCGTCGGCGGGGCCCGTTTCGACGATGCGGCCGAGATACATGACGGCGATGCGGTGCGAGAGGTGACGGACGACGGCGAGATCGTGCGCGATGAACAGGTAGGCGAGCCCCAGGCGTTCCTGGAGTTCACGCAGGAGGTTGACGATCTGTGCCTGCAACGAGACGTCGAGCGCGGAGACGGGTTCGTCGCACACCACGACGCGGGGATCGACGGCGAGGGCGCGGGCGATGGCGATGCGTTGGCGTTGTCCGCCGGAGAACTCGTGCGGGTACCGACTGCCGGCTTCGGATCCCAGACCCACGAGTTCGAGGAGTTCCGCGACGCGTGCGTCGGCCCTCTCGCCGCGTGCGATGTCGTTGACCTGGAGGGGTTCGCGCAGGAGCGCGCCGACGGTCATGCGCGGATTGAGTGAACTGTAGGGGTCTTGGAAGACCATTTGGACGCCTCGGCGCACGGTACGAAGGCTCGCCTTCGTGAGCGTCGCGCCGTCGTAGCGGACCTCGCCCGAGGTCGCCGGGTGGATGCCGAGGACGACCTTTCCCAGTGTCGACTTGCCGCAACCGGATTCACCGACCAGGCCGAGGGTTTCGCCCGGGGCGATGGTCAGGGAGACATCGTCGACGGAACGAACCGCACCCTTCTTCCGACCCCATCCCTGGCGTACCGCGAAATGCTTCGATATCGCGCGCAGTTCGAGCAGCGGCTCGGAGTCGAACGCGAGCGGGAGGGACGCGGGGGACACCTCGGCGGCAGCGCGGGTGTCCGGGTCCGAGTCGGTGCCTGCGTCGGCGTGGGTGAACGGGCCGGGAAGCAGACACGCGGCCGCCCGTTCCCCGGGACCGAGCAGAGGTGTCTCGGTGCGGCAGCGATCCTCCGCGACCGGGCAGCGCGGCGCGTAGGCACAGCCGGTCGACTTCGCGATCAGGTCGGGTGGACGCCCTTCGATGGGCACGAGTCGGACGTCTCGGCCGGCGTCGAGCCGGGGAGTGGCAGCGAGCAGGCCTGCGGTGTAGGGGTGTTGGGGCGCGGTGAACAACTCGTCCACGGGAGCGCGTTCGACGATCCTTCCGCCGTACATGACCATGGCCCGGTCGCACAGGCGTGCGACTACACCGAGGTTGTGCGTGATGAGCACGACGGCGGTGCCCAGTTGGCGGCCGAGCGTGGCGAGCAGGTCGAGGATCTGGGCCTGCACGGTGACGTCGAGTGCGGTCGTGGGCTCGTCGGCGATGATCAGGTCGGGCCGGTTGGCGAGCGCCATCGCGATCATGACGCGTTGACGCATGCCACCGGAGTAGGCGTGCGGGTAGTCGCGCAACCGCGCCTCGGGGTCGGGAATGCCGACCTGCGTCATGACTTCGACGGCGCGGTCGTGGGCTTGATGGCGGCTGAGCCCTCGGACGCCCTCGGTGATCTGGTCGCGAATGCGCATGAGCGGGTTGAGGGAGGACATGGGGTCTTGGAAAATCATGCCGATTCCCGCGCCGCGGACCTTCCGCATTTCCGGTTCGTTCAAGGTGAGAAGGTCGCGGCCTTTGAACAGGACCTGGCCGGATTCGATCCGCCCGGGCCGGCGGACCATGTCGAGCACGGACATCGCGGTGACCGACTTGCCCGATCCCGACTCGCCGACCAGGGCCACGGTCTCTCCGGCGTGCACGTCGAAACTCACGCCGTCGACGGCGCGTACGACGCCGCGCGGGGTGTGGAATCGAGTGACCAGGTCGCGGACTTGCAGTAGTGGCTGCTCGCTCATTGGACGACCATTCCTTCTGTGGCCTTGGCCCGCGTCGCGGCGATCAACCGACTCGCCGCGTTCCTCGACATGCACCGGCCGGGCGGTAAGGCCGTCTTCGCGAACCTCGACAGCGACAACGCCCCGGCCTTCCTGGAGCGATGCCCCCCGCCTCCGCGGCCAAGCTCACCGCCGGACGCCTGGAAGCCTGGTGCAAGCGCCGAGGCTCTTCGGGCAGGCCACCCGGCAGCGTGCTCATCGAACGTCTGCGTTCGGCTCCGGCCGCGGCCTCCCGTCTCGGTGAGGCGGTCGTCGAGCGGCTGGTCCGCGGCCAGGTCGTCCAGGGCATACGCACGACCATCCGTCTGCTCGACACGGCCATCGCCGAGGCGGTCGAAACCCGCCCCTACGCACCGTTGTTCGCGTCCATGCCACGCATCGGCGAGGTCAACCTCGGCCAGGTCGTGAGCGAGATCGGCCCACGCCTGGAACGCGCCCGGACCTGTGAGCAGCTCATCGCCGAGGCCGGCGCCGTCCCCGTCACCCGCGCCTCGGGCAAGTCCCGCACGGTCGCGTTCCGCTTCGCGACCAACCGAAGAGCCCGGCTCGCGCTGACCACCTTCGCCGACAACAGCCGGCACGGCAGCCCGTGAGTCGCGAAGATCTACACCGACGGCCGCGCCCGCCAAAAACGCCGTCCCCACGCCACCCGCATCCTCGCCCGAGCCTGGCTGCGCGTGATGTGGGCCTGCCGGCGCGACGGCGTCTGCTACGACCCCATCACCCACCGAACCAACGGCAAGATCGACACGGCCCCCGAGACGCCCTCGGCGGCATGGAGGTTGACTCGGGCTCATGCGTCGGCCTCCGGTAGGCGGGCGGTCAGGCCGCCGTCGACGGGCAGCACGGCCCCGGTGATGTACGACGCCTGATCCCCCGTCAGGAAGGCGACGGCGTGCGCGACTTCCTGGGGACGACCGGGTCGGCGTAGTGGGTACGGGGCCATGCGACGGGTGAGGGCGGCGGGGTCGGACCAGGCGTGTTCGTTGCGTTCGACGGCGATGAAGCCGGGATTGATCGCGTTGACGCGGATTCCGAGCGGACCCCATTCGACGGCGGCCGCGCGGGTGAACGCGACGAGTCCGGCCTTGGCCGCCGCGTAAGCGCCGAAGTCGGGCAGCGCGGCGCCCGCGTGAACGGACGCGATGTTGACGATCGTGCCGGATCGGCCGCCGCGTTCGGCGGCGAACGCCCGCGACAGGTGGACGGCGGCATGCAGGCTGACGTCGAAGGTGCGGGACCAGCCGTCGGATGTGCCGTCGAGAATGGACGCGCGTTCCTCGGCGAAGGCGTTGTTGACGAGGATGTCGACGACGGTGCCTGCGGCGTGCAGGACGCGGATGGGCGCGTCGGAGTCGGTGAGGTCGACGCGCACGGGCACGAGGCCGGGACCGGGTGGCGTCGGTTCGATGTCCACCGCGATGACGCGCGCGCCGCCTGCGGCGAGTTCGCGCGCGATGGCGAGTCCGATGCCGCGTGCGGTGCCGGTTACGATGGCCGTCTTGGTGGGCGGGCTCTGGGTGTCGGCGCTGTTCATCGGCGCAGGAGTCCCTTGTTCAGGCCGTCCGCGATCAGGTTGAAGCCGATCACCAGCGCGGTGACCACGACCATGGGGCCGAGGGCGTACGCGGGGTTTTGGGACAGGAAGTTGATGCTCGTGCGTAGGAGCGAGCCGAGCGAGGGATCGGGCGGGCGCACGCCGATGCCGACGAAGCTCATCGCGCCTTCGATGAAGACCGCGAGGGACAGCGACAGCGCGGCCTGCACGATGAGGGCGTCGACGCTGTTGGGCAGGATGTGGCGAAAGAGCACGCGGGTGGGGCGAGTGCCGACCACGCGGGCGGCGATGACGTAGTCGCGGTCGCGTTGGGAGATGACCGCGTCGCGGGTGAGTCGACCGAACAGTGGGATGTTGACACCGATGACGGTGAGCACGATCGCGGTGGTGCCGGGCCCTTGGATCGCGGCGATGGTGACACCCAGGACGAGCGCGGTGAACGCGAGCATGATGTCGAAGAGGCGTTGCAGGACCACGTCGAGGTAACGATGGACACCGGACAAAAGGCCGATGGCCGTGCCGATGAAAGCGCCGATGGGAACGGCCGCGGCGGTGATGAACACGTCGACGCGAATGCCGTGGAGGACGCGGCTCAGCAGGTCGCGTCCGAACTCGTCGGTGCCTAACAGGTGTGCGCCGCTGGGTCCGGCGAGCGCGTCGGCGCTTTGCGCTTCGGGCCCGTGTGTGGCGAGCAGGGGTGCGGCGAGGCCGGCGGCGAAGACGAGTACGACGATCGAGAGCCCGGTGATGGTGGCGGGGCCGCGCAACCGGGCGACCAGCGATGTCTTGCGGCCGGTGGCGGTGGCGGTGGCGGTGGCGGTG
>NZ_WWJX01000409.1 GCF_009865215.1 Streptomyces sp. SID3343 | reverse complement strand
GACGGTGTCCGGACCCTCCAGCAGCACCGGCCGCCGCGCGGCGCACCCGGCGTCGGCGTGCGCGCAGCGCGGATGGAAGGAGCAGCCCTGGGGCGGCGAGTTCGGGGACGGGGGTTCGCCGCGCAGCGCGATCCGTTGTCCTCCTCGGCCGGAGGTCCCTCCGGAAGGCATCGCCGACAGCAGGGCCTTGGTGTACGGGTGTGCGGGTCGGGTCGCGACCTGCTCGCTGTCCCCGATCTCCACGAGCCGGCCCAGGTACATCACCCCGACCCGGTCGCTCATGTGTCGGATCACCGACAGGTCGTGCGCGATGAAGATGTAGGTGAGGTCGAATTCGCTTTGCAGGTCGCAGAGCAGGTTGAGGATCTGCGCCTGGACGGAGACGTCCAGGGCCGAGACCGGTTCGTCGCAGATGACGATCCGGGGCTTGAGCGCCAAGGCCCGGGCGATACCGATGCGTTGGCGCTGGCCGCCGGAGAACTC
>NZ_WWJX01000408.1 GCF_009865215.1 Streptomyces sp. SID3343 | reverse complement strand
TGGGCAGCGCCGTCTGCGTGGCCGGCACCCGCGGCGGCGGCGGGAGCAGGTCGGGCACCGTCGCCTCCAGCACCTCGGCCGCCGAGGATCCGGCCGCGACCGGCAGGTCGGACGCGGTCGGCGGCGGCGGGATGCTGGGCAGGCTCGCCCCCGTCCCGGGCACTGGCGCGGGCGTGGTGGTGGACGCCGCGGACGCGGTCCCGCTCACCGGTGTCGAGGCCGCGGTCTGCGCCTCGGTGGCCTCGAACGCCTGGGTGGGCGCGGAGCCCACACTCTGCGCCTCGGTGGCCTCGAACGCCTGGACGGGCGCCGAGTCCGCGCTCTGCGCCTGGGTGGCCTCGAACGCCTGGGTGGGCAAAACATCCGCCACCCCGTCCACGGGAGTGTCGTAGGGCCGGTAGCGGCCCGGCACGAAGGCACTGCCGGCGACCAACGGGGCCGGGTGGCTCGGCCGCGGCGGCACGAGGCCCTCCGCGCCCCGC
>NZ_WWJX01000407.1 GCF_009865215.1 Streptomyces sp. SID3343 | reverse complement strand
CGGTGCGCTCGTGGCGATGGGGGCGCTCGGCGCGGTGTTCGGCGACACCGCCGACGCGTATCGGCTACGGGTGCTGAACATCGCCGTACCGCAACTGGTCGGGGCCGCCGGACTCGCGCTCGGCGCATCGCAGTTCGGGCACGGGTGGTCCGCCGTCGCGGTGCTGACCGTGGTGGCGCTCGTGGCCGGCATGGTGAGCACGATCGGCGCGATCGCCTCCGCGTCCGGGCTCAACCTGCTTCTGATGGCCGTGATCGGGGCCGGTCTGCCGATGCCCTCCCCATGGTGGCGCGGTCCGATGCTCATCCTGGCCGGCACCGCGCTCGTCCTCGCGATGGCGCTGCTCGCGTGGCCCGCCCGATCGCGGATCCCCGAACGGGTCGCGGTCGCCGACGCGTACTCGGCCACCGCCGACCTGATGGCCGCCGCCGGCACCGACGCGTGGGAGGCGGCTCGGGCCGAGGTGACGCTCGCCCTCAACCACGCCTACGACCTGCTGCTCGGCCGCCGCGCGCTGGCCCCCGGGCGCAGCCGCGGGATGTCCCGCCTCGTCGCCCTCCTGAACGCGCTGAC
>NZ_WWJX01000406.1 GCF_009865215.1 Streptomyces sp. SID3343 | reverse complement strand
CAGGGCCTGCCGGCCGACCAGCACCAGCCGCCGAGCCCCCTGGTCCACCAGGTGTTCGGCGAAGCGCAGGCCCAGGGCCCCCAGGCCGCCGGTGATCAGATACGTCCCGTCGGGAGTACACCCGGGAGCGGGGTGCTCCGAGGCCGGGGCGGCGACGAGCCGGGGCCGCAGCGGGCCGGCGTTCGACAACCGCAGCACCTCCTCGCCCGCGTCCCGGGCGAGCACTTCGAGCAGGTCGCGGCAGGCGCGGTCCCCGTCGGTCCCGTCGTCGCGGTGGACCAGACCGCCCCACAGCCCCGGGTACTCGCCCGCGGCGACCCGACTCAGTCCGCGCAGCGCGGCGTGTGCCACCGGACCCCGGTCCGCGCCGTCCCAGGCCCCCGTCACGCACCACAACCGAGGAGCGTCGCCCGCGGGCCGGCGGGCGAGTTCGCGGATGGCGCGGATCACCTCCCACGACGAGTCCGCGACCGCCTTCGCCGTGTCCGGCCCCGGCTCACCGTCGTGCGTGGGCGCGACCACGATCACGGCATCGGACGCGCGGACCCGGCCGCGGAGGTCGGCCGATCGCGCCGGTTGCGCACATCGCACGACGTGCGCCCCGGCG
>NZ_WWJX01000405.1 GCF_009865215.1 Streptomyces sp. SID3343 | reverse complement strand
GTCGCGGCGCAGGTGGACGCCAGGCTGCCGCGCGGACAGGTCGTGGTCGCCGACGGGGTTCACCGCGATGTACCGGGGCCGGCGGTACGGGACGCCTACCGTGCCGCCCGCGCGGGGTCGCCTCGGCTGGGCCTGCCCATGTTTCTGGCCACCCCGGAGCTGCCCGACCCGCTGCCGCCCGAACTCGCCGAGCCGCCGGGCGATTCGCCCGCGTTGCGTTTGCTGCTGGGCGGCCCGGGGCGGGGCCATGTACGCACGCTGCTGACCGATGTACACGGCCAAGTCGCCGTACCGGGAACCCCCTTGGTGGCGGTGTGCAACGCACTCGGCGCGGCGCTCGCCGAAGTACTGCCGAGCATTCCGCCGGTACTCCCACCCGTTCCCGCGCCGGTGTCCCGGGCGGGGGCGGGCCAGGCCGAGTGGTTCGTGGAGGAGGGGCACGGCGCCACTGCTCCGCGGCCGCGTGCGGTGCCGGTGGCAACAGCGCAGCCGTCCGGAACGGCGGAGCCGGTCGCCCCGGCGGAACCGGCGGGAGCCACGGCGTCGGCGCTCTCGGCCGAACTCGCGGTCGCCGAGCCGCCGTCGCGGTCGGCGGGCGGGTCGGCCGCTCCGGCTACGTCCCAGCCGTCATCGGCGCGGAGCACGCCTGCCGGGTCGGCTGCCGCCGGCACGGGCCCCGAACCGCTTCCTTCCGTGGCCGAACCGACGCTCGAACCCCACCCACGCACGTCGACCGCGCCGAGGGCACCGGAGCACACAGACCACGAAGAGCCCGCCGCACCCGCTGTGTCGGCCCGCCGGGAACCGGTTGCGGCGCCCCCCGATCCGGCCGGCGGTCCGGCACGAGCACCCGCCGCCGACCCGAACGCCGAACCCGAACCGGCCCCCCAACCGGACCCGACACCGGACACCGAGCCGACAGACGAGCCCACCCCT
>NZ_WWJX01000404.1 GCF_009865215.1 Streptomyces sp. SID3343 | reverse complement strand
GACGGGGGCGGCCCTGGCCCGGACACACCGGCGGTCAGGAGCCTTGGGTTTCCCGGCGAGACAGGGGGTGTTGCTCGCCGAAAAGCGGCTGGCAACGGCAGGCCGGGAGGGCGGTGAACATGGGTTCGCCGGGGGGCGTTCCCGAGGGGGCCAGGCGCTTGCGGGCGGCGGGCTCGTACGGGGTCGCGTCGGTGGCGGACTTGGGCATGGTTGGTGTGCGGTTTCGGGATTCGGGCGGAGCTGTGGTGCAAGTGAATGCCCGTGACCTGGACGTTTACTGCGAAGTTCGTCAGATCTCCCCGTCGAAGTCCGGATTCTTGCACTGCTGGTAGGCACGAGCCATCGAGAGCCCCTCGCGCGTGCCAAGCGTCTTTCGAGCCCTGACGAGTCCCAAACCGGACCTCGACACGCACCCTGCGCCTCCGGACTCACGCCGACCTGGCCTTTCTCCCCGGAGCCCAGCCACAACACCCATCGACATCCGGATCCGTGCTCTACCGACCCTTTCCAGGACCCGACCCAAGCAGTCCCGCCGCTCGAGGACGCCCGACCCCCTCGGGAAGTCTCGCCGGCGAACCCGACCCGAGCCCCCTCCCCGCCCGCCGTTGCCAGCCGCTTTTCGACGAGCAACACCCGCGTTTCGCCGGGAAACCCGAGGCTCCTGACCGCCGGTGGGTCCGGGCCAGGGCCGCCCCCGTCGCCTGTCGCCCGCCCGATAGCACAAAGCCACCCG
>NZ_WWJX01000403.1 GCF_009865215.1 Streptomyces sp. SID3343 | reverse complement strand
GTGGTGTCGGTGGGCACCAGGATGCTGCGCGCGCCGGCCGCGCGGGCGGCGGCGACGTCGGCGCCGATGTCACCGACGACCACGCACTCGTCGGGGCGCAACCCCAGCCGGCGTGCCGCCTCACGGATCAGGCCCGGCCGCGGCTTGCGGCACACGCAGTCGTCGTCGGGCCCGTGCGGGCACACCGCCCACGCCTCGAACGGTCCGAAGAGCTCGTCCACCCGCTCGTTGACCCGTTGCAGATCGGCGGGCGCGATCAGGCCGCGGGCCACGCCCGACTGGTTGCTCACCACGGCCGTTCGGATGCCCGCGGCCCGCAACAGACGTACCGCCTCCACCGCGCCGAGCATGGGTTCGACCTTGTCGGGACGGTCGTTGTAGGGGACGTCGTGCACCAGGGTGCCGTCGCGGTCGAAGAGCACCGCGCGGGGCCGGACGCCGGCGCGTCGCACCGCGCGATGGCGCCACAGCCCGCGCAGCCAGTGCGCGCTCGCGAGCGGTGGGATCAGCGCGCTGGTAAGGAGCATCGTCGTCGTCTCCGGTCGATCCCGGGGGCCGGGCCGGATGCGCGTCCACGCGAACTCGGCGGTGCCGAGCAGCCATCCGCCGGCCGCCGCGAGAGCGATTCGGCGCCGGCCGGTCAGCGCGGCCCCCACGCTCAGCACGCCCAGCGCGGTCACGCTCACGTGGACGG
Organism: Streptomyces sp. SID3343; assembly: GCF_009865215.1. Classification (GTDB taxonomy): domain Bacteria; phylum Actinomycetota; class Actinomycetes; order Streptomycetales; family Streptomycetaceae; genus Embleya. The sequence continues at coordinate 1,251 of NZ_WWJX01000403.1, read as the reverse complement.
GGCGACGGCCGCGCGGCGCGGCGGCTCGGCGGTACCAGTCGCGCCCGTGCAGTCGGGTCATCAGGACGTCGTCGGCGTTGCCGGCCTGGACGCGGGTGCTCACCCATCGGTCGGTGGGTCGGACCGGGTGCCGGGTCAGGCGCCGGCCGCGGGTGAGATGCCAGCCGGCCTCCCGGGTGCGCAGCGCGAGGTCGGCGTCCTCGCGGAAGGCTCGTCGAAATCTGGCGTCGAAGCCGGCGGTCTCGATCAACGCGTCGCGCCGGTAGGCCATGTCGGCGGTCGCCCACGCCGCGTCCGCGAGGCCGCGGGTGCCGCGCTCCCAGTCGGTGGGCCGACGCTCGCTCGGCAACGGCACCTCCAACCTGCCCTGGACCGCGCCCACCCCGGGCGCGGCCTCGGCGAGGTCGGTGACCAGATCGGCGCGCCACGTCGACGTCACCTCGACGTCGTCGTCCAGGAACGCCACCCAGTCGACGTCGACCGGGGCGGCGCGCCAGCCGGTGTTGCGGGCGCCGGCCGGTCCGCCGCCGCCGGTGCTGAACACCTTCGTCAGGCCGGCGAGCGCCTCGGGCACGTCCAGGCGCAACGGATCGGGAGTCTCGGGCCGATCGTCGACGACGATCACGGCTTGCGGCAGTGGGCCCGAGGCCGCCGCGAGCGAGGAGAGACAGCGGTTCAATTCGGGGCGGCCCATGGTCGGTACCACCACGGCGTACGTGGGTGTGGGCACGGTGGGATCCTTCGCGTCGTCGACGTTCACAGGGCCCCCGCTCCGTCGCCCATCGCCGGGCGCCGCACCACGAACGGCCCGAGCGCCAACAGGTCGACGGGTGCGGACCCGAAGCACTCCAGCGCGTCGCGCGGGTCGTCGACCATCGGTCGCCCGGCGGTGTTGAGACTCGTGTTGACCACCACCGGCAGCCCGGTGAGCTGTTCGAAAATGCCGAGCATGCGCGCCAGCAGGGGATTGTCGCCCCCGTCGACGGTCTGGATGCGCGCGGTGCCGTCGACGTGGACGACGGCGGGGATGCGTTCGCGCCAGTGCTCGGCGACGTCGTGGGTGAAGAGCATGTACCGGCTCGGGACGGGTCCGTCGAAGAGTTCGGCGGCGCGCTCGGCGAGCACCATCGGGGCCACCGGGCGGAACTGTTCGCGACCCTTGACGTCGTTGAGGCGCTCCAGGTTGGACGCGCGCCCGGGATGCGCGAGCAGGCTGCGGTGGCCCAGCGCGCGCGGGCCGAACTCGCTGCG
>NZ_WWJX01000402.1 GCF_009865215.1 Streptomyces sp. SID3343 | reverse complement strand
GCTCGCCCGCGCGCTGGCCACCCACCCGCGGTTGCTCCTGCTCGACGAGCCGCTGGCCGCGCTCGACGCCCGCACCCGAGTGGAGGTGCGCGCGACGCTGCGCCGGCACCTGGCCGACTTCGACGGCGTCGCGGTGGTGATCACGCACGACCCGCTGGACGCGATGGTGCTCGCCGACCGGCTCACCGTGATCGAGGCCGGCCGTGCGGTCCAGGAGGGCACGCCGGCGGAGGTGGCCCGGCACCCGCGTACCGACTACGTCGCGCGCCTGGTCGGGCTCAACCTCTACCGGGGTCGAACCCACGACCACGGTGTCGAGCTGGCCGGCGGCGAGCGACTCGTGGTGGCCGAACTCCCGGAGGCGGCCGAGGTGTTCGTCGCCTTCCCGCCGTCCGCGGTGACCCTGTACCGGACTCGTCCCGACGGCAGCCCGCGCAACGTGTGGCAGGTGCGGGTGGACGGCATGGAACTGCACGGCGACACCGTCCGGATCGAACTGACCGGGCCGCTGCCGCTGCTCGCCGACGTCACCCCGCTCGCGGTCGCCGAACTCGACCTCGCGCCCGGGGCGATCGTGTGGGCGGCGGTCAAGGCCACCGAGGCCCGCGCCTACCCGGCCTGAGGGCGCGAACCAACTCGGCACGAGGGCGCGAACCGGCAGGGCACGAGGGTGCGAACCCACCCGGCACGAGGGTGCGAACC
>NZ_WWJX01000401.1 GCF_009865215.1 Streptomyces sp. SID3343 | reverse complement strand
CGGCGGCACCGTGCGCTGCGGTACGCGGGTGACCTCCGTGGTCGTGCGCGGGGGGCGCGCGTTGGGTGTCCGCACGGCCGACGGGGACGCGGTGCGGGCGGGGCGGGCGATCCTGGCGGACGTGCCGGCGCCGGCCCTGTACGGCGGTCTGGTGTCGTGGGACGACCTGCCGACGCGGCTGCGCGACGACATTCGGCGCTTCCAGTGGGACCTGGGGACGGTCAAGGTGGACTGGGCGCTGGACGGGCCGATCCCGTGGGCCGACCCGGAGAGCGGCGCGGCGGGGACGGTGCACCTGGCCGCGGACCTGAACGAGATGTCCGACCACGCGATGCAGGTCACCACCGGTCGGCTGCCGCGCCACCCGTTCACGCTGTTGGGGCAGATGACGACGACGGACCCCACCCGTTCCCCGGCCGGGACCGAGTCGGCGTGGGCCTACTCGCACGTTCCCCAACACGTCGTCGAGGACCTGGGCGACGGCACGCTGACCGGTACGTGGGACGAGCGCGAGACGGCGGTCTACGCGGATCGGATCGAGGCCCAGGTGGAGCGGTTCGCCCCGGGTTTTCGCGATCGGATCAAGGCGCGCCGGGTGCTGACGCCGCCCGTCCTGGAGCGACTCGACGAGAGTCTGGTGGGCGGCGCGCTCAACGGGGGCACCACCGCGGTGCACCAACAGTTGATCTTCCGCCCGGTGCCCGGTACCGGCCGGCCGGAGACGCCGGTGACCGGCCTGTACCTGGCCTCGGCGTCGGCGCACCCGGGCGGCGGCGTGCACGG
>NZ_WWJX01000400.1 GCF_009865215.1 Streptomyces sp. SID3343 | reverse complement strand
CACCGTCGCCGGCGGCGGCCCGAAGGGGACCGTCGGCGACGGCGGGCCCGCGACCGGGGCGGACCTGACCGACCTCGCCGGCGTCGCCGTCGGCCCGGACGGCCGGGTGTACGTGTCCGAGGCCGGGCGGATCCGTGTCGTGAGCCTCGCCGACGGCGTCATCTCCACGTTCGCGGGCAACGGCACCGCCGGCCATGCCGGGGACGGCCTGCCCGCGACGACCGCTTCGGTGTACGGGAAGTCGGGGCTGGCGACCGATCCGTCCGGGCACGTGTACCTGGCCGAGCCGGACAGCCATCGAATCCGCCGGGTCACCGGCCCGGATCCGGTCGCCCCCGTCGTCACGCTCACCTCGCTCCCCCGACCCGAAGGCCCGGACCGCGAGGCGACCGTCGCCTTCACCGTCGACGACCCGACCGCCGACGTGGTCTGCTCCCTCGACGGCGGGGTCGGCGCGTCGTGCGCGTCGCCGTGGCGCGGCGAGAACCTGGGCGTCGGCCCGCACACGCTGGTCGTGACGGCCACGGACCCGGCGGGCAACGCGGGTTCCGCCACCGCGACATGGCGGGTGCTGCCGTCCACGTCGAGCGATCCGACGGCAGCCGCCGCCACGACCTGGCTGGCCCGGGAACTCGCGCGCGGCGACGGCCTTCTGGACCGTGCGGGCGTACCCGATCCGGGCCTGACCACCGACGCGTTGCTCGCCGTGACGGCCG
>NZ_WWJX01000039.1 GCF_009865215.1 Streptomyces sp. SID3343 | reverse complement strand
GCCCGGGCTTGGACTTGAGGGCGGGCCCGGTCGTCGGGGGTGCGCCCGGGCTTGGGCTTGAGGGCGGGCTTGGTCGTTGGGGTGGGCTCGGGCTTGGGCCGGGCCTGGCCTGGTCGGTGGAGGCGGCTTGGGAATCGGAGTTCGGGCCTCTTGCTACCGCTTTCAGGTGGGTTGGGGAGCCTGTGATGGCGATGGGGCCGTCGGTGTCGGTGCGGAGGACTTTGGTGCCGGTTGTGGTGAGCAGGATTCGGGTCGCGCGGGACGGGTGGCCGTAAGGGTTGTCGCGGCCTACCGAGATCAGGGCCAGACGGGGGCGTAGCGCGCGCAGGAGGGCCGGGTCCTGGCGGGCGGAGCCGTGGTGGGGGACCTTGAGGACGTCGACGCGTTGCCCGGCGAGGCGGGGGCGCAAGGCGGTCTGGGCCTCGGTTTCCACGTCGCCGGTCAACAGGAGGCGGACGCCGCGGCGCTGTGCGAGCAGGACCACGCTCGCGTTGTTGGCCGCCGAGCCGCCGGTGTCGGTCGGGGGTGGGGCGAGAACCTGCCACGTCAGGTTGGCCACCGCCCGCCGCTCGCCGTCGCGCGCGATCGTCGGGGACAGCCCCGCAGCGGCCGCCCAGCGGCGGACCCGGGCCACCTCGCCCGCCGGCTCGGCGAGGGCGGTGCCCTGGATCTCACCGACCGCCCGGCCCCGGAGCGCTCCGGGCAGCCCTTCGACGTGGTCGGCGTGGAAGTGGGTGAGCACCACGAGCGGCAGTCGGTGGATACCCAGATCGCGCAGGCAGCGGTCCACCGCGAGGGGGTCGGGGCCCGCGTCGACCAGGACGCCCGCGCCGGCCCCGGCGTTGAGTACGATCGCGTCGCCTTGGCCCACCTGGCACATCACCAGGTGCCAGTCGGGTGGCGGCCAACCGGTGAGCGGCTGGACCAGAGTCGGCGGGCGGAGCAAAACCAGGACGGCGACGCCCGCGAGCAGCGCGGAGCCCAGGGCCCTCGGCCACGCGGGCACGGTCCTTCGGCGCGCGGGATGCGACCGGTCCCTGCGCAGCACGCGAAGCACCGGGATCGCGGCGGCCGTGATCGCCGCGAGCGCCACCCCGCCCAGCACACCGGGCGGCCAGGTGACGGCGGCGCCCGGGAGGCCCGCGCCGGTACGGGCCACCCCCGCGATCCACCCGACCGGCCAGGACGCGAGCCACGCCACCACGCGCGCGAGCGGTAGCCACACCGATGCGAGGACGAGAGTGACGAAGCCCAGCACCGTCGCGGGCGCCACCGCGAACTCGGCGAGCAGGTTGCACGGAACGGCGACCAGACTGACCCGCCCCGCGAAGGTGACCACGAGCGGCCCGCACACGGCTTGCGCGGCAAGCGGTACGGCGACCACGACCGCCGCCCACTTGGGCCACCCCCTGGCCCGGAGCCGGCGCGTCCAGTGCGGGGCGAGCAGCAGGAGCGCCCCGGTGGCCAGGACGGACAGCGCGAACCCGTACGACCGGGCCAGAGTCGGGTCGAGCAGCACGAGGCCCAGGACCGCCACGGCGAGCGCGGGCAGGCCGCGGCGGGTTCGGCCGGTATAGAGCGCTACCAGGGTGACCAGGCCCATCGCCGCCGCACGCAGCACGCTGGGTTCGGGTCGGGCGACGACCACGAAGGCGGCCACCGTGATCGCGCCCACGACGGGCAGGACTCGACCGTGTAGTCCGCCGCGGCGGAGCAGGAAGAGCACGAAGCCCAGCAGGATGGTGATGTTGGTGCCGCTCACAGCAGTCAAATGGGTCAATTCGGTCGTCTTGAAGTCGGCTTCGAGGTCGGCCGGGAGCCGGCTCGTATCCCCCACGACCAGGCCCGGCAGCAGTCCGCGCGCGGCCGGCGGTAGATCCGCGCACGCGTCCCGCAGGCGAGCGCGGAGTCGACCCGCGAAGCGTTGGTGGGCAACAGCCCCGGCGGTCTGCTCCGGGGCGCCGCGAACCAGGAGCAGGGCCGAGCCACCCTTGCCGGACACGAAGCGGCCGTGCACCCGGACCCGGGTGCTCGGGAGCAACCCGAGCCAGGATCCGGCCTCGGGCCCGGTCGCCAGCACCGCGACGGGTGTACGGACGCGCGTGTGGTCCACCTGCTCGATCCGGGCGGCGAACACCGTGGGAGGCGCGCCGAGTTCGCTGCCCCGCACGCGGGTGAGCCGACGCTCGGGGTCGCTCCGTACGCTCAGTTCGACCACAGCCTCACCGCCACGCCGCGCCGACTCGGCGATGGGCCCGGAACGGTCGGCCGCCGTACGCAGCCCCGCCACGGTCCCGCCGGCCGCGACACACATCAGCACGACCGCTGCCACGGCCCGGCGCCACGCCGTCAGCACCACGGCGGCAAGCACCGCGACCGAGGCCGAAACCACGCATGCCCACAACGGCACCAGCGGCGCACCCCACGCCGCCGCCCAGGCCCCGACCGCCCCGGGCACGAGCCGGGCGTCGGCCATGCCCGCCCACCTCCGCCGCCCGCTCACGCCCGGCCCCCGCGCCAACCGCTGCCCCACGCCCTTCGCGCGGCTGCAACCGTTCGACCCACGGCGGCCCCCTGACGACCCGTCACCCACACGGTCGGCAAGCCGAGATCGGCCTCCGCTTCGACCCCGACAGCCTCCCGATCGACACCCCTTGAGCAACGCTCGCCCACCGACAAGCGGAACAAGGATTCGGACCGGTTCCCCAGGCAACCGGCACGAAGGTTCCGCGGGCGCACCCGAGCGGCGGCCGAGCGTGGCCCGATCCCGGACCGACTCTCCAGGTCACCGCAGCAAGCACCGTCCGAGCAGACCTCATCCAGCGGCCCGTGCGCCCCGGCCCCGAACCGATGCCCCAGCCCCCCAGCATGAACACCGTCCGGTCGAACGTCACCAACCGACCCGCGCACGCCGGCTTCGGCCCGCCGCCCCAACCCACCGGAACGAACATTCTTCGCGCCGGCTCTGTCGACCGATGTGCCCGGCCCGGGGCCGCACCCATGCTCCCCATCACCGGGACCGGCGTTCTCGGCGCAGACTCCGCCGATCGATACACCGGGACCTGGACCCGGTCGCTTTCCCCGGCCGCCGGTCATACCCGGACCTTGGGTTTGATGTCGGCGAATTTGCGGTCGCCGATGCCGCGGATCTGGCGGAGTTGGTCGATGGAGGCGAATCTGCCGCCCAGTTGCATGCGCTTTTCGAGGATCTGTCGGGCCAGGACCGGGCCTACGCCGGGGAGTTGCTCCAGCTGCTCGGCCGTCGCGGTGTTGAGGTCGAGTGGGCCGGCCACCGGAGCGGAGGAGCCCGCCGGGACGGCTCCGGGGGCGGCGGCCGGGACACCCGGCACGCCCACCGGGACCTGTTCGCCGTCGGCCAAGGGGCGGGCCAGGTTGAGGGTCGCCAGGTCGGCGGCGGGCAGCGGGCCCCCGGCCGCCTGGAGGGCGTCGGCCACGCGGGACCCCGGTGGCAACACCACCACACCGGGGTGGACCACCTTGCCCGCGACATGGACGGTGATCGGGCCGACTGCCGAAGCCGCCGGGGTCGGCGCCGGCTGATCCGTCACCGGATGCCCTGTCGCCACGACCGCCGAGACACCCCCGGCCGCCGTCGCCGGTGCCTCCACGCTCTGCGGTCGGGCCCGCCACCACCCGACCACGGCAAGCGCCACGGCCACGAGCGCGAGCACCGCGACCGCCGCAACCGCCCGCCGGTCCACCCCGACCCGAAACCGCGCGGGCATCCGGTCGGCCACCGCCTCGACCACCCGCCTGCCCGGCGCCGGAGCCCGCGCCGGCCCCCGGGCGAACCCGGGCTCTTCCCCGGCCGTCGGGGCGAACGGCTCACCACGCGCTCCGAACATCGCCTCGACCCGCTCCGCGGCCGGCCGAGGCGCCGACGACGCGAAAGCCACCGCTCCCGCCGCCACCCCCACCGGCGGGGGCACTGCGGAGCCCACTCCGACACCGCGCGCCGACGAGAACGGTGAGCCCCAGCCCGACGACGAAGGCGAGAACGAGAGACGCCGAGGTGAGCAGACCGAGAACGGCGGGCCTGGTGGCAGTGGGGAAGGTGACGAAGCCGAGAGAGGTGAGAGAGGTGAGGAAGCCGAGAGGGGTGAGAGAGGTGAAGAAGGGGAGGGAAGCGAGAGAGATGAGGGAGGCGGGAACGGTGACGGCGGTCCGGACATGTCCCGAAACTAGGTCGCCGGGCACCGCTCACGATCGGCTCGCCGGCAGGGTGTGGACAACTACCCGCCTGTGGAAACGCGAACTACCTCACGTGGGTGACCGTGACCGGACCACATCGCCGCCCCTGCCGAAGGGCCTGCTCCAAGTGGGTGACCAAACCACCCACGCAAGCCCACATCCCCACGGCCGGCCGGACCCACCCGCCCACCCCTACCGAGGCGAAACCACCACAGCCAACAACCCCGGCCCCGCATGCGCCCCGATCACCGCGCCCACCTCGCTCACATACAGCTCACCCAGCCCCGGCAACCGCTCGCGCAGCCGTCCCGCCAACGCCTCCGCCCGTTCCGCGCTCGCCAGGTGGTGTACCGCGATGTCGACCGGCCCGGCACCCGCTCGTTCGACGGCCAGTTCCTCCAGCCGGCTGATCGCGCGGGCCGACGTCCGTACCTTCTCCAGCGGCGCGAGCAACCCGTCGCTCACGTGCAACAGCGGCTTGACCGCCAGCGCCGTGCCCATGAACGCCGCCGCCGCGCCGATCCGCCCGCCCCGTCGCAGATACTCCAGGGTGTCCACGTAGAACAGTCCCGCCGTCGCGTACGCGCGCTTCTCCGCCGCCACCGCCGCCTCCTCGACGGTCGCGCCGTCGGCCGCCGCCTCGGCCGCGGTCAGCACCGCGAAGCCCATCCCCATCCCGAGCGTGCGCGAGTCCACCACCCGCACCGGCACCTCGGCGTCGCGCGCGGCCAGGAGCGCGGCCTCGTATGTGCCGGACAGCTCACCGGAGATGTGGATCGAGACGATGCCCGTCGCGCCCTTCTCGGCGAGTTCGCGATACGTCTCGGCGAAGGTCTCCGGCGCCGGCCGCGACGTCGTCACGATCCGTCGTTGGCGCAGCGCGTCGACGAGTTGGGTCGGGGTGGCCTCGGTGCCGTCGTCCAGCGGACGGCCGCGCAACACGACCTTGAGCGGTACCACCACCAGGCGGTGCCGCTCGACGAGTTCCACGGGCAAGTAGGCCGTGGAGTCCGTGACCACGGCGATATCGGTCGGCATCGTCGGCATCGTCGGCATGAGCGGGCAACCACCCGAATGTGAGACGACAGGGGGCGGGGTGGGTGTCCCGACGGCCCCGACTCGGACCGATGCGAGACACCGCTGAAAAACACATCAAAAGTCAAAAATGGTGATCAAGACATACGAATCAACACGCGAAAAAAGTACGAATCAGGGTGCCCGAATCGCACGCCGGCAACCACTGTCCACTGTCACCTTGCCACGCCCTGACCCGCGGGTGGCGCGCGCCATGGTGTGCCAGACGCGTCCCTTCGTCGGGACCCGTCGACAGCGAGTCGACCACAGACCGACCACGGACCGACCACAGGCCCTCCGTCGCGACCGACGCGCACCCGACCGTATGCCGACGGCACGTCGTCCGCGAAACGCTCAGGTCAGCCGCTTCGAACCGGTCTGGTTCTCGTCGGCGTAGGCCCGCAACGCCGCGGCCTCCCGCTCGACCTCGACCCCGAGCCGATCCAACTCGTCCTCACCCAGGTGGCGTTCGCGATCCTGAACGGCCCACCGCAGGGATGCGGCGGCGTGCTCGATCCGATCGGCGCGGTCCTTGAGCGTGGGCAGTTCGCGGTCGACCCTGGCCTTGTCGGGCTCACGCTCGGCCAACCGCAAATCGGTGTCGAGAGCCTGCGCGAAACCGTCGAGCCGACGCAGCAGCGCGACCGCGTCCGACAGTTGGCCGTCGTGCGCGTAGCCCGCCTCCAGGACCCGACGGGTCTGGTCGAGCGAACGACGCACCGAACTTCGCATCCGCGCCGCCTCGCCCGCGCCACCCGTGAGGGTGTACGAACGAGCCTTCGACGCCGCGTCCTCGACCAGACCCCGCATCTGGGGCGCGTGCCGGTCGATGCGGCGGCGCACCGCGCGGCGCAGCATCGTGACGAGGCCGACCACGACGCCCACGAGCACGAGACACGCGAGCACCCCTGCGCCGAGGACCGCGCCGAAGGCTTCGGCGCCGTCGGCCGTCGAGAGGGTGGCCAAGGAACCGTCGGCGAACGTCACGGGGCGTCTCCTGCCTGGTGGGGGCCGGAAGGTATCCCCTCACACTAACGCCGTGCGGACCCTTCGATACGCACGCGGCGGAAATCACCGCGTTCCCGACCGATCGTCACCGACCGGAAACGGCCCCGACTCCGGCGCGTAACCGCCGCCTCGGCACCGCCGCCTCAAAACCGACCCACGAACGAACGCCCCACCGCCCACCGAGCGGCCGAGCCACCGAGCCACCGAGCCACCGAGCCACCGAGCCACGGTCCCACCAGGCCACCGGCCGACCGCACCCCCGAACCACCGCGCGATCGACCCATCACCCCATGGCCGCGACCCGAGGGGCCGGCCGCACGAAGCGACCGACCACCCGACCACCCGACAACCCGAGCCGAGCCGACCCGGCCCGACCCGACCGAGCCCCGCCGAACCGGACTCGGCCACCCACTCCGAGTCCGCCCCGGCTCACCCTCTAGGCCGGAACGACGTTCACCAGCCGCGGCGGCTTCACGATCACCATCCGCACCCCCGCGCCGTCCAGCGCCGCCACCACCGACGGGTCGCCCAGCGCCAGTTCGCGCAGCGCGTCCTCGCCGATCCCCGGCGGCACGTCCAGGCGGGCCTTGACCTTGCCCTTGACCTGCACGACGCACGTGACCGTCTCCTCGACCAGGTAGGTCGGGTCCGGCTCCGGGAACGGCTCGTACGTGATCGTGGCGCCGTGGCCCAGCCGCGACCACAGTTCCTCGGCGACGTGCGGCGCCAGCGGCGCGACCATCAGGACCAGCTTCTCCGCGATCTCCCGCGGCACGGCCGGCAGCTTGACCAGCGCGTTGTTCAGCTCGATGGCCTTGGCGATCGCGGTGTTGAAGCGCAGCGCGTCCATGTCCCGGCGCATGCCGTCGATCGCCTTGTGGGTGGCGCGCAGCGTGGCCTCGTCGGCCGGCTCGTCGACCACGACGATCTCGCCGGTCTTCTCGTCCACGATGTTGCGCCACAGCCGCTGCAGGAAGCGGTAGGAGCCGACCACGGCCCGGGTGTCCCACGGGCGGGAGATCTCCAGCGGGCCCATCGACATCTCGTACAGGCGCAGCGTGTCCGCGCCGTACTCCTCGGCCATCTGGTCGGGAGTCACCGAGTTCTTCAGCGACTTGCCCATCTTCCCGTACTCGCGCTTGACCTTCTGCTCGCCCAGGAAGAACTCCCCGTCGCGCTCGGCGACCTCGTCCGCCTGGACGTACATGCCACGCTCGTCGATGTAGGCGTACGCCTGGATGTAGCCCTGGTTGAACAGCTTGTGGAACGGTTCGAACGAGGACACGTGGCCCAGGTCGAACAGCACCTTGTGCCAAAAGCGCGAGTACAGCAGGTGCAGGACCGCGTGCTCGACGCCGCCCACGTACAGGTCCACGCCGCCGGTGTGGCCTTCGTGCTTCGGGCCCATCCAGTACTTCTCGACCTCGGGGTCGACCAGGGCTTCGGAGTTGGTCGGGTCCAGGTAGCGCAGCTCGTACCAGCACGAACCGGCCCAGTTGGGCATCGTGTTGGTCTCGCGGCGGTACGGGCGCGGCCCGTCGCCCAGGTCCAGGGTGACGGTGACCCAGTCCTCGTTGCGCGACAGCGGTGTCTCGGGCTTGGTGTCCGCGTCGTTCGGGTCGAACGTTCGCGGGCGGTAGTCGTCGACCTCGGGCAGTTCGATCGGCAGCATCGACTCGGGCAGCGCGTGCGCGACGCCGTCCTCGTCGAAGACGATCGGGAACGGCTCGCCCCAGTAGCGCTGGCGCGAGAACAGCCAGTCGCGCAGCTTGAAGTTGATCGTGGCTTCGCCGATGCCGCGCGCGACCAGCCATTCGGTGACGGCCTTCTTGGCGTCCACGACGCCCAGGCCGTCCAGCGTGATGCCCTCGCCGGCGCTGTTGACCAGCGCGGCGTCGTACGACACGAACGCGTCGGGCCACTCGCTCGTGTCGGCGATGTCGCGGTCGTCGGTGGGCTGTACGACGCAGCGGATCGGCAGTTCGAAGGCGCGCGCGAACTCGAAGTCGCGGTGGTCGTGCGCGGGCACCGCCATGATCGCGCCGGTGCCGTAGCCCATCAGGACGTAGTCGGCGATGAAGATGGGGACCTTTGCGCCGTCGACCGGGTTGGTCGCGTAGGCGCCGGTGAAGACGCCGGTCTTGTCCTTGCCCTCGCTCTGCCGCTCGATGTCGCTCTTGGAGCCGGCGAACCGGCGGTAGGCGGCGACCGCCTCGGCGGGGGTCGCGGCGCCGCCCGTCCACACGGACGGGATGCCCTCGGGCCACGCGTCGGCGGTGATCGCGTCGACCAGGGAGTGCTCGGGTGCCAGGACCATGTAGGTGGCGCCGAACAGGGTGTCGGGGCGCGTCGTGAAGACCTCGATCGGCTCCGCGTCCGTCGCGAAGGACACCTTCGCGCCCTCGGACCGGCCGATCCAGTTGCGCTGCATCAGCTTGATCGGCTCGGGCCAGTCCAGTTTGTCCAGGTCGCCCAGCAGACGGTCGGCGTAGGACGTGATCCGCATCATCCACTGGCGCAGGTCGGCCTTGAAGACGGGGAAGTTGCCGCGCTCGCTGCGGCCGTCGGCGGTGACCTCCTCGTTCGCCAGTACGGTGCCCAGTCCCGGGCACCAGTTGACGGGGGCCTGCGAGACGTACGCCAGGCGGTGGTCGTCCAGCACGGCGGAGCGCTCGGTGCCGGTCAGGTCCGCCCACGCGCGGCCGTCCGGGGTGGGCCGGGTGCCCTTCTCGAACTGCTCGACCAGTTCGGCGATCGGCCGGGCACGGCCCACGCCGCCGTCGGCGCCCGGCGCCTCGGGGTCGTACCACGAGTTGAAGATCTGCAGGAAGATCCACTGCGTCCAGCGGTAGTACGCCGGGTCGGTGGTCGCGATCGAGCGGCGTTGGTCGTGTCCCAGACCCAGGCGGCGCAGTTGGCGACGCATGTTGGCGATGTTCGCCTCGGTGGTGATCCGCGGGTGCGTGCCGGTCTGCACCGCGTACTGCTCGGCGGGCAGGCCGAACGCGTCGTAGCCCAGCGTGTGCAGCACGTTGTGGCCGGTCATCCGCTTGAAGCGGGCGTAGACGTCGGTCGCGATGAAGCCCAGCGGGTGACCGACGTGCAGGCCCGCGCCCGAGGGGTACGGGAACATGTCCATCACCATCATCTTGGGCCGTCCGGCGACCTTCTCCGGCTCGCCCAGCGGGCCGGCCGGGTTCGGCGCCTCGAACGTGCCCTCGGCCGCCCAGCGTTCCTGCCACCGCTTCTCGATGTCGCCGGCCAGGGCGGCGTTGTAGCGGTAGGGCTCGGTCGGGGCGTCGGCATTGCCGGCAGGGCCCTGCGTCATCTCGGTCATCGTCCTCAACCATCGAAGTGTGGGCAGTCTCGGCTGCCGGATACCGGTTTGCGGGCAGTCCCCGGGAAACAACCGGAGGTCCGACCCCGGGACCCGACCCGAGAGTCGCCCCGGGACAGGACCCGGAACTCAACCCGGGCAACGCCCCCGGAATCGCCCCCGAGAACAACCCGGGAAACGAAAAGACCCCTCGCACAGGAGGGGTCGCCGCGCCGAGTCGGGTGGGAGCGGTCCTCCACCCGGTCTGCTCAGCGCGGCCCGGTAAGCAGCAGTACGGCACGCATGCGCTCAGGTTACCGCAGGACGGTCACAGCCCGGGAGCACCCACCGTGAGCGACAGCACGAGCAGCATCTGGGCGAGGTGGTAGGCGACCGCGATCAGCACCGGCGCATAGGGCGTCGGCGCCCGGAATCTGTTCCAGCCGACCAGGGTGTCGGAGGCGTAGAACAGGAACGCGCCGGCGACCGCGGTCGGCCGGCCCGTCCCGGCGGCGGCGACCACCATCAGCGATACGACGCCGACGTAGAGGACGACCGTCCCGGTGTACAGGGGCGAGGTCGCGCGCACGCCGGTGACCACATGCGCCGCGTACGCGCCCGCCGCGAGCAGCACGACCACGATGCCCGCGGCGGCCCACAGCCACGACCAGCCCATGCGTTGGAAACCCACGACGTAGACGACGTGGGCGAACAGCGAGGCCACGACCGCGCCGGCGAACCAGCGCGGCGCGAGCACGTCGCGCACGAGCGAGAGCGCGAGCGCGACGCTGAACAGCGCGCGCCAGGCCCCGTCGACGTCGTCGAACGACCAGACGACGACCACGAGGGCGCAGATCACCGCAGGCCCGAGCAGCCGAGCGAGCGGGATTCGCTCCCGCGCGACGGCCACCCAGTCGGCGACCGCGAGCAGGCTCGCGAGCACCAGAACGAGTAAGGCGGTGAGGGTCACGTCCGGCGACATTACTTGCCGGAAACCGGACCATTCGCCCACTCGTTCGACCCGTCACGCAACCGTGACGGGAACGAACTCAATCGTGATCACGTGCCGACGCCTGCACCCGCCTTTGCCGCGACGCGCACCAGTCCCCGCAAAAGGGATGGATCATCCCGCATCTCCGGATGCCATTGCACCGCGACCAGGAACGGGAACGCGTGGTCCTCGACCGCCTCGATCGTCCCGTCGGGCGCGTGCGCGGTGGCCGTCAGGCCCCGACCGAGCCGGTCGATGCCCTGGTGGTGGTAGGTGACCACGTCCAGGTCGAGCCGCCCGTGCAGTCGCGCGACGTGCGTGTCGGGCCGCGCCCGGACGCCGTGCGTGGACCACGTCGCGGGCGCGCTCGCGTGCACGTCGCTGCCGACGACCTCGGGAAGGTGCTGGTGCAGCGTGCCGCCGCGGGCGACGTTGAGCAGTTGCAGCCCCCGGCAGATCCCGAGCACGGGCAACCGGCGTTCCAGCGCGCCGCGCAGCAACATCAGTTCGGACGCGTCGCGGAGCGGGTTCACGCCCCCGGTACGCGGGTGCGGCTCGGCGCCGTAGCCGGCCGGATCCACGTCTCCGCCGCCGGCGAGCACGAGCGCGTCGATCCGGTCGAGGTAGACGTCGGCGTGCGCGGCGTCGGCCGGCAGTACGACGGGCACGCCGCCGGCCGCCACGACCGCGTCGGTGTAGGTCGTGGGCAACACCGTCGCCGGCATCTCCCACACGCCCCAGCGGGCGAGCACGGTGTACGCGCTGACGCCGATCAGCGGCGCGCGGTGGGCGCCGATCACAGCGGCGTCACATACGCGCCGGAAAGCCCGCCGTCCACCAGGAACTCCGACGCGGTGACGAAGGAGGCGTCGTCGCTGCCCAGGAACGCGACGGCGGCGGCGATCTCCTCCGGCCGGGCGAACCGCCCGACCGGAATGTGTACCAGTCGGCGCGCGGCCCGCTCGGGATCCTCGGCGAACAACTTCTGCAGCAGCGGGGTGTCCACCGGCCCCGGGCACAGCGCGTTGACCCGGATCCCCTCGCGGGCGAACTGCACGCCCAACTCGCGCGACATCGCGAGCACGCCGCCCTTGGACGCGGTGTACGAGATCTGCGACGTGGCCGCGCCCATCCGCGCGACGAACGACGCGGTGTTGACGATCGAGCCCTTGCCCTGGCGTTGCATGTACGGGATCACGTACTTGCAGCACAGGTAGACGCTGGTCAGGTTGACGTCCTGGACGCGCTTCCAGGCGTCGAGCCCGGTGGTCAGGATCGAGTCGTCGTCCGGCGGCGAGATGCCGGCGTTGTTGAACGCGACGTCGATCCGGCCGTACGCGTCGAACGCGCTCTCGTACATCGCGCGGACGTCGTCCTCGCTGGTGACGTCGGCGCGAACGTATCGCCCGCCGACGGCCTCGGCCGCGGCCGTGCCCGACGTGTCGTCGATGTCGACGACCACGACGTTGGCGCCTTCGGCGGCAAGCCGTTTGGCGGTCGCGAGGCCGATGCCGGATCCGGCGCCGGTGATGACGGCGGTACGTCCCTCGAATCGCTGCATGTCGCCCTGTTTCCTCGGTTCTTGTCGGTCGGGTGGGTGATGTTCGTGAAGTCGGTCGGGTCGGTGACTACCGCGACCCGCGGGTTCCGTACCGGACCGCGGCTCGCGGTGCCGGTGCTCGGCCGCGGTCCGCGCTGTCAGTGCTCGTCGGTGGCGATGAACACGTTCTTCGTCTCGGTGAACGCGGCGAGCGCGTCCGGTCCGAGTTCGCGGCCCAGGCCCGACTGTTTGAAGCCGCCGAAGGGCGTCCAGTAGCGGACGGCCGAGTGCGAGTTGACCGACAGGTTGCCGGCCTCGACGCCGCGGGCCACCCGCAGCGCGCGGCCGAGATCGCGGGTCCAGATCGAGCCGGCCAGGCCGTACGCGGTGTCGTTGGCGATCCGGATCGCGTCGGCCTCGTCGTCGAACGGCACGACGGCGGCGACCGGACCGAAGATCTCGTCCGTGGCGACCCGGTCGCCGCTCGCGACCGGGGACAACACGGTCGGCGGGAACCAGAACCCCGGCCCCGACGGCACCTCGCCGCGAAACGCGACCGGTGCGTCGGCCGGGACGTAGCCGGCGACGCGCTCGCGCTGGCGGGCCGAGATCAGCGGGCCCAGGTCGGTGGCCGGATCGGTGGGATCGCCGGTGCGCAACGCCTCGACCTTGGCTCGGAGGCCGACCAGGAACTCGTCGAGCACGTCGCGTTGGACCAGGATCCGAGTCCGCGCACAGCAGTCCTGGCCGGTGTTGTCGCAAAACGCCATCGGGTCGGCGGCCGCGTCGAGATCGGCGTCGGCGAACACGATGTTGGCGCTCTTGCCACCGAGTTCGAGGGTGACCCGCTTGACCTGGCCGGCCGCGCGGGCCGCGATGTCCTTACCGACGGCGGTGGAGCCGGTGAATACGATCTTGCGCACGTCGGGGTGCTCGACCAGGGCCCGGCCGGCCTCGGTGCCGCGGCCGGGCAGTACCTGGAACACGCCGTCGGGCAGGCCGGCTTCGAGGCCGATCTCGGCCACCCGCAGCGCGGTCAGGGGGGTGTACTCGGCGGGCTTGGCGACGACGGTGTTGCCGGCCGCCAGGGCCGGCGCCAGACCCCACCCCAGGATCGGCAGCGGGAAGTTCCACGGGACGATCAGGCCGACCACGCCCAGCGGTTCGTGGAAGGTCAGGTCGATGCCGCCCGCGACCGGGATCTGCCGGCCGGTCAGCCGCTCGGGCGCGCCCGCGTAGTAGTGCAGCACGTCACGCAGGTTGCCCACCTCCCAGCGGGCGTTGCCGATCGGGTGGCCGGCCTCGGCGACCTCCAGGGCGGCCAACTCGTCCGCGGCCTCGCCGACCAGGTCGCCGAATCGGCGCAACAGGCGGGCCCGGTCACCGGGGGCGACCCGGCGCCAAGCGTCGTACGCGTGCCGGGCCTTGGCCACGGCGACGGCCACCGCGTCGGCGTCGGCCATCTCGATCCGGCCGACGACCTCCTCGGTCGCCGGGTTGATCACGTCGTACAGATCCTCGTACTCGTGTTCGCGCCGATCCTCGTGCGGGTCTTTCGTTTCGGACACGTATCCCTCACATCCGTTCGAAGCCACGGAACAATTCCCAGTCGGTCACGACCGCGTCGAACGCGGCGAGTTCGACCCGGGCGGCATTGGCGTAGTGCTCGACGACCTCGGCACCGAACACTTCGAGCGCGAGCGCGCTCTTCTCCCACAGCTCCAGCGCCTCGCGCAGGTTCGTGGGCACGTGCCGGCCCCCGGCCTCGTACGCGTTGCCCCGGCACGGGTCGGGCAGTTCGAGCCAGTGGTCCATGCCGTACAGGCCGGCGCCGATCATGCCCGCGACGGCCAGGTACGGGTTGACGTCGCCGCCGGGGACCCGGTTCTCCACCCGCAGGCCCGCGCCGTGCCCGACCAGGCGCAGCGCGCACGTGCGGTTGTCCACGCCCCACTCGACGGCGGTCGGCGCGAACGTGCCCGGCTGGTAGCGCTTGTACGAGTTGATGTTGGGCGCGTACAGGAGGGTGAACTCGCGCAGCGCGGCGAGTTGTCCGGCCACGAACTGGATCCCGAGCCGGGACAGGCCGTGGGCCCCGGTGCCGGCCATCAGCGGGTGCCCGTCCGTCTGCTGACGCAGCGACAGGTGGATGTGGCACGAGTTGCCCTCGCGCGCGTTGGGCTTGGCCATGAAGGTCAGGCTCATGCCCTCCTGCGCGGCGATCTCCTTGGCGCCGGTCTTGTAGACGCTGTGGTTGTCGCACGTGCGCACGGCCTCGTCGTAGCGAAACGCGATCTCGTGTTGGCCGAGGTTGCATTCGCCCTTGGCCGACTCGACGTACATCCCGGCGTCGGCCATCTCGTTGCGGATCCGGCGCAGGAGCGGCTCGACGCGGCCGGTGCCCAGGATCGAGTAGTCGACGTTGTAGAGGTTGGCGGGCGTGAGGTCGCGGTAGGAGCGCTGCCACGCGTCCTCGTAGGTGTCGCGATAGACGCAGAACTCCAGTTCGGTGCCGACCATCGCGGTCCAGCCGCGCTCGGCGAGCCGATCGGTCTGCGCCTTGAGGATCTGCCGCGGCGAGGCCGCGACGGGCCGATCGTCGCCCCACCTCAGGTCCGCGAGCACCAGCGCGGTGCCCGGATTCCACGGCACCAGGCGCAGCGTACGCAGGTCGGCGTGCAACACGAAGTCGCCGTAGCCGCGATCCCACGAGCTCATGTCGTAGCCGTCGACGGTGTTCAGGTCGACGTCCACGGCGAGCAGGTAGTCGCACGCCTCGGTGTGGTGCTCCAGCACCTCTTCCAGGAAGAACCGCGCCGACAGCCGCTTCCCGGCCAGTCGTCCCTGCATGTCGGTGAACGCCACCACGACGGTGTCCACCTCGCGCGCCTGCACCAGCTCCCGCAACCGCCCCAGCTCAAGCACGATCCATGCCTCCCGCGTCCGGTTCCGGCCATCCAAGCGCACCCAGGGCCCCGAACGGTGGATTTGGCCACTCGTTCGGCGGAACGACCCTCGTGCGGACGGTGTTTGCGTTACGAATCGGGCGGCGAGGGCGAGGATCTCGTCCGACGGATGCCAAGCACGACAAACGAGCGGAACCGCACTCCGGAGCCGCCGAAAGGAGCGGCGACCGTGCCCGATCGGACGTATCCCCCAGGGCCGGGCGGTTGGACCTCGGACGCCATGGACTCGCTGCCGCCCGACGCCCCGCGCCACGTCGAATTGATCGACGGAGACCTCGTCTTCGAGATGACGCCTCGGCGCAGTTTCCACAGCAGGGTTCGGGGTCGCCTGTGGCGTGCCCTCGACGAGCACGCGCCGCCGGGCGTCACCGTGGAGGCGGGAATGTCGGTCAAGCTCGGACCTCGCGACCGACCCGAGCCGGACATCGTGGCGGCCGGAACGGCCTTCGACGCCGATCGCACGTACCACCTCGCCGCCGATGTCCTGCTCGCGGTCGAGATCGTTTCCGAAGAGTCCGAGGAACGCGACCGCGAGACGAAGCCGCTCAAGTACGCGAAAGCCGGGATCCCCCATTTCCGGCGGATCGAAGAAGAAAACGGCATGCCGGTCGTGCACGTCTTCGAACTGGAACCGACCACCGGCACCTACGTCGCGACGGGAGTCGAGCGCGTGCGGCTCGAATCGCTCGTGCCGTTCGCGATCGACATCGAGTTGGCCTCTCTCGTGCGCTGAGCGCACCTCGACGCGGCCGGCTTTTGCGGCCCCAGGTGGCGATTTCGACGCGGTCGCGTGCCGCTCGGATCGCTATCGCTCGGCCGGCGTCCGTGTCCGCTTGGCGTCGCGAGCGCGCAGCCAGGCTCCGAAGCCGCCCGCCACCACGGCGCCGAGGTCCCACAGCAGGCACGCCGGGGCGAGGTGGTCGCTGTCGACGATCGGATCGAACCGGGCGGGGATCAGCGTCACGGCCGCGAGCAGGAGTACGGCGGTGGGCACGGCCCCCCACAGCGGCGCCGCCCACGTCACCACCACGAGCAGGGTGAACAACGACGCGGTCTCGGTGTACACCCAGGTCCCGGTCGCCGATCCGAGCACGTCCCCGCCCGCCGTCCCGGCGAGGCCCGCCATGAAGGACAGCAAGCCGGGCCCGATCGCGTCCGGCACGGCCCGCGCCGCGCGATCGGTCCACGCCATGGCGAGCGCGAGCACCCCGACCGCGGCGGCGAGGGCCGGGACGACGTACAGGTTCAGCCTGATGGTGAGCCCGACGCCACTGTGGTCCAACGACGCGAGGACGACGAAACAGATGCCCACGAGAGCCGGCGGGGCCCAGGGGCGGTCACGAATGGCCCGCGGATCGATACGCACGCCCCGCAGCCTAGGCAGTCGTCATCGAGCGGGGCCCAGAGCGCGAGGCCCACCGACACCCGGCTGCGATGCCGACGGCGAGCGCGGACCTACGCGTTCCCGCGCCGACACGGCCGGCGAACCGGTCGCGATCACCGAGCCGCGCCACCCCCCGCCACTGCGCCACTCACCCCGCCGAATCCTCCACGCCACCCGCCGACCGACCCGCCGCCCCCTCGCCCGACCGGACGCGCCCCGTGTACCGGATCCGCCGAGTCCGCCCCGCCCCCGCCAACGCCCCCAACGCCCGCCCGTCCGTCACCGACTTCGCGACCTTGAGCTGAAGCCAGTTCGACGCCGCGAGCAAGTCCCCGACCGCCCACGGCCCCGCCGACACGATCGACTTGAGCAGCGTCCATTCGCGCAACCGGCCGCTCGCGAACTCCCAGTGCCCGATCATCGGCGCCACCCGCGCACTCCACGCCGCGAACTCGGCCCCGGCCGCCAGCACCTCCGCCCGCCGGTCCAGGTGACGGATCACAACCGCCTCCGCCATCGACGGATCCGGATCGCCCACCACCCCGGCCAGCAGTTCGAACTCACCGGCGCCGTCGACCTCGGATCGCTCGAACGCGCCGATGTAGTACGCGTACCGGGCGTGCTCGTCGCCCTCGATCGCCTCTGCCACGTCGTCCTCCCGGGCCGCCACCGTCACGGGCACGTCGGGAAAATGCTTGGCCGACCGCCACTCGCATGGGCAGGATACGGACATGCGCAATCCCCGAAGGACCCGAAGGACTCATGGGGCGTAGGCCGCCCGCGCAGGTCCGCCGCGGCCGGCCCCGCGCACCTCGCCCCGACGATCGACCACACCCACGCGTGGTGCCCGGCGTCTCCGCGCCCACACAGCGATACATCGCCGACTTCGAACGCGAGCACAGCCGCCCCGGCGCGGTCGCGGACGCCCTCGCCTACTGGTCGAAGATCGTACACGGCTCCCGCAGCCACGAACCGGTACACAATCCGCTCGCACCCGACCTCACCGGCTGTCCGTGCTGCGACCAAGGCGACGAAGGCCGCACCCTCCTGGAGGCCGCCCTGCGCCGACTCCCCCACCGAGCCGCCCGCGAACTACGCACGGCGCTCACCCCGTTGGACACCGTCTACCTGGCTCGCGTCCGCCCCGAGCCGGGCCTCAACCATCGACTCGACTGGTGGAACCACATCCACTGATCCAGCCGTCCGGTGCGTCGGTTGCGTCCGTATCCAGCGGCTGCAACGCTCGACCGCCCGAAACCGTTCAACCGGTTTCGCCGATTCGGTGACCTGGCAGCCGGTCCTCCATGCCGAGGTACATCGCGGCAACTCGAAACGCCCGCCGCCGACCGGTGGTTGTCGGGCGGCGGCGGGTGCCGCGTCCGTCAGCCGGCCGTTTTCCTCGTGCTCAGGGCTGTGATGAACCAGGTGAAGGTCGGTTGCATGCTCGGCCAGGCGGGCCGGCCGTTGATGGTGGCGAGCACCCAGGCGTCGACTTGTTCGGGCGTCGGGTCGATCGGCAGATCGGGCATCGTCGAGCGCATCTTGGACACGAAACCGGGGTCGACGTCCAGGTCGGCGAACGTGGAGTCGATGAAGTCGGTGATGATCCGACGCCGTTCCTCCACGGACAGTTTCGCGAGCTTGTGCATCAGGTCCATCTCCTCGGGACTCGATGCCCGCCTGGTCACCGCGCGCAGCACGGTTCGACGCAATCGCAGCGTGCGGATCTGCGCGTCCACGGCTCGGGCGTGCGCCGCCGCGACCTCCGGCACGGTGATCTCGCGCGCCGACACCCGCTGGATGGTGGCGAGGTCGATCCCGAGGTCGCGCAGCGTGCGCACGAGTTCGAGGCGGGCGAGCGCGTCGATGTCGTACAGCCGGTAGCCGGCCGAGCTTCGTTGGGTGGGCGGCACGACCCCGGCATCCGAGTAGAACCGGATGGTCTCGACCGACAGGCCGGTACGCCGGGCCGGATCGCCGATCGAGAACAGGGTGGTCGTGTCGTCCATGTCCCTCACCTTGTGGTCTCCACCGGCGGGAGACTCAAGTGGGCATCCCGCCGGGGACGGCAGTCGACCATGATCGCGCTGCGGACGGGCTCGCGGCCGGCGCGGAGCGCGCTGCTCGCGGCCTCGGATGGCCCCCGCACGAGGGTGTGTGTAAGTGGTTGGCGGGTCGTGGCGGGGAGCGTGTAAAGTACTCGTGGTCGAGCGGGGAAACTTCACTCGGTGCAAGAGATGGCGGGGCTGTAGCTCAGTTGGTAGAGCGCTTGCATGGCATGCAAGAGGTCCGGAGTTCAATTCTCCGTAGCTCCACAGATGGGACCGCCTTCCGGATTCGTTCGGGAGGCGGTCCTTTTTCGTTGCTCCCTCGGCGGGCCAAAACGTATGAAATCCCCGTTCCGGGCACTCTCCTCCCCTGACTACGACGAAGGCGAGGGTGCGTGCGATGACGGAGTGGCGGTTCTGGGAGCGGGCCATGGACCGGGCGGTCGTACCCGGCTACAGCCGGATCGGCTATCACCTTCGGCGGCGGGTCGACTTCCCGCCCGACCCCGAACCCGGCGCGCTCAAGGGGCGCACCGTCGTGGTGACCGGGGCGTCGTCCGGTCTCGGCGAGGCCGCGGTCGTCGGGTTGGCGCGGCTCGGGGCCTCGGTGGTGATGGTCGCGCGCGACGGGGAGCGCGGCGAACAGGCCCGGCGGCGGATCGAGGCCGACGTGCCGGGGGCCGAGCCGAGCGTGTACCCGTGCGACATGGGCAGCCTGCCCGACGTCGCGCGGTTCGCCAAGGCCCTGCGGGCCGAGCACGGCCCGCTGTACGCGCTCCTGCACAACGCCGGCGGGATGCCCGCGGAGCGGACCGAGACCGCCGAGGGCCACGAATACTCGCTCGCGGTGCACGTGCTCGGCCCGCACCTGCTCAGCCGGCTCGTGGCCGCCGACCCCGCGTCGTGTTCGCGAGTGGTGTGGATGAGCTCCGGCGCGATGTACGCGCAGCGACTTCCGGTGGACGACATCGAGTACACGCGCGGCCCCTACCAGCCCACCGTCGCGTACGCGCGAACCAAGCGCATGCAGGTCGTACTGGCCGAACTGTGGGCCGAACACCTCGGCGACGGCGGCCCGGTCGTGCACGCCACCCACCCCGGCTGGACCGACACCCCGGGCCTGCGCTCGTCGATGCCGACCTTCCGGCGGATCACCGCGCCGCTCCTACGCACCCCGCAGGAGGGCGCCGATACGGCGGTCTGGCTGTGCGCAGCCGACGAGCCCGGCCTGAGCACCGGCCGGTTCTGGCAGGACCGCCGCCCCCGGCCGACCCACTATCGGGCCTCGACGCGCGAGAGTCGCCCGGACCGCGCGTGGTTCTGGCGCCGGTGCCAGGAACTGACCCACCCGTGGGCGGGCGAGTGCCACAGCCACAAGGGTGGGCACTAGCCTTCCCGACCCGCGCGCACGCCCGCCGGGGCCCACCCACTCGTCACGCGAGCGGGAACGGCACACCGTACTCCTCGGTCGGACGTGGGCCGTGGATGCGCCGATCGGCCTCGGTGATCGCGACGTCGTTGATACTCGCCTCGCGCCGTCGCATCAGGCCGTCCGGGGCGAACTCCCACAACTCGTTGCCGTAGCTGCGCCAAAAGGCGCCCGCCGCGTCGCGCCACTCGTACTGGAAGCGCACCGCGATCCGGTCGGGGCCGTACGTCCACAGTTCCTTGCGGAGCGCGTAGTCCAGCTCGCGCGCCCACTTGTCGGCCAGGAACGCGGTGATCGCCTCCCGCCCGGTGACGAACCGGTCGCGGTTGCGCCAGACGGAGTCGGGTGTGTAGGCGAGGGCGACCCGCTCGGGGTCGCGGGTGTTCCACGCGTCCTCGGCGGCCTGCACCTTGGCCCGAGCGTCGGCCTCGTCGAACGGCGGCAGCGGCGGCTTCACGCGGACCACCCCGAGTTCTCGACGGCGTCGACGAAATCGATCCGCTCGAAGCCCGGTACGAACCGGTCGAGCACGTCGGCCTTGATGTTGCCGAAGGTGGTCTGCGGGCGGTGCTCGATGCCCTCGGTGAAGGCGGCGAGGATCCGGCGCTTGAAGTCGGGCCGTGGATGCGCCGCCACGACGGCCGCGCGCGCCTCGGCGGAGATGTCGTCGAGGCCCCTCCCGAGCACGTCGAGTTCGACGCCGGCAGTGACCAGGGCGACCTCGGGCTCCATGCGGGTGGGGATCTCGGGCGTCGTGTGCAGCGCGATCGCCGTCCACACGATCCGGCCGTGATCGGCGGACAGGCCGTGCCGCAGCACGAAGTCGCGGGCGGCGTCGGCACCGTCGAGCTCGAAGCGCTGCTGCGAGGCACGATAGGCGGGCGTCAGGCCGAGATCGTGGAACATCGCGCCGACGTAGAGCAGCTCGGGATCGTAGGCGAGGCTTCGGCGGCGACCCTGGAGGGCGCCGAAGAGATACACCCGGCGCGAATGGTCGTACAGCAGCGGGCCGGCGGTGTCGCGGACCAGTTCGGTGGCCTCCTTGGCGAGCGCGCTGTCGGGGATGTCGATGTCGGCGATGCGATCGGACACGGGAACTCCTCGGGTCGGTCCGGGCCGACGAGCTGTGGTCGGCGACGGCTGTAATCGGCGGCGCTTGTGGTCGACGGCGGTTGTTCCGGAGGCCGTCGTCCTGGTTCAAGGCTCCTCCCGGGTTCCCTTTCGCTCCATGTCCATCCGGACCTGGATCCCTCACATGTGGCCATGCCTGTTCGATACTTTTGGTCGTATGCGGCGACCTCGGCAATCCCGACAGCGCAGGAACGTGGCGGTGCTCGCGTACGACGGGGTCCGGCTCATGGACGTCACCGCGCCGCTGGAGGTGTTCGGTACGGCAGAGAGCATGGGCGGCGCCTACACGCTGACGCTGTGCTCGCCCACCGGCGACCCGGTGCGGACCTCGTCCGGTACCCGGCTGATGGTCGACGCGGCGGTGGCCGACATCGACGCCGCGCACACGCTGATCGTGCCGGGCTCGGTCGACCTGCCGCACCACGCCCCGCCGGCCGGCCTGACCGAGGGCACGATCGCGCTCGCGGCCGTGTCCCAACGGGTCGCCTCGGTGTGCACGGGTGCGTTCGTACTCGCGCGGGCGGGGCTGCTCGACGGGCGGCGGGCCACCACGCACTGGCGGCACGCCGCGGTGTTGGCCCGGCGCCACCCCGCGGTCACGGTCGAAGCGGACGCGATCTTCGTCCGGGACGGCGACGTGTACACCTCCGCCGGGGTCACGGCGGGCATCGACCTCGCGCTCGCCCTGGTCGAGGCCGACGAGGGCGCGGACCTGGCCCGCGAGGTGGCCCGTGACCTGGTGGTCTTCCTGCGCCGCCCGGGCGGCCAATCCCAGTTCTCGGTCCCCTCGCGTACTCCGACCGCCGCCGACGATCCGCTGCGCCCGGTCCTGGACGCGGTGGCCGCCGACCCGGCCGCCGACCACTCGCTGCCGGTCCTCGCGCGGCTCGGCGGTTTCAGCCCCCGCCACCTCACCCGGCTCTTCAACGACCGGGTGGGCGCCTCCCCCGGGGTCTACGTCGAGGCGATGCGGGTCGAGGCGGCCCAGGCCCTGCTGGAGTCGGGCGCGACGGTCACCGCCGCGGCGGCCCGCAGCGGCCTGGGCAGTGACGAGTCCCTGCGCCGCGCGTTCGTGCGCCGGCTGGGCGTGACGCCCTCGGTGTACCGGGCGCGCTTTCGGACCACGGCGGTGGGCACGCCCGACACCGGGACCCGCCCGGCGGGGCCGGATCCGGCGCGCCTGGGGGACGGGCGGGCGGGGACGTAAGGGCGCGCGGACCGGCGTTCCCCACACCCACCCGGGGCCGCATAGGTAGCCGCGCCGAGTTTCGGGGCACAGGACTCTCGGTGGCAACATCCCCCGCGCGTCGCCCGGTTCCGAAACGCCGAGGATCGCACGTCGTCGGCCGGGTCGGTCGAGCGGTGGGCGGGCGGGTGTGCCATGACCGGAAAGCCGATCTCTGTGGCCGGAACCGTGCTGGTGGGCTCGGGGCGCCGTGATCCACGCTCGGAGCCTCCACCCGTGCGGGACGTGAAAGGGCGATCCACATGCCACTGCTCAACGACGCGCAACGGGACGTGCTCCGAGCCATCGTCGACACGGTCGTGCCCTCGGTCACGCGGGCCGACGATCCGACCGGGTTCTGGGCCACGCCGGGGAGCGCGGTGGCCGGCGTGGTGCCCCGGATCGAGGAGTTGCTCGCGGACCGGACCGATCCACAACAGCAGGACGCGCTGCGGCTGTTGCTCGACGGCATCGGCGAGGCCGGCCTGGTGACCGCCGACGCCTCCACCCGCGAAGGACTGCTCGAAGCCGTGTCGTCGCTCGCCCCCGAGGTCGCGGTCGCGGTGGCCACGCTACGCGGGGCGGCGGCGCTGTACGCGTACTCGCTCACCGACGCGCAGGGCCGCAATCCGTTCTGGGCCGGCGTCGGCAATCCCGGCCCGCAGGCGGCGCCGACCGGGCCCGTACACCCGCCGCTGCCGCTGTACTCACCGCACGCGGGCGAGACGCTGCACGCGGACGTGGTCGTGGTGGGCTCGGGCGCGGGTGGCGGCACGATCGCCGGGCTGCTCGCGTGCGCCGGCAAGGACGTGGTGGTCCTGGAGGCCGGCGACTACTTCCACGAGGGCGACTTCAACCAGCTCGAATCGTGGGCCGTGCGCTCGATGTTCTACCGCGAGGGCTTCGCGCAGACCGCCGACGGCGGCGGGGTGCTCCTGGCCGGGCACACGCTCGGCGGCGGCACCACGGTCAACTGGCAGAACTGGGTCGAACCCCGGCGCGTGGTGCGTGAGCAGTGGGCCGACGACGGGCTCACCGACGTGGCCGGTCCGGAATGGGACGCGCACGTCGCGGCGGTGGCCGCGCGGGTGTCCGCGAACGCGGACTGCTCGGACCTCAACGGCCCGCACCGACGGATGCGCGAGGCGGCCGAGCGGCTCGGGTGGTCGTTCAAGGTCGCGACCCGCAACGTGGACCCGGCCAGGTACGACCCCAAGACGGCCGGCTATACCCAGTTCGGCGACCGGAGCGGGGCCAAGCAGGGCACCGTCAACACGTATCTGCGCGACGCCGCGGACGCGGGCGCGCGGATCGTGGTGCGCGCGGACGTGCGTACCGTGCTCACCCGGGCGGGCGTCGCGTCCGGCGTCGAGGCCAGGGTGCGCGACCGCAACGGCAACCGGGCCTGGCTCACCGTCAAGGCCCCGACCGTGGTGCTGGCCGCCGGAGCGCTGGAAACCCCGGCGATCCTGCTGCGCAGCGGCCTCGGCGGCCCCGCGGTCGGCCGCAACCTGCGGGTGCACCCGTCCTCCGGCATGTTCGGCGTGTACGCGGACCCGCAGGACCCGTGGTGGGGGCCGCCACAGGCCGGCGTGGTCGACGAGTTCGCCGACCTTCGCAACGGCCACGGCTACCTGGTGGAAGGCAGTCAGTACTTCACCGGCATGTTCGCGTTCCAGTTCACCGCGCAGGCCCGGACCGGTCTCGAACACAAGCAGGCGATGGCCGACCTCGACCGCACCGCCGACTTCCTGTTCGTACTGCGCGACCGGGGCGCCGGGCACGTCGAACTCGACGCCGACGGCGAGGCGCGGCACGTGTACGCGGTCGAGGACCCTCGGGACGTCGAGTTGTTCCGGCACGGCCTGGGCACGCTGGCCCGGCTGCACGAGGCCGCGGGCGCGCAGGAGATCCGCTCCGGCGCGCCGGGGCTGCGGTCGTGGCGTCGCGGCGACGACGTCGAGGCGTGGATCAGGGCCCACGACGACTATCCGATCGGGCCCGGCGGGCTCCTCGTCGGCTCGGCT
This sequence comes from Streptomyces sp. SID3343, assembly GCF_009865215.1. GTDB lineage: Bacteria > Actinomycetota > Actinomycetes > Streptomycetales > Streptomycetaceae > Embleya. Next base: position 9,598 of record NZ_WWJX01000039.1, on the reverse strand, counting down.
CATCAGATGGGCACGGCCAGGATGGGGCGCGATCGGGACACGGCGGCGGCGAACCCCGACGGCGAGTTGTACGACACGCGGGGGGTGTGGATCGGCGACACCAGCGCGTTTCCGAGCGCGTGCGGCAGCAATCCGATGCTCTCGTGCATGGCCTTGGCGCATCGGACGGCCGAGCGGGTGCTCGGGGCCGTCGGGCCGTGAGGGGGTTCGGCTGAGGGGGTCGGGTCGCGGGGCAACCGGCCGGCACGTTCGGGGGCCTGCGGGGTGTGGTTGGTGTAGGCGGCGTGCGGGCACCGGCCTGCGGTGACCGTCGGTATCGGGATTTGTATCGTCATCGCTTGGTACCTGCTGCGCGGGCTGGCCCGGCGATGGGAGTGGGCTCGGAGGTGGGTCGCGGTGATCTCGCCCTGGACCGCTCGGCTGCACACGTGGGTGCTGTCGGCGCCGATCACGTTCACCTACATGGCGATCTTCACCGCGTCGACGGTGGTGCAACGCACGTCCCCGCCGCGGCTGATCGACCTGCTGACCAAGCTGAACAGCACCAACCTCTTCCGGCTCGGCAACGACCCGATCGAAGCCCTGTTGACCAGTGCGTTCTGGGTCGCCGACCACGGCTCCGGGCTGCTGATGTACCTGATCGTCTTCGGCACCGTCGTCGCGTGGGCCGAACGCCGGTACGGCTCGCCGCGGATGCTGGTCATCGGCGCGAGTGGGCACGTGTTCGGCTCGCTGCTCACCGCGGCGATCGAGAAGGGCGCGATCACCGCCGGGCGGCTGCCGCACAAGATCGCGTTCGCCACCGACGTGGGCGTCAGCTACGTCGAGATGGGCTCGTGCGCCGCCGCCGTGCTGATCATGACGGGGTGGATCCGGTTGATCGGGGCGGTGGTGATGTTCTGTCTGGTCGGCCTCCCGGTGATCACCGACCACACCATCTGGGACGTCGGACATCTGCTCGCGACGCTGAGCAGCCTGGCCGCAGCGGTGCTGCTGCGCCTGCTCGGACCGCTGCGCGACCCGCCGCCGTTCACCGGACCCTTGGTCGTGAGCACTGCGAGGGACCGGGTAGACTTATGACGTATTCACGCGGGGCTGTAGCTCAGTTGGTAGAGCGCTTGCATGGCATGCAAGAGGTCCGGAGTTCAATTCTCCGTAGCTCCACAGCGAGAAACGCGAAGGCCGCTTCCTTTCGGGGAGGCGGCCTTCGTCGCGTATGTCCTTTGTCGCAGGGCGCGTCCGCCCCGCCGGCCGTCCGGCCGACGGGGCGTCATATGTGTGGTGGCCGCGTACGCGCGAGCCCTCAGTACGTGCCCGCCGGCACGGTCATGCCCGCCATCAGGCCGCCGTCCACGACGAGTTCGGTGCCGGTCACGTACGAGGCCGCGTCGGAGGCGAGGAAGGCCACCACCTCGGCGACCTCCTCGGGCGCGGCGACGCGGCGCATCGGGACGGTCGGGAACTTGCCCTCGCCGCGCTCCACCCCCACCGCCGCGATCATCGGGGTGTCGATCACGCCCGGGTGGACCGAGTTCACCCGGATGCCGTGTTCGCCGACCTCAAGCGCGACCGTCTTGGACAGGCCGCGCACGGCCCACTTGGTCGCGCCGTAGGCCGAGTGGCCCGGGAGACCTTCGAGGCCGGCCTGCGACGAGATGTTGACGATCGCGCCGGCCCGCTTGGCCTTCATCAGCGGCAGCACGGCCTGCATGCCGTGCCATACGCCGAAGAAGTTGACCTGCATGATCTTCTCGACGCGCTCGGCGGTCTCGTCCGCGAAGCCGTTCGTCCAGTAGATCGCCGCGTTGTTGATCAGGATGTCCACACCGCCGAACTCGCGGACGGCGGTCTCGACGACCGTCGCCCAGTCGTCCGGGTCCGCCACGTCGTGCCTGACGAAGCGGGCGGCGTCACCGAGATCGGCGGCGACCTTCGCGCCGTCCTCTTCGAGCAGGTCGGTCAGCACGACCTTCGCGCCCTTCGCGACGAACAGGCGGGCCTCGGCCTCGCCCTGTCCGCGCGCGGCGCCCGTGATGATCGCGACCTTGCCGGTCAGTTCCGCCATGGTTGTTCACCTCTCCACATTCGTTGCCGTGCGATTCGTGAGCCGGACGCGCCGTCGCTGCCTCGGAAACCGTCGCTGCCTCGGGAACCGTCGGTGCCTCGGGAGCCGTCGGCACCTCGGGTGCGGCCGAGGATTCGCCCGGGCCCTCGGGAGCCGGCCGAGGATTCGCCTACCGGTCCGCTCGCAGACCTTCGCGCAGCGCGCCCACCGCGTCCGCCCACGCGGGTGCCACCGCCGGGACGGCGGCGGCCATGCCTATCGAGCCGTGGAACATGCCGTCGTACACCGCGTACGAGGTCGGCACACCCGCCCCCGCGAGCCGCCGCGCGTACGCCACGCCCTCGTCCCGCAGCGGATCGAGCGCGCCCGCCACGATGTGTGCCGGCGCGAGTCCGGCCAGGTCGGCGGCGTGCAGCGGCGACGCGTACGGGTGTCCGGCGTCGCCGTCGGGGCCGATGTACTGCTCCCAGAACCAGCGCATCGCGGTGGCGGTCAGGAAGTAGCCCTCGCCGTTCTCCGCGTACGACACCGACGCCCTGGTGTGGTCCGTCACCGGATACACCAGCAGTTGGAACGTCGGCTGCGGCACGCCGCGGTCGCGGGCCATCAGGCACACCGCCGCCGCGAGGTTGCCGCCCGCCGAGTCGCCCGCGACCGCGACCCGGGCGGGGTCGCCGGTGACGCCCTCGCCCAGGTCGGTCGCGTGCGCGCGGGTCCACAGGTAGGCCGCGTACAGGTCCTCGGCCGGGCCGGGGAAGCGCGCCTCGGGGGCGCGCCGGTAGTCGACCGAGACCATGATCGCGCCGCTCGCGTTGGCGAGTTGCCGCACGGTCTCGTCGTGGCTGTCCAGGTCGCACAGGACCCAACCACCGCCGTGGCCGTACACGACGACCGGGGGCGTGCCCTCGACGCCGGTCGGGTGGTAGATCCGAACCGGGAGGTCGCCGGCCGGGCCGGGGATCGTGCGGTTCACCACGTGCGCGACGGGCGTCGGCTCGGCCGCGGGCCGGGCGTTGCCGGCGAGTACGGCGCGAGCCTGCACGGCGTCGTCGACGTCGATGCCCAGGCGGGGGAAGGCGGCCGTCATCAGATCGACGATGTGGCGCGTGGTCGGGTCCAGTGCGTCCTGTGCCATTCGGCGGGTCAGCCTCCCATGACGTACTTCACGGTCGGGCCGGTGGTCCAGCCGCCGTCCACCGCCAGTTCGGCGCCGGTGACGTAGGACGCGGCGTCGGACAGCAGGTAGGCGACGGCCGAGCCGATCTCGCTCGGCTCACCCACTCGGCCCATCGGGGTGTTCGGGTAGTTGCCTTCCCCGGACTGCGCGTGCGCGGCGGTCATCTGCGTGTGGATCATGCCGGGGTGCACGGTGTTGACTCGGATCCGCGACGTGCCCAGCTCGACCGCGGCGACCTTGCTCATGCCGCGGACGGCCCACTTGGACGCGCCGTAGGAACCGGTCATCGCGAGGCCCATCAGGCCCGCCGCCGACGAGATGTTGACGATCGAGCCGCCGCCGTTCTCCTTCATGTGCGCGATGACGGCCCGCATGCCGAGCCAGACGCCGGTCAGGTTGACCTTGAGCACGAACTCGAAGTGCTCCAGCGTCTCGGCGTCGAACATCCCACCCGTGGACACGCCCGCGTTGTTGACGAGGCCGTCGACTCGGCCGAACTCCGCGATCGCGAAGTCCACCACGGTCTTCCACTGCTCTTCGCTGGTCACGTCGTGCTTGTGGAAACGCGCGTTCTCGCCGAGCGCGGCAGCGGTCTCGGCGCCTTCGTCGAGCAGGTCGGAGATGACGACCTTGCCGCCACCGTCGACGATCTGCTTGGCCGCGGCCGCTCCCAGGCCGCGGGCGCCGCCGGTGACGATGACGACCTTGTCGGTCAGGTTGGGGCCTTGGAGTTCAGCCATGATGCGTCCTTAAATCTGTGCCTGCCGACTTCTCGGCTCGCATTTGCATAGTACAACTAACGAAATGCGAGAACAAACGGCCGGTTGCCGTGGCCGCCGCCGCTACCCCTGAACCGGCGGCACGATGCCCGCCATCGAACCGCCGTCGATCACGAACTCGCTGCCGGTGATCCACGACGACTCGTCGGAGGCCAGGAACACCACGAGGTCGCCGATGTCCTCCGACTCCCCCACCCGGCGCAACGGCACCGACGGGAAGTTGCCCGCGCCGCTGGTGAACCGGTTGCCGATCATCGGCGTGTTCACCGCGCCGGGGTGCACCGAGTTGACCCGGATCCCGTACTCGCCCAACTCCAGCGCGGCCGTCTTGGTCAGCCCACGAATCGCCCACTTGGACGACCCGTACGCGGCGTGCCCGGGGATGCCCTGAAGCCCCGCGAGCGAGGAGATGTTGACGATCGACCCACCGCCGGCGGCGCGCATGATCGGGGCCACCGCCTGGATCCCGTGGAAGGTACCGAACAGGTTGACCTTGAGGATCTTGTCCAGGCCCTCGGCGGTCTCCTCCAGGAGCGGCTTCGTCCACAGGATGCCCGCATTGTTGACGAGCACGTCCACGCCCCCGAACTCACGCCGCGCGGTCTCGACCACCGCGGCCCAGTCCTCGGCGCTGGAGACGTCGTGCCGGACGAAACGCGCCGCGTCCCCGATACCTTTCGCTGTCGCGGTGCCCTCGGTTTCGAGCAGGTCGGTGAGCACCACCTTGGCCCCGCGCTCGGCGAACAACCGTGCCTCGGCGGCGCCTTGGCCGCGGGCGGCGCCGGTGATGATCGCGACCTTGCCGGTCAGGTCGGCCATGGGTATCGCCTCCGTGATGACGTGTGCGGATTCGCCTTTGGCGGGCTTGGAGATGGTTCCCGCCCGCACCACCCGTTGCGTTCCGCTTGACAGGCTGCGGTATTACGGCGCCGGGACGGCGTGGTCCGGCCTCGCGGCCAAGGGCGAGCCGGCCTCTGAAACCCCCACCGGCTCCGGTCCTCCGCACCGGAGCCGGTGGTTTCCCGTCGGGGCGGCGTGGCGTGCCGCCGCCCCGACGGAAACTCAGCTCCCGTACTTCGCCCGGAAGTGCGGGATGACCTGCTCGCCCCAGATCCGGATCGTCTCCATGCAGTCCTCCTGCGGGACGGTCCCCATCTGGATCAGGCACATGATCTCGTCGGCGCCCGCGTCGATCAGCTTCTGCACGTAGCCGATCGCGTCCTGCGCGGTCCCGTACGCGTGGTTGATGTTGTACGTGGCGGTCGCGTTCACCGTGACCGGGATCTTCGCCTCGTGGAGCATCGCGACCTGCTGCTCGGCGGCGTCGTTGATCATCGCCACCTCGTCGCGGCCCTCGACCACGGCCTCGTCCGGGATGCCGGACTTCCCGCCCGAGAACCAGTGCGCGATCGACTGCGCGAAGAAGCGCTGACCGCGGGCGCCGACCTGGCGGGCGCGGGCGCCGTCCTCGGACACCATCGTCGGGCACAGCGCGACGAGGTGGTCGTTGGTCACGGTGGACACGAAGCGGTCCCCGGTGCGCGCGGCGATCGCGTCGCGGTAGGTCTTGTTGAGGTTCGCGACCTCTTCGGGCCCGGCGAAGCCGAGCACCAGGGCGCCGACGCCGTACTCCGCGGCCTCGATCAAGCTCGGCTGCTTGCTGCAGGCCAGGAACAGCGGCGGGTGCGGGGTCTGCACGGGGCGCGGCAGGATCGGGTGGGCGCCCTCGATGTCGAGCACGTCACCGTGCCATTCGAGTTCGTCCTTTTGCCACGCGGCGCCGATGACTCGCAGCGCCTCCTCGACCTGGGCCTTGGTCTGCTCGATGTCCACGCCGCACAGCGTCGACTCCTGGAGCGTGCCGCCGCGGGCCGCGCCGACGTCCAGGCGACCGCCGGAGAGGGTGTCGAGCATGCCGATGCGCTCGGCGACCCGGGCGGGGTGGTTGAAGTTGAACGGCATGCAGACCGCGCCGTGCGCGATCCGGATCCGGGTCGTCTGCGCGGCGACCCAGGTCAGGAAGATCTCCGGCGCGCTCATGTGCGAGTACCACTTGGTCGAGTGGTGTTCGACGGCCCAGATCCGGTCGAAGCCCATTTCCTCGGCGTACACGGCCTGCTTCACCGAGTCGAGGATGACCTCACGTTCGTGGTCCGCCGTGGGGTTGGCCATCTGGGCTTCGAAGATCATCGAGAACTGCATGCCGTCTCCTGGTGCACGAGGCGTGGAATACTCCAATTAGATATATGACGGCTAGTCAGGTCAATAGCCACCTGACGTAGAATCAGAAAAGTTGCAGCGCACTCGCACGCATCGCACGCACCCGATGGGCACCGATGGAGGCCACGATGACGGGGGAACCACTCCCGAAGCTGCCCGCGACCGCGTGGGCCGTGCTCGGTCTCTTGTCGTTCCCGGGCGAACGCTCGGGCTACGACCTCAAGAAGTGGGCCGACGCGTCGCTGCGGTTCTTCTACTGGAGCCCGGCACTGAGCCAGATCTACAGCGAGCTCAAGCGCCTGGAGCAGCTCGGCTTCGCCGTCTCGCGCATCGCGTCCCAGGACGAACTGCGCAACAAGCGGTTGTACAGCATCACCGACGAGGGTCAGGCCGCGCTCGCGACCTGGGCCCGGGACACCCCTGCCGGACCGCCCGTGCTCAAGCACGGTGTCGCGCTGCGGGTGTGGCTCGGCCACCTCAGCGAGCCGGAGGAACTGCGCAAGACCCTGGTCGAGCACCGCGACTACGCGGCCGGCACCCTCGTCGAGGTGCGCGCCAGCGAGGACTCGGCGCAGGACCGCTGGCCGTTCCCGGCCCTCGTGCTCAAGTGGAGCGAGCGCTACTGGCAGGCGGAACGCGACCTCGCCGAGGGCATGTTGAGCGATCTGGAGGAGCTGTACGCGCGCGGCGACGACAAAAGGGGCGACACGACCGACCGGTCATGACGCCCCTGAAGACCTGAAGAGTGGTGGGTGATCGGCCGAAGCCTCAGTCGTCGTCTCCGATGACCGGCTCCGGCAGCGTCCCCGCGTTGTGTTCCAGCAGGCGCCACCCGCGCGCGCCCGGTCCCAGGACCGACCAGCAGCAGTTGGACAGCGCGCCCAGCGAACCCCACGTCTCGCGCGGCAGTCCGATCAGCGCGCCGATCGCGCAGCGGATCGCGCCGCCGTGCGAGACCACGACGAGGGTGCCGTCGTCGGGGAGCTTCTCGACCGCGAGGGCAATCGCCGTCGCCATCCGATCGGCGACCTCGCTCTCCAGCTCGCCGCCGCCGCGTCGCACCGGCTCGCCCCGTCGCCACATGGCGAACTGCTCGGGGAAGCGGGCCTCGATCTCACTGTTGGTCAGCCCCTGCCAGTCGCCCGCGTAGGTCTCGCGCAGGGCGGGATCGAGGGTGACCGACACGTCGACCAGGCGGGTCAGTTCGGCCGCGGTGTCGACCGCGCGGCGAAGGTCGGACGCCACGACCGCGTCCGGCCGCAGCGCCGCGAGCAGTCGCGCCGAGCGCCGGGCCTGACCGATACCCGCCTCGGTCAGCGGGATGTCGGTCTGGCCCTGGAAGCGCCGCTCGACGTTCCACGTGGTCTGGCCGTGCCGCCACAGCAGGACACGGCGCCCCTTGTCGCTCAGAACGCTTCCTCCGCCGCCTGGGCCTGCTCGGTCGCGGCGGCGGCCTTGGCCTGCTCGTTGCCGAGCCGGACCGACTCCGGCAGTTCGATCACCGGGCAGTCCTTCCACAGCTTCTCGAGCGAGTAGTAGGCCCGCTCCTCCGCGTGCTGGACGTGCACGACGATGTCGATGTAGTCGAGGAGGATCCAGCGACCCTCGCGCTCGCCCTCACGACGGGCCGGCTTCACGCCGAGCCCGCGCAGTGCCTCTTCGACCTCGTCCATGATCGACTTGACCTGGCGGTCGTTGGACGCCGAGGCGAGCACGAAGACGTCGGTGATCGTGACGACCTCGCTCACGTCGTAGGCGACGACGTCGGTGGCGAGCTTTTCTGCACATGCCACGGCAGCCGCGGTGGCGAGCTCCAGGGCGTGGGGGGTTGCGGTCACGATTCGCTTCCTGCGGACGACAAGGGGATTACCGTCCAGGGTCTCACACGCACGACCCCGGACGGCCACCCGTTATTTCCCGCGCGAGCGCCACGACCGCCCCCGGCGGGCCGAGCGCCCCGCCCGCCGCGCGGCGAAAGCCGTCGGGCGTGCCGACAGCGTCGCCGCGGGCGGGGCGGGGCCCGCCGGTGCCTACGAGGTCTTGGGTGCCTCGAAGGCGTAGTCCTGGCCGAGCGTGACCACGACGTCCGCGAGCATCTCGCCCTCGGCCTTCTTCACCGAGGTCGGCGGCAGGTGCAGGCTCAGCGCGACCTGGGTCGCCGCGTCCTTGCGCGCCTCGTCGGCGTACTGCACGGTCGACGCCGGCTGGGTGCGCTTGCCTTCGACGCCACCGGGGACGTACGTGTTCCCGGCGTTGAGCAACCGCGTGTGCGCGTCCTCCTGGGCGCCCGGCTTGCCGCTCGCGTCGTCCACCATGACCCGCGCCGGGCCGTTCTGGGCCCGCCCCTGGCGCACCGTGCCGCCGAGCAGTTCGCGCACGATCGGCACCGCGGTCTGCACGTCCACCATCCCGTCCGGGGAGACCGGGAGGGCACGGACCTGGATCTGCTTGGCCTGGGTGGCCTTGGCCAGCGACGCCAACAGCGTGCTGAGCTTGTCGTCGGGCAGCGAGGGGTCAGGCAGGTTGGCCATGTTGGCGAGCAACGGCAGGATGCCGTCGCTCTTGGTCGGGAACGCGGCCAGAAGACCCTGGAGCACCCGACCGAAACGATCCGCCGAGATCGCGGGGGTTTCGCCGGGCTGACGGAAGTTGGCGAACGCGAGCGACGCGGTGCCGTTGGCGGGGTTGCGGCCCGGGGTCACCAGGACCTTGCCGTCGGCCCCCTTGACCTCCACGTCGGCGTTGAGTTGGATGCCGCCGGCGAGGTCGACGAGTCCCTGCAGGACGGGCTCGGTGACCACCCACGAGCCGTCCACCTTGATCCCGAGCAGGTCCGAGAGCGCCTCGCGGGACGCGCCGGGTCCCGCGTCGGCCATCAGTTGGCCCAGCGAGGCCGCGGTGTTGTCGGAGTTGACCGTGGTGACCGAGGACACACTCACCATGGAGGCGGTGTTCTTGCCCGGGTCGACGGTCAGCACCGCGTTCGAGGAGGCCCGGCCGTCCTTGTCCCGGAGCTGGACCAGGACCGCGCCGTGTTGGCCGGGGGCCGCCACGCTCTTCTCGTCGCGTATCCAGGTGTCCCACGCGAAGTACCCGCCGACCCCGAGCAGCGCCACCGCGATCACCACGGCGAGCGCGACCAGCCGTTGCCGGATCGAGCGGCGGCGTTCGTCGCGCCGTTCGGAGCGGGTCTCGGCGAAGGACAGCCAGTCGATGACGTCCTCGGCCTGCTCGCTCTCGTCGTCCACGAACGCGAACTCGTCCGAGCCGTAACCGGGTTTGCCCGGTTTGCCGGGCCTGCCGGCGGCGGGCCGGCGCGCCCGCGGGACCCGGCCGTCGTCGGCGGCCGACGGGGTC
>NZ_WWJX01000399.1 GCF_009865215.1 Streptomyces sp. SID3343 | reverse complement strand
TAAGCGCACCGATCCCCGCGCGGTGGAGGCGACGCGCACGGCGTGGACGCGCCAGGCGTGGGCGAGCGCGCCGGAGGCGTCCGCGAACGCGTCCGGTGTCTGCCCGGGGTGCATCCGTACCGCGACCGACAGGCCGCCCGCGCGGGGTCGGGGGATGCCGATCCGAGGCGGAATCGGCCGCAGCGGTTGCCCGCGCACGATCAGGTCACCGAGGAGCACGCGGGAGGGGCGACGCGTGATGGTCAGGCCCCGCTCGATCGCCAGCGGACGCCACGACCGCCACACGCGCACGGCCACCAGTGGGAAGCCGAACGCGTACCACCAGTGGATCGGGAAGCGGCGCCGCAGCGCGGGAGCCGCGAACAGCAGCCCCGCCACCGCGAGCGCAACGACCCAGGCGAGCACGAGACGGATCATCAGGAATCACCCTCCTTGTCCTTGCCGGCGCGCAGAGCGGACGACAGCGGCCCCGAGGGGCGTTCCGCCGCAGGGCCGGGCGTGCCGGCGGGGGTGATCGAGGCCGCGCGGAAGCTGGTTCCGTGCCGGCCGTTCTGCTCCCAGGCGAAAGCGACCAGGTCGTGAGCGATCACGCGCACGCCTTCCGCGACGCCGGAGGGTTCGCCGGACACGGCGATCTCGATGACCGACGCACGCCGCGTGTCGCGCTGCCGCACGGAGACGCCGACCGTCCACACGGTGACGCCGTCACGGTCGACCTTGAGTTCACCGGTGTCCCGGTTGACGAGCTTGGGTTCCGGCGCGACGACGCACATGAGCGTCCCGAGCCGGTTGATGTCCACAGGTATGGACTGCATGAGGTTGTGGCCTCCAGCCACTCACGGACGCCCATCTATTGTCGGACGTCACTTGTCATGACAAGTGTCGAGGCGACAAGAGGAATGCGCAAGTAGGTATCCCGATGGGTGACATCAGGAGGGGTACGCCATACAGTCGAAGACACACGGCCTCACGCACGCGTCGTGCACAAGGGCCGGCCACCGACGAGGAGACGTCCGATGGAACTGGTTCGAGGAGACGCGTTGTATCGCCAGTTGGCGAACGCCATCCGATCCGACATCCAGTCCGGCGAGTACCCGCCCGGATCCCTACTGCCGTCCGAGTCGGCTCTGTGCGAGCGCTACGGCGTGTCGCGGCCGACCGTGCGCCAGGCACTGGCGGCTCTGCGGACCGAGGGGCTGATCATCGTGCAGCGCGGGAAGGGATCGTTCGTGCGCGCCGCCGCAGGCGCCCCGGCCGTGACGTTGGAGCGCGCGATCACCCGCAGCGCCGGCCGGTACGTCGACCCCGAGACCGAGTGGTCGCAGGTCGAGTCGCCCACCGTCTACCGGGCGACCACCGACGCAACGACCGGGCCGCTTCTCGGATTGGACGAGGGAGAGGCCGTGTTCGGATGCGACCGCCTGATGACCCATCAGCCCACCGGCACGCGCGCGTTGCTGCGCACGGTGATCCCGTTCGCGACAGCCGCCGGCGCCGACCTGGGCAACGACCCCATGCGTCCGCAGGCCGAGTTGTACGCCGTCCTTGAGGCCGCAGGGCACCGCCTCACGTGGCACGAACGGGTCTCCGCGCGCGTGCCCGCCCCGGACGAGGCCGCCGTCCTGCGCCTGCCGGAGGGTGTTCCGGTGATGGTCATCCGCCGTGTCACCGGCGGGAACGACGGCCCGCTCCTCCTGGAGGAGACGAGGATCAGCGCGGAGGCGACACAGGCCGACTACGTCATCACGCCGCAGGGCCGGGCGACCGCCCGCAGGAGTCGAGCCGGCACCACGGGGTGACACGCGCATCCCCCGCGACGTCGAGGGGGAATGATCGGATTAGTAGTGCCGCTTGGATGCCGGGCATTCGTCGCTACGGATACCGAAGCCGACGAACATCATTGCCAGCACGTCCACCGGGCCGGATTTCGGTTCTCCCCACCGCAGCCCGCGCGCGGGGGTCCGGAACCGCGGTTGCCCACCGACACGACCGACACACCGGTGCGCGATGAGGGCATCCGCGGTTCCTCGCGGGACGTGGTCGAACTCTTCTCTACTTACTCAAGGGCGCCGCTGCGCGCCGCCGGGCGGACCCGCCCGGGGCGCCCGC
>NZ_WWJX01000398.1 GCF_009865215.1 Streptomyces sp. SID3343 | reverse complement strand
TGCGGGTCCTGCGGGTCCTGCGGGTCCTGCGGGTCCTGTGGATCCTGCGAACCGTGCGGGCTGTGCGGGTCGTGCGGGTCGTGCGGGTCGCTGTTCGTGGTGTCCGCCGATGCGGTGAGCGCGTCGGCGACGTCCTGGACGGTCAGCCACGGCAGCGGTGCCAGGATCTTGGCCACCTGCGGCGCGAACGCCGGTGAGGACACCACGACGTCGGCCGTCGGGCCGTCCGCGACGATGTCGCCCTCGGCCACGACGACCACCCGGTCCGCGACCTGGGCCACGAACTCGACGTCGTGCGTCGCGAGCATCAACGTGGCCCCCATGTCGGCGAGTTCGCGCACCACTGCGACGAACCGGCGCTTGGCGTGGTAGTCGAGGCCGCGCGTGGGCTCGTCGAGCAGTACCACCCGCGGCGCCGCGACGAGTTGGATCGCGAGCACCAAGGCCAGCCGCTGCCCCTCCGACACGTCACGCGGATGCACGGCGCCCTCGATGCCCGGCGCGATCCGGTCGAGCAGCGCGCGGCAGGCGCCGGTCGCCGCACCCGACTCCCGGTCGGCCTCCGCGCATTCGGCGTCGACCGTCTCCAGATAGAGCAGATCCCCGGGGGTCTGCGGGACGAGGCCGACCAGCGCGCGGGCACGATGCGGCGGCGCCTTCCCCGGGTCCTCGCCGGCCACCGCGACCGTGCCGCCCTGACGCGGTCCCGAGCCCTGAAGGGCCCACAGCAGCGAGGACTTGCCCGAGCCGTTGCGGCCCATCAGCGCGGTGACCACCCCGGCCCGCAGGTCCAGATCGAGGCCACGCACGGCGATCACGTCGCCGTAGCGCACCACGATCCGGCGCGCGGTCAGCAGCGGCGTCCGCGCGTCGACGGGCGCGCGCGGCGCC
>NZ_WWJX01000397.1 GCF_009865215.1 Streptomyces sp. SID3343 | reverse complement strand
GATCGCGGCCGGTACGGGCTTCACCAAGATGGCCCTGTACCGCCACGTCCCCAGCCGGGCCGCGCTGGTCGCGCTCATGGTCGACACGGCGCTCGGCGCGCCGGCCGCCCCGCTCGCGCCGGCTGCCCGGCCTTTCCCGGGCGTTCCGGCAGGCGAGTGGCGGGAGCGGCTCGCCGGCTGGGCCCGGGCGATGCTCGCGGTACTGCGGGAGCACCCGTGGCTGCTCGCCGCCATGCCCGGGCATCGCGTGCTCGGGCCCAACGAGACGGACTGGATCGAGTCGGCGTTGGTCGCGCTGGCCGATACCGGCCTGGCGGGTGACGAGCAGCTGGACGCGGTATTCCTGGTCGTCGGACACGTGCGCAACGTCGCCCAGCAGAGCGTGAGTTCGCCCACCGCATATCGTGACGAACCGGAAGAGTTGATGTCCTCCATGGTTGCCGGGGCGACCGGCGAACACGCCGACCGCTATCCGGCCCTGACGGCGGCGGTCGGATCCGCCGAGGGGGCCAGGGACAACGCCTTGGCGTTCGGGCTGGACCGGATCCTGGACGGCCTCGAACTCCTGATCGACCGCCGGCGCGAGGGGTCGGCGACCTGAAGGGACGGGCCCGCGAGCGCAACCGCGAGAACCCGCAGCCCGCCCGCGCGGCGGCCGCAGCGCCCTCGGCCCCACCTGGCGTCGCCAAGTCGTACCGTGAAAGACATGACCAGGAACAGCCCGCGCGGGAGCGCCCCCGCCGGTCCGTCGGATGGTTCCTCCGCGTCCGGACCCACGCCGTCGCAGGGACGTCGACGCAAGCGCTACTTCGTGATGATGGCCGTGTGCGTGGTGTTGTTCCTGCTCGCCGGGACCGTGGTGTACCGCTTCTCGTTCCCGATCGCCGCCGGCATGACCGTCGTCGCCATGGCCATCCCGCCGTTCGCGGCGATCGTCGCCAACCGGCGCGAGAAGGGTGATCGCTGGTGGGACGAGTGACGTGAGGCGCCGGCCGACGACCGCCCGCCCGCCGCGGCGACCTGTTCGCGGGCGTGCTCGACCGCCGCCCCCGGCCTCAAGCCGATCGCGTCGCACGGCGGCGGCTACCTGCCGACCTTCCCCGGCCGCGCGGACCACGGCTGGACGGTCCGCTCCGACGCGCGCGGCTGCGCCGAGCGGCCCAGCGGGTGCCTGCCCCGCATCCGGTTCGACTCGCTCGTGCACACCCCGGACTCG
>NZ_WWJX01000396.1 GCF_009865215.1 Streptomyces sp. SID3343 | reverse complement strand
CCACCCCAGCCCGTCCGGCGCTTGAGGACACCCAACCCAACGCCACCCCAGCCCGTCCACCGAGTGAGAGTCACTAGAACATCCAGGGGACTCTCGAAGTCACGGCAACATCACAGGTCAGCACGTCGCGGACATCTCCCCTCCCCATCCGCGATGTCGCCGCGGTTCGCCTTTCCGTACTGACCGACGAAACAGACCAGCCCCGCCCGACAGTTTGAAGCCTGCCAAGGAGCGGCGGCGGCCCTCGGCATCGACCTCGGCGACCGGATCGCCTACGACCTTGACGTCGGCGCGTCGAAAACCAGCCCGTTCGCGCGCCCCGAGTTGGGCCCGTGGCTGCGCAAGCCGTCCGAGTTCACGGCGCTGGTGTGCTGGCGCTTCGACCGTGCGATCCGGTCCATGGCGGACATGCGCGACCTTGCCGCGTAGGCGAAAGAGCACCGGATCATGCTCGTGTTCGCCGACGGGGTCGGCGGTACCGGCCGCTTGATCTTCGACCTCCGGAACCCGCTGGACCCGGTCAGCGAACTCATGATGACCATGTTCGCGTTCGCCGCTCAGGTCGAAGCAACGTCCATCCACGAGCGGGCTGCCGGCGCGCAAGCCGCCATGCGGACCATGACCTACCCGGTGGCCCGGCGGTCAGCCCCCGTTCGGCTACATGCCCGCTCCCGTGCCCGCGGAGCACGGCGGGTCGGGCTTCACCCTCGTACCCGACCCGTACGGGGTCAAGATCCTCGAACGGAGCGCGAGTTCCTGCGGGCTCGTTGGCTGTCCGCCGGCGGATCGGGGCATTTTCAGATTTACGAACTGCCTTGTCATGTAATGAAGTTCGCGCACGAGGTGCCCCCCGGCGGCTCAAGCATGGCCGAGAGTCGCACGACGACGCGTCAGATCGTGCGTAGCGCCGACCCGGACGCCGGGGTTGCGATCGGACAGGCGACGCGCGGATCTTCGAGTCGGAGTCATGGGGTGGTTTCGGGTCGCCGGTTGTACTGCGCGAGGGTGGCTTTGGTCGTGGACGCATCCTTGAAGACGAGTTCCCACGGTCCGGTGTTCACGTCGAATTCCTTGCCGAATCCGACCCACTTTCCGGACATGCGGCGACCGGTGGGTTCGATCAGCAGTTGAATCGCGCCGTGGTAGCGGGCTCCCTGGTAGTAGCCGTCCTCGGCTGTCTGTTCGGTCCATGTGCCCGTCACGATGTTGCGGTCGGCGACCAGATCCATGGTCAGTGGTGAGTCGGACGAGCCCGGCAGGCTGCGCGCGGTGAGCCTGTTGCCGTGTTGGAGGACGACCACGAAGTGTTGCCCGAGGAACGAGCCGGATCGACCGCTGGAGAAATACTCGTAGCGACTGAGCCAAACACCGTTGTACGTCCCTCCGGCAGCCCCGCGTGGGTCCGGGGCGGGCCCTCCTCGCGCCGGGCTCACGCCTGTTGCCGCCGGTTCCATGTCGTGCCCGCCTGAACCGTCTTCGGAGACGCGCGCCATCGGGATGGGCAGTGCGAAGCCGAGTGCACCGATGGGAAGGCCGGTGACAGACTCAAGTGCACGTGCGTAGACGGCCCGAGGTGAGGCGACGTCGCCGGACTCCCAGCGCTGCACGAGTCGCTTGTTGCATCCGTTGGGCTCCCCCGCCCGCTCTCCGGCTTCTCGAAGGGCTCGCGCCATGTCGTCCTGACTCAGAAGCAGTCCCATGCGGACCGCGCGAAGCGTGCTGTTGGGTTGCGTCATGCGAGTCACGGTAGACGTGGGAACACACTTACGACACCGATTTGACGCCCCTTGTGACCCCGAAATGACGCCCTCATTGGCGCCGCGAGGAATCACCACTCACCGCAAACATGTGGACACGGAACGGGATCGACCCTCACGGTTGCGCCCTTGCCTCTTGGGATCGGTAGATGAGCGACGCGTTCCTGACAACGCAGGTCGCCAGGTACCGACCGACTGAGCCTCCGGGATGTGGAACGTCCAACAAGGAAGGGCCCGATGTCGCCGAACCCTCCCCCTGCGGAGCACCATAACGGGCGAGAAGTCGCCCATCGCGGGGCCATCATCCGACAGGCGCGCCGGTGGTACCTCGCCCGCGCCGACAACTGGTTTCCCGCCCGCCGGCACGGGGCGGCGACGTGACCTGTCCCGACTTCGTTGTGAACGCAACCGGCGTGGTCGTTCCCATGCTTGACGTGCGGGCGTTGCCACCCCGCGAGGAACCGCGCCCCGTCGCCGAGCAGATCAAGACCGGCGATTGGGTCGCCCCACTACCCGGCCGAGGACTCGACTTCGTGACCGGCCGGGTCGAACGGGCCGAGGAATGCGCCGGGCTCGACAACGACCA
>NZ_WWJX01000395.1 GCF_009865215.1 Streptomyces sp. SID3343 | reverse complement strand
TCGGGCTGTTCGGGCTGTTCGGGCTGTTCGGGTTGGTCGCCCGGCGTGGGCGGAGCGGGTGGGCGGACGGGCACGGTGGCCCGTCACCGGGTCCCTCCGGGAACGGCTGCGGTTCGTCGCTTGGATCGCAAAGTGCTCCCCGTACGAACACTCTCGCATCGCGCCGGCAGGCGGCCGTGTCGTCGGGCGTTACTGCCGACCCGGGCCGTACGCCGGACCGGTCGGGCCGTCTCGCGGAAGGGCGGCGCCCTCGAACCGGCCGAGGAGACCCACCACCCACTCCTTGACGGAGGGGGTTCGACGCACCCTGCGAAACGCGCCGAAGTCGCGGCCTATGCGTCGCGCTCGCCTGCACCGGCCGGCTGCCACCCCTTGCCACGCGCCGCGCCCAGCCCGCGCACCGCGCCCGTACGCAGCCGTTCGTCGGCAAGGGCGATACGCCTCGACTCGGAGCGCTCTCCCGCCACTCCGAGCATTCCTCCTCGGCTCCGAGCGTTCTCCCCCGACACCGAGCGTTCCTCCTCGGTTTCGGGTGTTACGCCGGTCCGGCTTCGGCCGCCCTCGTGGCGATCTCGCGCTCCTGCCTGCGGTGTTCGGTGGCCTCGGCGGGGCGGCCCAGGGCCGTCGCGAGGTCGGCGAGGTGCCCGGCCACCGGTCCGAAGCTGAGCAGCCCGCTACCGGCCCCGACCAACTCGTCTGCGAGGGGCAGAAGTTCACGGTACGCGCGGGCCGTTGCCGCGTCGTCGCCCAGCGCGAGTGCCGTGCGCGCGGAGAGACACAGGCGGGCCTCGCGGAGCAGGTCGTGCGGTGACTCGGGGACGGCCGCCGCAGCGACCGCGGCCTCCGCGCCACGTCCCGCTGCCGCCAGGAGCAGCGGGCGTACCCAGGGCTCGTGCGGGCCCCAATCCGTCTCGGCCCACGCGTCCGCGTCGATCGGCTCGTCACGTGCGATGCGCAACGCCAGCAGTGCCAGTGGGAGAAGGCCGCCAGCCAGGCCCGGCATGCCGGCACGGTCGAGGTCGGCGGCTGCGGAGCCGTAAGCGGCCTCGGCCGCGTCCGGTCGATCGCGCTCCGCCGCGGCCAGGCGCAGGGCGGCGTACCACCGGGTGAACACGCCGACGAGCGGAATCTCGTGGCGGTCGGCCAACCGGTCGGCGGCGTCCGCGTGGGCGTCGGCGGCGGTGAACTCGGCGCGCGCCGCGTGGGTCTGGACGAGGATCAGATGCCCGAGCACCTCGAACGTCACCAGGCCCTCGGCGGTGGCGAGTTCGACCAGTTCGGCGCCGATCGTCGCGCGCTCGCGCATCGAGCCGGGCCGTCCGAAGGCGTGCATGAACCGGCCGTTGAGCGCGAACGCGAGCAGCGCCGGGTCCTCCAGGCGTCGCGCGATCGCCTCCGCCTCGGCCGCCGCGCGGCGGCCGACGTCGGTGGTGGTGCCGCGCGATTCCAGGGCCAGCGTGGTCAGCAGTCGGCTGCGCAGCGCCGTGCCGTCGGTGGGGAGCGCGGCCAGCGTACGCTCGGTGGCCGCGACCACCTGTCGGGCCAACTCCTCGTCGTCGTTGCGGGTCCACACCGCCGGTACGTCGAACGCGGTGATCACCCGCGCCGTCAACTCCGGATCATCCCACCGCTCGGCGTCGGCGATCGCCCGCGCCCGATGGTGCCGCGCGCCTGCGAGGTCCCCGGTCACCGCGAGGCCGCGCACCATGCCCATGACCGCTTCCAGCCGGCCGGGCACGTCGTCGT
>NZ_WWJX01000394.1 GCF_009865215.1 Streptomyces sp. SID3343 | reverse complement strand
GCGACGCCCGCCCGCACGTCCGGCCCGGCGTCGCGCCAGGCGGCGGTGGCCTGCCGGGCGGCGGCCACGGCCGTCTCGGGCGAGACCCGCGGGTAGCCGACGCCGAGGTCGAAGCCGTACGGGGAGACCTCGGTGGCGGGCACCGAGCCCTCCTCCGGGTGGCCGGCCAGGACGAACGGCTTGCCGAGCAGCGCCTGAAAGGCCGCCTCGCCCTCCTTGGGCGCCGCCTCCCCGTAGGCGGACGTGCTGGGGGATTCCCGGTACGAGGACCAGTAGTCGCGGCTGGTGGTCGCTTCGACCGCCCGGTCCAGCAGGTCGCTGTGGCGGGCGAAGAAGTCGGGTCGTTCGGACATGCGCTGCACCCCTTGACAGAAGGTTCGAAGTCCTGGATTACTGGAGCCGCCACTAACGTAACCGAATGTTCGGTCAGTTAACAAGGATGGCGAAGCACACATGACATCTGTCCAGGACCCCGCGCGGCGGATGTTCGCCGCGGACGGGGCTTCCCAGGGCCTGGGGATCGAACTGCACGAGACCGGCGCGGGCGCCGCCCACCTGAGCATGGTGGTGACCGCCTCGATGGTGAACGGCCACGGCCTCGCCCACGGCGGTTACATCTTCTTGTTGGCCGACACCGCCTTCGCGTGCGCGTGCAACAGCCACGGTCCGATCACCGTGGGAGCAGGCGCCACGGTCGATTTCGTCGCCCCGGCGTACGAGGGCGACACACTGGTGGCCAGGGCGAGCGAGGTCGGCCGGTTCGGCCGAAGCGGCATCTACGACGTGACCGTCACCCGCGACGACCAGGTGGTCGCGGAGTTTCGCGGTCGCAGTCGCGGCATCAAAGGCGTGGAGAAGAACGCATGAGCGAACGCACCACCGCGTCCCCGCCACGACCGGGCGACGCCCCGCCGGCGGAACTCCTCGACGCCGGCGAGCGGATGGACCGTGCCGAGCTGCGCGACCTCCAACTCCGACGGTTGCGGGCCACCCTGGGGCACGCGTACGACAACGTCGAGCTGTACCGGCGCAAGTTCGACGCCGCCGGGGTCCGACCGACGGACTGCCGCACCCTCGACGACCTGGCGCTGTTCCCCTTCACCACCAAAGCGGATCTGCGCGACACCTACCCCTTCGGAATGTTCGCCGTCCCGCGCGCGGACGTCCGCCGCATCCACGCGTCGAGCGGCACCACCGGCAAGCCGATCGTGGTCGGCTACACCGACGGCGACCTGGACACCTGGGCCGACGTCGTCGCCCGCTCCATCCGGGCCGCGGGCGGCCGACCCGGGCACCGGGTGCACAACGCGTTCGGCTACGGGCTCTTCACCGGCGGACTCGGCGCGCACTACGGCGCCGAGCGCGCCGGGTGCACGGTGATCCCCGCCTCCGGCGGCATGACGGCGCGTCAGGTGCAGCTCATCCGGGACTTCGAGCCCGAGATCATCATGGTCACCCCCAGCTACATGCTGGCCCTGCTCGACGAGTTCGAGCGGCAGGGCGTCGACCCGCGCACCTCGTCCCTGCGGATCGGCATCTTCGGCGCGGAGCCGTGGACCGAGGAGATGCGCCGCGAGATCGAGGAGCGCGCCGGTATCCACGCCGTCGACATCTACGGGCTTTCCGAGGTGATCGGACCCGGCGTCGCGCAGGAGTGCGTGGAGACCAAGGACGGTCTGCACGTGTGGGAGGACCACTTCTATCCCGAGATCGTCGACCCGCTCACCGACGTGCCGGCCGGCGAGGGCGAACCGGGCGAGTTGCTCTTCACCTCCCTCACCAAGGAGGCCATGCCGGTCGTCCGCTACCGCACCCGCGACCTGACCCGTCTTCTGCCCGGCACCGC
>NZ_WWJX01000393.1 GCF_009865215.1 Streptomyces sp. SID3343 | reverse complement strand
GTCCCGCTGCTCAGCCCGACGTCCCGACGCTCCGCCCGGCCCGATCGCCGCGGTGGAACACGCCCCGCAGCGCGACGGCCGGGCGCGCGGGCCCGGCCAGGAAGGTCACCAGCGCGAGGACGGCCGCGACGATCGCGGTGGTCCAGATCGCCACCCGCAGGACGTGCACGAGCGTGTCGTAGACCGCCGCGGCCGCGGCGTGCGACATGTCGGCCGGCAGGTCGTCCAGGTACAACCGGCGCGCGACGTACAGCCCGATGGCCAACACCACCATCGCGATCACCACGCCGATCCCCAACCACATCAGCACCCGGCGTCGGCGCGGCGCGATCGCCACCCCGATCACGATCAGCACCAACACCACGATGGGCAACCACGTCCCGGCGGCGTCGACGAGCCGGAAGACGTCCTGGCTCTTGCTCAGCCCGTCGCCGTGCAACAGCACGAACGTCCGCGTGGTGTTCGGGATCCGGTCGGCCAACGGGATCCCCTGGCCGACGAGTTGCGCCCGCACCCGGTCGACGATGGGCCCCAGATCCAGCACGACGTCACCGTTGACGGTGCTCACCGAGGAGTCGTCCTGCCCACGCAGCGCACGCAGCGCCGACCGGTGCGCGGTGCGTAGCGCGTCCTTCCAGATCGTGCCGAACAGGTCACTGGAGACGACGGCCTGCGCGGCCGCGTGGGTGGCGGTGGACAGCAACCCGTTGATCACGCCGGAGCCGGGCCCCGCCCCCTCGCTCGGTCCCAGCCCCAGGGCTTCGCGCAGCGAGTCCAGCGCCCCCGGGACGTTCGCCGCCTGTACCGCGGCGTCGGCGACCCGATCGGCGACCGCGTTCTGCACCGACGAGTCCGACGACAACGGGCCCAGCGTCGAAACGAAGCGACCGGTGTCGACGACCTCGTTGTCGGCCCACCCGGCGACCACCGCCGGGGCCGCCAGAACACACGCGAGCACGATCGCCAGACACGACAGGACGACGCGCAAGCGGTTCGACACGGACACGGACATGGGCGGCGCTCTCCCGACTCGTGGGGGTTTTCACCTCCGCTTCCACAAAACGTCGCGAGATATCCAAAAACCGGGCACTCGGGGGGAAATGCCCCTTCGGCTCTCCGGGCGGTGCCGCCGCTCAGCTCATCGACGACCGCAACCACGTCGCCTCGGGCGCGCGTCCGGTCATCTCCAGGAACCGCGCGAGCTGCCCCACCGCCGCCGGATGGCCCTCGGCGAGCGCCCGGCGATACATCTGTTCGGCGTCGCGCAGGTTGCCCCGGCTCTCCTGGAAACCCGCGAAGCCGATCGCGGCGTCGCGATGGCCCTCGGACAGCGCGCGACGGTACAGCTTGTCCGCCTCCTTCGCCCGGCCTCGGGTCATCATCACGTTGGCGAGGTTGATCGTCGCGTCCAAGTGCCCCTCGGCGTACGCCTGCCGGAACAGCCGCTCCGCCTCCTCGATCCGGCCGCTGCGGGCGAGGAGCAGGCCCAGGTTGCTCGCCGCGTCGCTGTTGCCCTGGATCATCGCGTGCCGGTACAGCATCTCCGCCTCGGGGAACCGGCCCAGGCTCACGAGCAGCACCGCGAGGTTGTTGGCCGACTCGGGGTGGCCCTGCGCGAGCGCCTGGCGATACAACTCCTCGGCCTCGCCCGCGCGACCGCGCGCCGCGAGCAGGTCGGCGAGATCGTTCGCGGCCTCCGGGTGGCCCGCCGCGAGCGCTTCCCGGTACAACTCCTCGGCCTCGTCGGGGCGGTCGGTGTCGGCGAGGTGATACGCGAGTTGTACGGCGGCGTGCCGATCGCCGGCGGCCATCGCGGCACGCAGACCGGGTTCGTCGTCCTCGACGGGCGCGGGGACGACCGGTCCGACCGGTCCGGGGCCGTAGGGCGCGGGCCCGTACGGCGCGGCGCCGTACCCGGGGCCGGCCGGCGGGTGGGCGGCCT
>NZ_WWJX01000392.1 GCF_009865215.1 Streptomyces sp. SID3343 | reverse complement strand
GCGCGCCGGGCCGGACGACGTGATCACGTCGTCCGGCCCGGCGCGCTTTCGTCACGGTGCGTGGTCGAGCTGTATCCGCGTGTCTCCCAATTGGGAGACATCGGCCGAGAGACCGCCGGTTCGGACAACGTCACACCCCGCGCATGAAACCCAGGACATGGGTCATGCGTTCTTAAAGATGCGGGGCCGGTGAGAAACGCCTGCCCGAATCGGAGAAATCCACAGGATTCGGGCGCCTTCGAATCGGTATCGCAACAGTCGCCGGAACCTGGCACCGACTCGAAGTGGCAGGCAACGAACCAGTGTTCACTGGAAAGACGGCGTCTCGGGACGCTCCGTATTCCCATCGGTCGCCCTCCCGTACCCCGACCACCCGGACGGGGACGACTCACGGAACGGACAGGAATCGACTCATGACGCAACCGCTGATCCTCGATCGCAGAGCCAAACCGCCGACCCGGAGCGCGCGTCCGCTGCCCGAGCACCGCTACGACCCGGACGTCGGCGCCAATGTCACCCCGGGGGGAACGCTCCTGATCCGAGCGGCCGACCCCTTCCTGGTGGCCGACTACACCGGCACCCAGGACCAAAGCGGCATCCACAAGGATGACTGACGACGGCCCCAACGTCGTGGTTGTTGCCGCCGAGCAGGACCTCACCGCAGACCTGGTGGTGAGTCATCTCGGCGGCCGCGCCACCGTGCTGCGCCTGGACCCGGGGCGCCTGCGCGACGAGATCGAGATCACCGCCCGCTACGCCGCGGGGCACTGGCGCACCGCCCTGTGCCATCGCGGCCGTGCGGTGTCGTTGGACCGACACTGCGCCGTGTACTGGCGCAAGCCCACCCGGCCGGACAGCCACGACCTCGCCGACGAGCGGTGGCGCGCCGACGAGAACACCACCGCGCTGCTCGGCCTGCTCAAGGCCCAGCCGCTCAAGGTGTGGTGCAATGATCCGACGGTCGTCGCCGGTTCGCGACTGCGCCCCACCCAACTGGCCGCCGCCGCCCGGGTGGGACTGACCGTGCCCGACACTCTGTTCACCAGCGATCCGGACGCGGCCCGCGCGTTCATCGCCGACCATGACGACAAGGTCGTGCTCAAGGCGCTCACCCAGCGCCACACCTCGCTCGTGCCCACCACCCGGATCCGCCTCTCGGACGATCTCGACCGGATAGCAGGAACGATCCACTACCTTCAGGACCTCGTCGACGACCGGATGTACGACGCGCGGGTAACCGTCGTCGACGACCACGTGTTCGCGGCGGCGATCACCACCGACGGCGAACTCGACTGGCGGATGGCACCCGACGGTACGGCCGACTACGCGCCGATCACGATGCCCGCCCACGTCGAGCGGGCCTGCGTCGCGCACGTACGCGACCTCGGCCTGACCTTCGCCGCCCTCGATTTCGTCGTCACCGCCCGCGGCTGGTGGTACCTCGAAACCAACTGCACCGGCGAGTTCGGCTTCGTCCAGGCGCACACGAACCTGCCCATCGCGCAGGCGATCGCCCGGCTTCTGGTCGACGGGCCCGTCCACTCACACACCTCCTCCACTGCGGGGAGGCCGGCCCGGGGGAGGATGTGATCATGGACCCGCTCGTCTCGGCCGCCGTCGAGAAACTGCACATCGACGACCGACCACGTCCGTTGACCCCGCGGCACACCACGTCGTGGCGCACCGCCCACTGGAAGATCAAGACGGTGGAGTCGGCGGCCGACTCGGCCCCGCTGCTCCACGAAGTGCGGGCGCTGGCCCTGCTGCGCGACGCGGGTCTGACCTGTGTCGCGACGGATCAGGGACGCGTGGGCGAGGGCACGTGGACGGCCATCGGCTGGCAGGAGGGGGCGACGCTGTGGGACTGGTGTCGGCCCGGGCGCGAGGGCCCGACCGGGTGCGAGGGCCTGCCCGGGGTCTCGTCACGGACCGCCGTCCACGCGGGCGCTCGGCTCACTTCGAAGCACGCCCACCGGGCCTTCGACCGGCTGGACCGGCTGCATGCCGCCGGTTGGCGGCATGGTGACCTGCACCCGGGCAACATCGTGGTGACCGACCTCGGCGACATCGAGTTCATCGACCACGACCTCACCCACCACCGTGAACTCCTGCCGCTGCCGTATCCCTACCGCGGCGGAGTGGACCACGCCACCGCCCCCGAAACCGCCCGGCAACTCCTCGACACAGCCCCCGACATCGGCATCGAACCGACCGCCGCGGCCGAGACGTACAGCCTCGGCGCGTCGATCCGCTGGGCCTGGACCGGTGTGACTCCCTCCACCAGCCGGGCCTCCGGCCCCGACGTCGATCCGACCGACATCCTGAAGGACATCGCCACCGGCCGCCACCGCGTCCCACTGACCGACAGCCGCCCCTGGCCCGACCCCGATCTGGAGGCCCTCCTCGACAACGCGATGTCCCTGAACCCGGCAACCCGCACCCGAGCCTTCCCCACCGACCCGAGCCCACCCCCCAACCGAAACCACTGACCCGAAGGCACCGAACCGAAAGCATCGAACCGAAGCCACCGAACTGCACCCGGCGCCGACCAGGAAGCTTCGGTAGGCGCGACCGATAGCCACTCACAGGCTCCCGTGTGTCTACCCCTATTCACGTCTTTCGTTGTCTTGCTGACGGATCGGGTCGTGAGGTCAATGCTGTGAAGCAACGCTTTCGGGTCGAACCAGGGGAACATGATGGCAAGGCGGCTGCGATACGTCGGGACCAACTCGGGTAACAACGGTTGCCCGACGCTTTACGAGGACCTGGACACAGGCGAATTTGTGGTGCAGGGAACGGCGCTGATCGATCCTGCCGACACGGACCAGTTGCGCAACGTCGAGCCGCACGAGGGGCTCGTGGCGGTACCAAGGGAGTTGCTTGCGATGTTCGGACCGAAGGACGCCGAGCGGGTACCGGTGATCATCGGGTTTGACGAGTTCGATGCCATGTTCGAGACGTTCGAGCACACTGCTTGGCGTCTGGAGACCCGGCGGGCGTATCGAGACGACGAAGTAACGGACACCTATCGTCGATTCGTTGATGGGCAACCGGCCGATTACGACCTCGACGACGCGTGGTGTGCGTCGCGTCGCGAGCAGTCGGCACAGGGAAAGCGATTCGAGCGCGTGCGAATCATGGACAACCCTCCGACGATCGGCCAGTTGTACCTACTCGACGGGGCCCGTCGCAACGCAGCCGTCGGTGAGACCGTTCGTTCGTTGTGGCGTGCCGACGCCGAGCGGCTGCAACTTCCGCGAGAGGATTTCTGGTTGTTCGATTCCCGCGTGCTTGCCTGTCTGCTGTTCGACGGGGACGCTCTTGTCGGCGTGGAACTGGTGACGGACCCGGTCGAGGTCGGTCGGGCGTGCCAGATCCGGGACGCCGCCTGGCATCACGCCTTGCCCTTCGAGGAGTTCGCGACTCAAGTAACTTCCGCTATGTGAGTACAGATTTTCAGCAGGCCCGAGTGCTGTTGGGCGGTCGTCTCCGTGAGCTGCGGGTTGACGCCCACCTGACCGGCAGAGACCTTGCCGACCGGCTGGGCTGGCCGCAATCCAAGATCAGCAAGCTTGAGACGGGCCGCCAAACTGCGACCGAGGACGACGTTCGGGCCTGGGCTCGCGGAACCGGTAGCCCCGCCGCGTCGGAACTGGTGGCCCGTCTACGCACCCTGGAGACGCATTACCGATCCTGGCGGCGACAACTCGCGGCCGGGCACGCGCCGGTGCAGGACGCTTTGCGTAGCGAGTACGAGCGTTCGCATGTGATGCGCGCATGGGAAGGCGCGATGATCGTCGGCGTACTGCAAACTGCGGAGTATGCGCGGCATATCTTCGCGGGGTATCAACGGCTACACCAGTCGGTGCGAGACCTCGACGACGCGGTACGTGCCCGTATTCGTCGTCAGGATGTGCTTTACGCTCCCGGCAAGCAGTTCCACATCGTCATGAGCGAGGCGGCCTTGTCCACGCTCGTCTGTCCGCCTGCGGTGATGCTTGGTCAACTCGATCGCCTCGCAGGCGTGATCGGCATGGACACCGTCCGGCTCGGATTCATTCCGCTGGGGGCCCGTCTCGAGATCCCACCGGCCAACGCTTTTTGGGTCTTTGACGACCGGTTGGTCATCGCCGAGGACTGGCATGCGGAACTGTGGCTGGAGGAGGGTGAGAACGTTGCCCTGTACCTACGAGTCTGGCAGATGCTCGCAGATTCAGCGGTGTTCGGGCAGGGCGCTCAACATGTCATCGCACGCGCAAGGCGGTCCCTGCCTTCTTCGTAAGAAGGATGTGGAAGCGCGCGGAGTCTCAGGAGAATAAGCGAGAATCATCCAGCGGGTCAGGCGAGAAGCCCCCATAACGTGCTGCTCATGGCAGTGCTATCACACCAAGCCGGCCCCGCCGAGGGCGAGTCGGCTTCCGAATACGAGTTCGTCGGGCCGGAGAAACCGCACCCCCTTGACGACCCATCAGGGTGGGAGTCGGCATGGTGGCGCATTGGGCCGACGCGCGATCCCTGGACAGTCGCGCACACCATCGAGCGTGGGGTCTACGGGTTCTACGAACGGTTCTGTCTGTTGGCCGACCCGCGCCTACGGCAGTACGCGGACGACGCGATTCGGGAACTGGTCACGAACGCGACCGTACACGCGGACGGTACGCACGCGAGCATCACACTTTGGTACGACTGGCATCCGCGCAGAAGCGGCGAGCCGACGTGGCTCAGGGTCGCCGTTCACGATCGTGACCCTCGCCGGCCGAATATCCCAGCGGCCACGGACGCGGCGGCACGGCGGGCGTCGGAGCGCCGGCGTCAAGGACCACTGCGGCAGACGTACGGACTCGATGTCGTGGCCATGGCGGCGTATCTCTGTGACGGCGGGTTCGATGTCGTGGGCGACTGGGACGGTCGGGGAAAAGTCATGCGTGTCTGGCTGCAAATCCCGGACCCGGTCACCGAGATGTGGCTACGCAAGGTGGAGCGGGACCAGACGGCCAAGCTCCACACGGCCGACAGGTTTTGAACGCTCGACCACCGGACGGCTCGACCACCGGACGGTTCGATCGGCGGCAGAGCGTCCGTTCGGTGAGTGGGATTCCACGTGTGGTGCCTCGGCCCCGGTCAGCCGGGATGTGACATCAGGGTTCTGTTGCGTTCCTGGACTCCTGGGGGGAGTTGGTCGACGAGGTCGGCGATGGTTACCGCGCGCAGGGTGGCGCGCCAGGCTTGGTCGGCGCGGGTCATCACGGCGTTGATGCCGCAGGGCTTGAGGCACTGTTCGGGTTCGAGGGCGCCGGTGCCGCGTTGGCGGATTTCCTGGCAGACGAACGGTGGCGCGGCGCCTTCGATCGCCTCGACGATGTCCAGCACGGTGATGGCGCCGGACGGGCGGGCGAGGCGGTAGCCGCCCTTCGGACCCGACATGGCGAGCAGTACGCTGGCGCGGGTCATCGCCTGGAGGTGTTTGGCCAGGTAGGCGTCGGGCAGGCCGTAGTGCCCGGCGAGCCCGTCGCGGCGGACCGTGACACCTTCGGGGGCCACCGCCAAGAGCGTGGCGCAGTGCAGTCCCCACTCGACCCCTTGCGAGAGCTTCATTCCCGCAGTATAAACATCTCAGATCTCGGATATCCGGGATCCGAGATATCTGCCGGAACGCTTTGTGAAGAGGATGATGACGATGACGACGGAACGCGCGACACCGCACGCCCCGGTCACCCCGGCCGCCCCGATCGCCTCGGCCGCCCCGACCTCCGGGTTGCACGTGCGGGAGTGGGGGCGTGGTCGGCGGGTGGCGGTTCTGGTGCACGGGATAAGCGCGGACTCGGGTGGGTGGTGGCGGGTGGGCCCGGAACTGGCGCGGCGCGGGTATCGCGTGTTGGCGCCCGACCTGCCCGGGCACGGACTCAGCCCGCGCCACGACGCCTACTCCTTCGACGCGATGGCCGCCGCCCTCGCGGACGCGGTTCCCCTACACCCCGAACTCGCCGTCGGGCACTCGCTCGGGGGTCGACTGCTCGCGCTCGCCGCCGGGCGGATCCGTCCCGAGCGGTTGATCTTCGAGGACCCGGCCTGGTCCGCAGGCAGTGCGACGCTCGCGTCGGTCTTTGCCGCCCGCAAGCGGCTGACGGCCGAGGACGTGGCCGCGGACCACCCCGGTTGGGCCGCCGAGGCGCGACGGGCCACGATCGATTCCCTGGCGCGGTGGGACCCGACGACGGCCGAACTCGTGCGAACCCAACGGGTTTTCGAGCCCGACCCGCCACGCGTCCCGACCTTGGTGGTGTTGGCGGACCCGAGCCCGGTCGTGCCTCCGGGGGCCGCCGCGCGGCTGGCGGCAGGTGGTTTCACCGTTCGTACGGTCACGGGCAGCGGCCACGTGATCCACAACGACAGGTTCGACGGGTTTCTCGCGGCGACGGCGGACCACCTGTGACGGACGACGCCGCCGGCCCGAACGGGCACGCGGCCCCGCACGGGCACGCGGCCCCGCACGGGCACGCGGCCCCGCACGGGCACGCGGCCCCGCACGGGCACGCGGCCCC
>NZ_WWJX01000391.1 GCF_009865215.1 Streptomyces sp. SID3343 | reverse complement strand
CGCGGCGACCCGGTGCCCGGGCGTGCGGTCGAGCAGCGTGCGGCCGGCCTGCCACGCGAGCGTGACGCTGTCTTCGTCCGGCGCGGAAACGGCGGCGCGGGTGCGGCCGTGTCCCTCCCGCCAGGGGGGAACAGTCGTGACCGCGTCCACGAGGGCGGCGCTCAGTTTCATGGGGGTTACCTCCGGCCGCGAATTTAACATGCGTGCGCACGCATCACAAGACATGCTTGCGCACGCATGGCGGCTGCTATCTAATGAGGCCACCCCGACGGGCCGAGGCGTGGCAGCGTCTTGAAACATGGGAGAAACGCACCGAAGAAGGAGATACCGCATGCGACTGGGTTGCCTCGACGGCGAGGCCGTACTGGTGCGCGAGACCGGGACCGACGGAGCGGGCGAAGCGAGCCGTATCGACGACGAACGCGAGGGCCGCCCGGGCGACCCGACGACGCGCCGCCACGAATACGCCGCCCTCGCCGGCCCCTCGGCCGGCCGCTTCGCGACACCCGACCAGGTCTACGGCGACTGGGCCGACTTCCTCGCCTGGATCACCGCAACGAACCACGCGAACGGCCTGAACAGCGCGAACAGCGCCGACGGCACCGGCAGCAGAACGAGTCGGGCACACGGCGCAACCGACACGTCCTCCCCCGCCGCAACGGCCGCCCTGCGTTGGCTCCCGCTGGATCTCGACCGTCTCCAGGCCCCGGTGCCCCGCCCCGGGCAGGTCTTCGGCGTCGGCCTCAACTTCCACAGCCACCTGGTCGAGGGCGGCCGGGCCGGCGAGCACCCGCTGCCGCTGACCTTCACCAAGTTCCCCAGCAGCGTCACCGGCCCCTACGACGACGTCGAGATCCCGTTCGACGGCGTCGACTACGAGGTCGAACTCGTCCTGGTGATCGGCCGGCACGCCGACCGGATCGCCGCGGCCGACGCGTGGGACCACGTCGCCGGTGTCACCGTCGGCCAGGACCTGAGCGCGCGCGGCGTCCAGCAGGGCGGCCAGCTGTCGCTCGCCAAGTCCTTC
Organism: Streptomyces sp. SID3343; assembly: GCF_009865215.1. GTDB lineage: Bacteria > Actinomycetota > Actinomycetes > Streptomycetales > Streptomycetaceae > Embleya. The sequence goes on along the minus strand of NZ_WWJX01000391.1, from coordinate 4,740 downwards.
CGCGGCTTCGCCCCGATCGGCCCCTGGGTGCGAACGGTGGACGAGCTCGCCGACCGCGACAAGCTCGGCCTGCGCTGCCACGTCGACGGTGAGCTGCTCCAGGACGGCTCGACCGCGGACATGGTCCACACCGTCCCCGAGTTGCTCGCCTTCCTGTCCACGGTCACCGCGCTGCGGCCGGGCGACATCGTGTTCACCGGTACGCCCTCCGGGGTCGGCTTCTTCCGTGACCCGCAGCGTTTCCTGCGCGCCGGCGACGTCGTGCGCAGCGAGATCGACGGCGTCGGCGTGATCGAGAACCGCTGCGTCGAGCCCGAGACGGCCGGCGCGTACGACGACGCGTTCCGCGCCCTGGCAGTGCGCCCACCCAAGCCGGCCTGACCCACCCGGGTCGCCCCGACCATCCCGACGAGCCCGCAACGACACGTCCACCGAACAGGAGCACGCCATGCCCGTACCGGTCGCGATGAACCACCTCGCCTACCAGACGCTCGACCTCCCCGCGACGCACGCGTTCTGGACCCAGGCCGTCGGCGCGAAGCTCGTCGGCGCAGTGCGTCAGCAGTCCGCCGTCACCAGCAGCGGCGAGGAGATGGCGCCGTTCCTGCACGTCTTCTACGAACTCGCGAGCGGCGAGTGCATCGCCTTCTTCGACGTCGCGAAGGCGTACGAACCGGTCCCCGACGGCCTCGAATGGTGGGCCCGGCACATCGCCCTCTCGGTCGACTCCGCCGAAGACCTCGCCGCGATGGCCGAGCAACTGCGCGCGCACGGCACCGAAGTACGTGGGCCGGTCGACCACGACGGCCTGTGGCTCTCGGTGTACTGCTTCGACCCCAACGGCGTCCACGTCGAGATCACTCACCAGACGCGCGCATTGACCGAGGCGGACGCCGACGAAGCACAGGCCATGTACGACACGTGGCTGGCCGACCGCGCCGCCGGTCGGGTCTGACCGATCCCATGCCTCCGCCCGGCACCTCGGCACGTACGACGAGGACGCCGACCCAACGGGTTGTCGGCGCGACGAAGCCGATGAGGGTGAGCGAATCAATCCCGAGGAGTCGAACGTCGCGGCGGCCGTCGAGTGGCGGATCGCGCGACTGGACGAGTACCTGGACTCGGCGGCGTCGCGCGCGTTGGATCCGTACCGCACGTGAGGCGGGGTGGGAGCAGGGGCGGGGCCGACCGCCGGAGCGGCCGGGGCGGCCGGCCCGGCTCCCGTGCCGTCCGTCGGGTGAATTCGGCCCCCTCCCGGCCGGCCTTGCGCGCCGTGCCGCGTGCGCGTCGCGAGCATGGGATCCGCCGCCGAGTGGCGGCGTGGACATCGGAGGTCAGCTGTGAGCGACGACACCATCCACATCGTCCCCGCCGAAGGTCAGAACGCCCAGGACGTCGCGAAGGTCCTGTCCGGGGCCGCGAGGGCCCAGAACATCGAGGACACCGTCCGTGTCGACGGGGATCGGGTCCTCCTGGCCCGTGCCTTCGCCCCGGAGGCGCCGTCCCTCGCGGGATTCCCGCCGGAAAGCGCGCAGTACCGGTTGTCGGAGCCGATCGAACTCGACGACCGAGGAGACGGGCCGCAGATCGTCCTCTCGACGAACTGACGGACGGGAGCAGTCGCGCCGGCCGGGGCCCACTACCTCGGCCGGCACGGGCGACGGCCACGTTCCCGTTCGCCGCTACCGCTCGGCGCCACCACTCGATGCCACTACTCGACGCCGTCCGAGCGCCGTCCGACGCTGCCACCTACGACAACCTGTTTTCGCCAAATCCTTGACGTCGTCAAAAACCCTTGTCTATCGTTCCCGTGCCGACATGGGTCGCGTGCGTCTGCGCGTCGCCTCGTCGGTGCCACACCTGCGGTCCCGGACGGGCGGACCGCGACCGGCCGGCCCCGCACGACGCGCAGCACGACAACGGCGTTTCGGGCCCGACGTCGCGGGCGCTCTCGCGTGGCCCCCGGACCGGACAACGAGCACAGGGGATCACCATGGCGGTCGGCACGAACTGGGGTGTGGTGGCGTGAGCGGCGACGGCCTCGCGGACAGCGGCGCGATCGAGGGATTTCAGGTACACGGGCAGGACATCCCGTGGTTGCTGCGGCACTGGGCCGAACACCGGCCCGAGCACCCGGCGTTGGTCTGGGAGCCGGCCGACGGCGAGCGCCGCACCTGGACCTACGTCGAACTGCTGCGTGACACCGAGCGCTTGGCCGCCGGGCTCGTCGGGCGCGGCATCGGGCGCGGCGACAAGGTGCTCGTACACAGCGAGAACTGCCCCGAGATGGTACTCGTGTGGCTCGCGTGCGCGACCGTGGGCGCGGTCGCGGTGACCACGAACACCCGGGCCACGCCGAGCGAGATCGCCTACTTCGTCCAACAGACCGGCAGCGTCGCGGCAATCACCCAGCCGCGCTTCACCACCGCGCTCACCGAATCGGGCGTCACGCTCGACTGGGTCGCCGTCATCGGCGGCGAGGGGGGCGGCAACGGCGACGCGTTCGACACCCTGTACGGCGAGGTCCAGGCGTGGACCGGTCGGCCGATCGAACCGATGCTGCCGTTCGGCATCATGTTCACCTCGGGAACCACCAATCGTCCCAAGGGCGTGGTGCACACACACGCCAACGCGATCTGGGCCGCTCGGTCGGGACCGCGCAGCATCGATCTGGGGCCGGACGATCGCTATCTCGTCTACCTGCCGTTCTTCCATGTCAACGCGCAGAGTTGGTCGTTCTTCTCGGTACTGGGTGTGGGCGCGACGGCCGTCCTGATGCCCAAGTGGTCGACGAGCCGATTCTGGGACGTGGTCGCGCGCAACGAGATCACCCACATCTCGGTGATGCCGTTCTGCTTCGGCACGCTCGCCGCCAAGGATCGGCCCCGAACCAAGCTGCGGGTGGGCGTGTTCGGTCAGGTCGCGCCCGCGCTCGACGCGATGCTGGGCCTGGCGGTGTACGCCGCCTTCGGGATGACCGAGACGGTGACCCACGCGATCACCGGCAAGCCGTCGGAACACCTGCCCGCGCGTTCGATGGGCCGGCCCGCGCCGGGGTACGGCTTCGCCGTGGTCGACCCGGACAGCGGACGGGTGTGCGCCGAGGGCGAGGTCGGCGAACTGTGGCTGCGCGGTGAGCGCGGCGTGCAGCTCTTCCTGGAGTACTACGGGAACCCGCAGGCCACCGAGGCCGCGTTCGAGGGCGAGTGGTTCCGGACCGGTGACATGGTCGTGCTCGGCGCCGGCGGCAACGTCTTCTACCGCGAGCGTGACAAGGACCTGCTCAAGGTGGGCGGCGAGAACGTCTCGGCCCGGGAGGTCGAGGACGTGATCACCGGTGTCGGCGGGGTCGGTTCGGTCGCGGTGGTCGGCAAGCATCACGACTTCCTGGACGAGGTGGTGGTCGCGTTCGTGATCCGCACCGCCGACGCGCCGGACGAGGGCACGTTGGAAAAGACCGTCCTGGACCTGTGCCGCGAGCGCCTGTCGGACTACAAGGTGCCGCGCGCGGTCTACTTCGTCGACGCGTTCCCACTCGGCACGCTGGACAAGGTACTGAAGAAGAACCTCCGCGAGATGGCCGACGAACGGCCGGGGGTCTGACGCGGGCGTCGGGGTGGTCGCCGCGGCTGTGGGACCACGGCGAGGGCATGGCAACCCCGCACCACTCCCGCGCTCCAAGCTCGCCTGCGCGCCACGCTTCGCACCTCCCTCGCCTGCGCGCCACGCTTCGCACCTCCCTCGCCTGCACGACACGCTTCGCGCCGCCGCACCCACCCGACCGGACGGCTCCGTCACCTCACCGCCCGCACGTGAGGGCGATGGAGCCGTCCGAGGCCGACGCCCACCGGCACCCGACGGCTCGTGAGACGCGTCCCGTGCCGTTTCCGACGGACGCCCGGTGTTGAATGGCCGTATGGGAACAGCGAATCGCCGGCGGCGGCCCGGAATCGGCCTGCCGCGAACGATCGTTGTACTGAAGACTCCGCACGGATGGCGCTACACCGCCGTCACCACAGCCGGCGGAATGCTCTGCGGCTCCCTCCCCCACGTGCCCGCGGGCGCCGCACCGGCGGAAGTCCGAACCGCGGCCGCTACGTTGCTGCAGGACGTGACCCGTGACCTGCACGGCCGATCCGTTACCGTCCACTGGAACGACTTGCCGGACCCGGCAGACTCGTGGACCGGAACCGTACACGTCCTCTCGGACCCCTGAGCAGACGACCGCACCGAACACCGGTCGCGGTGCGCCCGGTTCGTGTCGATCGACGAGGGAGTGCCGTGGATTTCGGAGCGCCGATACCACCCCGCAGGCTCGGGCCGTTCGCGTTGACCGAGGAGGGGATCGCTGCCCTGTTGGGTCGGTACGAGTTCGGGGACTCGTGCGTCCGGCGGGTCGTACTCGACCAGGAGTTCGGCCCACGCACGCGAGGGCGCGCGGCTCGGGTCGTCCTCGACGTGCAGCTTCGCCGCAAAGACGCCTGCTGGGAGACCGTCTGCCTGGACTTCGAGGGGGTTTCGCGATTCCGGATCGACGAGAGTGACGGCTTTTCCTGGGTGCTGTTCGATCCTCCGATGTTCTCTCGTTTCGACGACGACACGTTGTATGTGGATTTCTGCGCCGAGTACTTCGACGGCCCGCGGCCGACGGACGCGGAGCAGGTGTTCGAGTGGTCGAAACTGGTTTTCGCGGTGAAGAGCGGCTCGTGGAGCGTGCTCGCAGACTGGCAGACGGTGGCG
>NZ_WWJX01000390.1 GCF_009865215.1 Streptomyces sp. SID3343 | reverse complement strand
AACGACAAGGCCGGCGCGATGCAGAACCTGATGCGCTGGACGAGCTCGCGCTCGATCAAGGAGACGTTCGTGCCCGCGACCGATCACCGCTACCCGCACATGGGCTGACGGTTCGTCGACCACCACCCGCCCTGTCGCCCCCGCCCTGTCAACCCCAAGGCACTCCGGAGATTCGGGAGAACAGCAATGCTCCGCAGCCCCATCCTCGCGGCGGCCCGGTCGCCCCGGACCCGCTCGCTCGTCGAGCACCTGCCGCCGACCAAGGCGATCGTGGACCGCTTCGTCGCCGGTGACGTGCTCGACGACGCGATCCGGGTGACGACCGAACTCGTCGAGTCCGGCAAGAAGGTGACGCTCGATCACCTCGGCGAGGACACCTCCGACGCGGCCCAGGCCGGCGCGACGGTGGACGCCTACCACGCGCTCCTGGGCACCCTGGGCGAGACCGGGCTCGCGCGCAGCGCCGAGGTCTCGGTCAAGCTGTCGGCGGTCGGCCAGTTCCTGCCCGGCGACGGCGAGCGGATCGCGCTCGACAACGCACGCCGGATCTGCGAGGCCGCCGCGGCGGTGGGCACCACGGTCACCCTCGACATGGAGGACCACACCACCACCGACTCCACGCTCGGCATCCTGCACCAACTGCGCGACGACTTCCCGTGGGTCGGCGCGGTGTTGCAGGCGTACCTGTACCGCACCGAGCAGGACTGCCGAGACCTGTCGCACGAGGGCTCGCGGGTGCGGCTGTGCAAAGGCGCCTACCAGGAGCCCGAGTCGGTGGCGTTCCAGGACAAGGGCGACGTGGACCGCAGCTACGTGCGTTGCCTGCGGGTGCTGATGGCCGGTGAGGGCTACCCCATGGTCGCGTCGCACGACCCGCGGCTGATCACCATCGCGCGCCACCTCGCCGACCGCGCGGGCCGCGCGCCGGGCACCTTCGAGTTCCAGATGCTGTACGGCATCCGGCCCGAGGAACAGGACCGGATCGTCGCGCACGGCGACCTCATGCGGATCTACCTGCCGTACGGGGCCGAGTGGTACGGCTACTTCATGCGTCGGCTCGCCGAACGCCCGGCCAACCTGACGTTCTTCCTGCGCGCGATGGCGACCAAGGGCTGAGCCCGACCCGCGGTGCTCACCGCGGGATGTCCACCGGCGGCAACACGTCGGCCGTCGCGGAGAACCGCGCCGGGATCGCGAACGTGCCCTGCGTGGGCGGCGGTTCGTGATGATCGGCGACGGTCTCCGCGCGTCGCAACACCACCAGCGCGGCGATCGGCGGTGGCGGGGGAGTGTCCTTGCTCAGGAAGCGATCCTCCGCCACCCCCGCGAACGCGTCGCGGGCGGTGGTCGCCGAGTCGGGCGCGGCGTACTCCAAAAGGTCCGCGCCGACCCGGCGACCCGCGCTGCGCAGCACGTCGTACGCGGCCGCGCAGGCGCGCTGTTCGGCCGGGTCGACGACCTCGCTCAGGGTGCGCTCGTACGCCGCGTGCACCTCGGCGGCGGTCGCGGCCGGGGTCAGGCCCAGCACGTCGTAGGGGGATCGCTCGGCGTCGAACACGGGGCACTCCGGGGCGTGGGGGATGGGTGGACACGGCCGTGACGGGCCGTCAGTAGTAGCCGTGGATCCGGGCCTTCACCTCGTCGAGGATCTCCCGGCCCGCTTTCGTCTCGTGCAGTTCGAGCGCGCGCTCCAGGTGGGTCAAAGCCGTGTGGTTGTGGCCGTTGTTCGCCTGTCGCACCCCCTCGTTGTGCAGGGCCAGGGCCAGCATCTCGGTGTTCTCCCGCGTCGTCGGCGCGGCCTCCAGGATCGAGATGGCGTCCTGGTAGCGCTCGTCCTCCATGAACACCGCCACCAGCGCGTCCCGGATCCGGGCGTCCTCGTACAGGCGAAGTCCCGTCGCCAGCACGTTGGTCGCGTCGTACGCGCGGCCTGCGGCGAGCAGGTCGTAGCCCCAATCGGTGACCACGACCACCCACGCGTCGCGCAGCGAGTCGTCGTGCGGGGCATCGGTCAACTCGCGACGCAGCAGCTTCTCCGCGGCGTCGTAGTGGTGCGCGTAGTAGTGGTTGAACGCGAGCGAGCGGCGCACCGACGGATCGTCGACGTAGTGCCTGGACTCGTCGAGCAGGGCGATCGCGCGGTCGAACTCCTGTGCCTGCTCGTCGCGCAGCGCCCCCGCGACCAGGAACGCGGCCACCCGGCGCGGGGCCTGCTCGGCCGCGTCGTTCGTGTCGTCCACATCGGTGGTGTCGTCCACGTCGTGCACACCGGCCGTGTCGGCCGCGTGGTCGAGTTCGAGGGCCTCGCGCATCGCCGCCACCGCGTCCGCCCGCGCCCCGCCGCGCAGGGCGAGCCGCCGCGCGTTGAGCAACAGTGCGTCCCGCAACGCCGCGCGGCCCTCCTCGCCCGGATCGAGCGCGAACGCCTCGCGGTTGAGCTCGACCCCCTCCGTGACCGAGACGTCGGTGTCCTCGGCGATCGCCGCCGCGGCGCGCTCGCGCAACGCGATGCCCGCGAAGCCGCGCACGAGCGCGTCGTCGGGGACGAGTTCGAGGGCCTTGCGCACCAGCGCGATCGCGTCCGAGTGCCGGCCGCGTTCGCCCTCCTGCCGCGACATGTGCGCGTACGTCGTACCCAGGCGCTCGCGCAGAACCACGCTGTCGGGCGCCATGATCCGGGCACGTTCCAATACGTGCGCCGCGCCGCGATGGTCGCCTTCGTCGGCGTCCAGGGCCGCGTCGGCCGCCCCGATCCCGGCGGCGGCGGCCGACTCCGCCGCATCCACCGGCAGCGGACCGGCCAGTTCCAGACACGCCAGGGCCTCGGTCCACGCGCCGCGCGCGGCCAGGTCGCGGGCCTGCGCGATCCGCGCCTCGGCGAGCAGCG
>NZ_WWJX01000038.1 GCF_009865215.1 Streptomyces sp. SID3343 | reverse complement strand
GTTCGCCTCGTCGTGGCGGCCAAGATCGGCCAGCACCCACGCGATGCCCGCGTTGCCGCTGTGCAGGCCGGGAGGCGTGTCCCGGCGGTGGCGCAGCGAGTTGTGGGCGAGTCGGCCCAGGACGGCCGGGTCCACCGCGCGACCGGTCACGCGCAGGGCGTGCAGGACACCGGCGGTACCGTGCGCGACGCAACGGACGTTGGAGGCGTAACCGAAGCGGGTGGTCGGGTAGACCGGTTCGGCCCCGGGAGACGCCATCGCCGCCAAGGCGTCTGCCGTACGGTCGCGCAGTTCCCGCAGTCGGCCCACGGGATCGTCGGCCACCTCCTCGGGAGTGGGCAGGGTCGCCGGCGACGGCGGGGCCGTGAAGCGGGTCGCCGCCCGCCACAACCGCTCGGGCGCCGGCGTGGGCCGGGAAACGCCGTCCTGCCACAGATGCCGGTTCAGGTGGGCGATCGCGCCCGGTTCGCGGTCGAGGACGTGGTGCATCGGGCCGAAGAGCAGAAGTCGGGCGATGCGGGACAAGCCGTAGTCGTCGATGTGGTACGGATCGGCTCGGGCGCGTTCGTCGTCGGTGGGCGGAGGCGGCCGATCCGGGAAACGGCCGGGCGGGCCCGGCAGTTCGTCGATGCGGCCGGCCGCCTCGAAGTCGACGAGCCGTACCGTGTCGGCCGCGTCGACCCGGACGTGGTCGGCGCTCAGGTCGACGAACACGTAACCGGCGTCGTGCAGCGCGTCGATGCGGGCGACGATGTCGGCGAAGATGTTCAGGCAGCGACGGTGATAGTCGAGTTTGCGGTCGTGGTCCACCTCGCGGTGATGGTGGTCGTCGATGTGGTGGTGGTCCTGGTAGGCGGTGGGACGAGTCCCGGGAAGATGACGACGGACCCAGCGTGGCAACGACTCGCCGGGAAGCGATTCGGTGATCAGGAAGCCGTGTTCCCACCGCTTGAGGAAGGCGACCGGCTTCGGCGCGATCCCGGGGAGTTTCTCGTCGAGGTCGCACAGCGTCGCGTACTCCCGGGTGAGACGGGCGAGCGCGGTGCTGCCGTCGAAACGCAGCCCGCCGTGGCGACGCGCCTCCTTGACGAAAACGTCGTGCCCGTCGCTCTCCCGCCGCGCGACGTAGGCGCCGCCGCCGTTGGAGTGGCGGATCAGCCGGGTGAAGGTGAACCCCTCGAAAGACACCTCGCCGTCGGCGCGAACGGGCCCTCGTCCGCCGATGTTCGCGGCCCCGTCCCGCGGGCTCGGCACGCGCTCGTCGGCGCGTGGGGGCAACCGGTCCTCGCGAAACGGGTCCACGACGCCGTCGGGGAGGGCGAAGCAGACACCCTGCCCGTCGGGCACGAGGCGGCCTCGACCGTCCGGTACGAGATGTTCCCTGGTGCCGTCGGGCAACAGCCGTGGGATCTCGACGAACGCGCCGTAGCGGTAGGCCACCGCCATCGAGCCGCAATAGCGCCGGTTGCCCGGGACGTAGGGCCCCGACTCGCCGTCGAGGGCGGCGGCGAGCGCGACCATCAGCCGGCGCGCCGCCGCCTCGTGCGGCGGATACGCCGCGATGAACGTACCGCCGCTCGGCCCGCCCGCGGGCGGGCCGTGTTCGTGGTGCAGCCACGTGTGGAAGAGCGCGTTGTCGAGGTATGCGAACGGCGCGCCCTGCGCCACACACACCGCGGACGCCGCGCTCAGCACGTGTTGGGCCCGCTGCGAAGTCGCCGAGACGTGCACCTTCCAGCCGTGCGTCGCCGCGATGCCGCCGGGCGGCAGGCACACGTTCCACAGGGCTTTCGGTACGTGCCGCCAATCCGCCGGGAGGGCACAGCTCTCGTATCGCGTTCCGGTCTCCGCGGCTTCCTCGATCGGCCGGTAGAAGTCCGGGTCGGCGAGCAGAAAGGGCAGCTGATCCATGCCGGGCCTGTCACGAGATGGGACGTTGTGGCGATGATTCGAGCAGCTCGGTTTGCGCCGGTCGCCCCGGCACTACCGATCGGACCCGCACGCCGGCTCAGCCGTGGGCGCCGCTCGCTCCGGTCGCCCCCGCCGTCGCGTGATCGAGCAGGGCGTGCGCGGTGTCGATGGCCGCGGTGTCGCCGAGTTCGTCGGCCAGGGTCAGCGCGGCCTGGGCCGAGGTCGTGGCCGCGCCGATGTGACCGGCCGCCGCCCGGGTCGTGGCCAGGCCCAGGAGCGCTTGGATGCGGTGCATCCGCAGGCCGTGCAGCGCGCACAGGTCGACGGCCTCGGTGTAACGCGCGGCGGCCTCGTCGAGGCGGCCCAGGGTGTGCAGGGCACGGCCCATCACGATCAGCGGCAGGGCGCTGTCGTTCACGTTGCCGTCCATGCGGCGCATGGTGAGGGCCACCCGGCTCTCGTGCAGGGCCAGTTCGGGCTCGTCCGTGGTCAAGTGCGCCTGCGCCGTGCGCAGCACAGCCATCGCCTCCTCGACGGAATTGCCGTCGGCGTGCGCCTTGGCGCGGGCCTCCGTGTAGTGCGCGATCGCCTCCTCCGGGAGGTTCTGCGCCGCGCACACCAGACCGAGCAGTTGCATCAGGTAGTACTGCGGGGTGACCTGCATCGCGGGCGGTACGGCCAGTGCGCGCTCGATGTGCATACGGGCCGCGTCCAGACAACCGGTCCTGGTGTACGTCACGGCCAGGAGGGTGTGCGCGGTGACCGCGAGCACCGAGTCGGCGAACGTCCGTGCCAGCCGCAGCAGTCCGTCCGCGAGCGCCTCCAGCGTGCGCCACAGGAACCCGGCCTCGGCGAACGGTACCAAGGCGGACAACACGCGTCCCACCGTCCGCGCGTCCGCGACCGTCACCGACGCCCGATCGGGGTGCACGAGTTGCTCGGCCACCGCGAGGATTCCGGCCAGCTCGGTGCCCACCCACTGCCTGGCCTCGTCGGCTCCCGCGAACGGTGCCCCGGGCCGTCCGCGCGGGTCGATCAGGTCGGGCAACCGGTTGTTCGGCAATTCCGCGCGTAACGCGTCACCCAGCCTGGCCAGGTGGAACGCGGCCAACCGGGCGAGTATCGCATCGCACTCGTCGGGAGGGTCGATCCGCTCGGCGCGCTCGCGGGCGAACCGGCGCAGCAGGTCGTGGTAGCCGTAGCGGCCGGGTTCGCCCGACTCCATCAGCCCGGCGTCGACCAGGGATTCGAGGATCTCCTCGACCCACTCCTCGTCCATCTCCAGGGCCGCCGCAGCGGCGTCCGACGAGATCTCCGCCACCCGCGCGACCGCGAGCAGGCGGAACACCCGAGCGTGGGCGGGTTCCAGCGGCGCGTAGCCGAGTTCGAACACGCCGTCCGTCGCGAGAAAGCCGTCGCGGGGCTCGGTCAGCCGCGGCCCGTCGGCCAGCCGGGCCACGAACGCGGCCACGCTCCAGCGCGGGCGCGCGGTGAGTCGGGCCGCGGCGATCCGTACGGCGAGCGGCAATCGGCCACAGACGTCGACCAGTTCACGCGCGGCCCGCCGCTCGGGACGGGAACGGCCGATGCCGACGATGTCCTCAAGCAGGGCGAGCGCCTCGTCCGCAGCCGGCACGTCGAGCGCGAACCGCCGCGCGGGCAGGCTCGAAATCGCGGTACGCGCGGTCACCAGGACCGCGCACCGCGCCGTACCCGGCAGCAAAGCCTCGACCTGCTCGACCGCGTGCGCGTTGTCCAACACCACCAGGACGCGCCGGTCCGCCAGCCGGGACCGGTACAACGCGGTGCGCTCGGCGGTGCCGTCCGGGACGGCCTCGGCCGCGACCCCCAGGGCCACCAGGAACCGGCCCTGGACGACGTGTGGATCGAGTGGATCCCCACTGGACCCGCGCAGGTCGACGTACAACTGCCCGTCGGGGAAGCGGTCGCGCACCGTGTGCGCGACGTGTACCGCGAGGGTGGTCTTGCCCACGCCCCCCATGCCGTGCAGCACGCACACGACCACCGCCGTACGGTGGTCGTGCGCGCCGGTCGTCAGCACCCGGCCCAACTCGGCGACCACGTCGGCCCGTCCGGTGAAGTCGCGGATGTCGGGCGGTAGTTGGGTGGGCCTGGGTCCGCGACTTCGTCCGAGAAGCGGATCCTTGGGCCGGCTGGGGGAAGGGATGAACGGAGTGGGAGCGGCAGGCGCGAGCGCCGGATCGGCCCGAAGTATCCTTTGATACATCGCGGTCGGCTCCGGGCCCGGTGCGACGCACAGGTGTTTCGCCCGCTCGTACGCGGCCAATGCCGCCGCAGGTCGGCCGCAGCGATACAGGGCCAGCATCTCCAGCGCGCGCAGACCCTCGCGGGCCGGGTGCGCGTCGACGAGCGTGGCCAATTCGGCGACCACGTCGTCGTGCAGACCCAGGTCCAGGTCCGCGGCCAACCGCGCCTGAACGACCGTCAGGCGCCGTTCGGCCAACAGTTCGCGCTGCCGTTCGGCGTAGCCGCCGGGAACGCCCGCCAACGGCGGGCCCGTCCACAGGCCCGACGCGGCGTGCAGCAGCCGAGCCGCGGTGCGTACGTCACCGACCATGCGAGCCCGACTCGCGTCGGCCGCCAATCGCTCGAACTCGTCCAGATCCAGGTCGAGTTGAGCGGATCGTAGGCTGTATCCACCCGACAGCGACACCAGCAGACGCGGGGTGCGCGGATCGGTCTCCAGGGCCGCACGCAGGCGCGAGACGTGATTGCGCACCGCCGACGTCGCGCTCACGGGCGGGTTCGAGCCCCACACGCCCCGCACGAGCTCCTCCACCGGAACCACCTGACCCCGGCGCAGCGCCAACGCCGCGAGCACGGCGCACCGTTGCGCCGGCCCAGGATCGATTCTGCGCGTGCCCCGCGAGGCTCGCACCGGCCCGAGGACCGCGACCCGCAGCCTGTTCAACCCCACCGCCCCTTGCTCACACCGGCCCATCCCCCTCGGGACGAGCCGCCCTCGATACGGACAGTGCTCGATACGAACAGCGGCACTGTACAAACAGTCGATTCCACGCGTGGTGGAGCCCGACCGGGCCTCTATCCGTTGTTGCACGTTATCCGGAAATGGCGAAGAAGTGATGCGAGTGGACAAGGATCACTCCAACGGACTGTCGAAGACCCGACCGGCCGCGGAACTCGCATGCCCGTAAGCGACGTTCGCCCGCGCCTCGAAACCCGACCGTCGCGGCGGCGCGGCGAAGCCCGGCGCGGACCCCAACCGGGCGCCGGCGGGGCCTTGATCGCGGGGGCGGGTGGCGGCAGTGCCGCGACCGGGCTCTGCGCGCGGCGGTCGAGCGGAGGCTGCTTCGCGGTCGGGATCGGGTCCTTCGCCGAGCGCCTCCGGCCCGACATCCGCCGAACGGGTGCAGTCCGACCGAACCGCCCGGAGCAGCCTTGCCCAGGGCCGGTCCGCTCCGGACCATGCGGTTCATGACACATTGCGAAGTATGCGGCAACGACTACGACCTGGCGTTCACCGTGGAGACCCGAGACGGCGCGCGGCACGTCTTCGATTCGTTCTCGTGTGCCATCCACCGGATGGCGCCGATCTGCGAGCACTGTCGGGTGCAGATCATCGGCCAAGGCGTCGAGGTCGCGGGCCATTGGTACTGCGGCGCGCACTGCGCCCGCTCGGACGGGAAAGTGGGCATCGTCGACAGGGTCTGAGCCCGAAGTCCGGCTCCGAGTGGATCTCGCTGCCGGTCGTCTGCCCGGTGATCGGTGGTCGGTCTGCCATTGCTCAGCGCGGGATGTCCCCGTCCAGGACGATGCGGTGCATCACACGCGGTTCGTCGTAGTCGTAGGCCGCGTAGTGCTGGGTGCTGCGGTTGTCCCAGAGGGCGACGGTGTTCTCGGTCCAGCGGAAGCGGCATTGGAATTCGGGACGCGTGACGTGCTCGAACAGGAAGGGGAGCAGCAGGTCGTTCTCGCGCTCGGTGAGGTCGAGGATGCGCGTGGTGAACACGCGGTTGACGTAGAGGCAGCGGCGCCCGGTGACCGGGTGGGTGCGGACGACCGGATGCCGCGCGGGCGGCAGCGCTTCCCGGTCGGCCCGGCCGCGGTGGGACGAGGACTTGGTGAAGTCGTGTTCGGCGGACAGGCCGTCGAGCAGGCGGCGCAGCGGCTCGGACAGGGCCTCGTACGCGGCCTCCATGTCCGCCCACAGCGTGTCGCCGCCGAGCGTCGGCAGCTCGACCGACCGAAGCATCGTCGCCATCGGCGGGGCGGCCATGAACGTCGCGTCGCTGTGCCAGATGTCGGCGTTGGCCACCTTGGGGCCGGGGCCACCGGTCGCCAGCACCATCACCTCCGGTACATCGGGCGCGGGCGGCGCACCGAAGGGGAAGTGCTGGGGCGTGCCGAACCGGGCGGCGAAGTCCCGTTGCTGATAAGGCGATATCGGCTGGTCGCGGAAGAACAACACCTGATGGGTGTGCAACGCGTCGACCAGTTCGGCGATTGCCGCGTCGGGCTGTGGCTCGCGCAGGTCGAGGCCGGATATCTCGGCACCGATGGTGGGCGTGAGCGGGGCGATGTGAAACACGAGACCTCCGGATGGACAAGAACCGCCGGGGACGTGAAGCCGTTAAGACATCCCGTCTTACTTCCCTGAGACAGAATGTCTTACAGTGCCGGTGTGGATGTCAAGGAGGAGCCGCCGCGTCGGCCCGAGAGCCGTAGTGAGACCGCCCGAGCGCTGATCCTGTGCGCCGCGGAGCGGCTGTTCGCCGAGCGCGGCATCGAGCACGTCTCGCTGCGCGAGATCGGCGCCGCCGCCGGGCAGCGCAACAACTCGGCGGTGCAATACCACTTCGGTACGCGCGAGGAACTGGTCCGAGCCCTGTACGAGGACCGACTCGCCCCGCTGGATCGCCGCCGCCGCGAACTACTCGAAGGTCTCGAAGGCCTCGAAGGCTTCGAACGACCCGAACGACCCGAACGACCCGAACGACCAGGGGGTGACCCGGGCGACCAGGGCAAGGCGGGTGAGCCGGGAGCGCTCGGCTCCTCGGACGGCTCCGACGCCTCGGACCGGGCCCTGCGGGCGCTCGTCCACGTCTACCTCGCGCCGCTGGCCGAAGCCGTCCGCGACGCCGGTGAACCGACGTGGTACGCGCGGTTCGTCCAGCGCTTCGCGATCGGTGGCTACGTCGTCGACCCGCCCTTGGACGCGTCGCTCGTCGCCGGCATGCGTACCGGTCTCGACCTGATCGACGCGCAGCTGACCCGCCGTCGGCTACCGCCCCCGGTGCGGGCCGAGCGGATGCGGCTGATGACACTCCTGATCACCGCCGCGCTCGCCGACGCCGAACGGCGCCTCGCCGAGGGCGAACCGCTGCCGTTGCCGTTCGACGTGCTGACCGACAACCTCACCACGTCGGCCGTCGGCCTGCTGACCGCGCCGCACTCCGGGGCGACCTGAGGCCGTCAACCCGTCAACCCGCCAGGCCGACCAGTACGTCGGCGCCCGGGAGTTGGGCCAAGGCGCTGCCGGGGAGGATCAGCTTGCCGCGCCGCCGGCCGCTGCCGACGAGGACGAACGGCGTACGGGCCACGGCCTCGTCGATCAGAATCGGCCACCCGGCGGGGAGCCCGACCGGTGTGACGCCGCCGTACTCCATGTCGGTCTCGGCGACGACCGTCTCCAGCGCGGCGAAGGACGCCTTGCGCGCACCGAGGTGTTTGCGGACCGCGGTGTTCACGTCGACCCGGGTGTGGGCCAACGCCAGGCACGCGACCAGGGTCGTGGCCCCGCCGCGCTTGGCGGCGACGACCACACAGTTCGCGGACGCCTCCGGCGGCACGTCGTAGGCCGCGCAGAACACTGCGGTGTCGGCCTTGTCGGGATCGGTGTCCACGTACAGCACGGACTCGGCCGCCTCCCGCGGCTCCCACGTACGCAGGGCCTCGGCCACGGGAGCGGCGAGGAGGTCGTCTACCGTCAGCGCGGGTCGGACGGTTGTGAAGTTCCCGAACGGGGAGCGCACCTGATTGCTCATGGGGCGGACCCTAAGCCATCGCCCGCCCCCCACTGCCCGGCCCCACTGCCCCCCGTCGCGCGGGGCCGGAGGATCGGTTCGCGGCGGCCGACGCACCGGGGGCCGGACGCGGCGAACCTCTCCGGCAGCCCTGCCGACTACGGAACGGGCCGCGTCGGGAGGGTGAAGCCCTCGGGTTGCGAGCCCTCGACGAACAGCATCCGCACGTGGGCGGCGTTCCTGCGGATCTCGCGGGCCTGTCGGTATTCGGGGAGTCGTACCACTCACGAATCCGGTCCATGTCGGGGAACTCGATGACCAGGAGCCGGGAGAAGTCCCAGGTGCCCTCTACGGGTTCGGGCGTGGGGCCTGCCACGAGGTAGCGACCGCCATGGCTGAGGACGGACGGCTGGGCGACGACGGCGTAGGCCAGGCCCGCCTCCTGATCGAACACGTCGACTGTGACGATGGGTAGGCGGTCACAGGCTTCTCGCCACCAGCCCCAGGACACCTCCCGGTCCGATCTCAACCCGGACTACGCCGCGAAGATCCGGTGGACGTGGACGAGCAGATCGGGGCAAGGCCGCCCGGCGTGGGTGTCCTCGACTACGGGGTCAGCACGATTCTGCCGAAGACCTCGCCCGCATCCATCTTTTGGTGCGCGAGCACGGCCGCGTCCAAGGGCAGCACCTCGTGTACCACCGATCGGATCTCGCCCCGGCTCGCTGCCGCGAGGTGTTCGCCGCGAACGGCACGCCGGTCGGCCCCGGTGACGGTGGCTGCGCTGAAAGCGGCGAAGGACAGCGACTTGCGGAACTCCGCCATGATTCTCGTGCCGAAATCCGCCGGTGGTTGGCCCGCTACGGCGCCCACGGCCACCATCCGGCCGTTCGGGTTGAGCCTGTCGAAGAACGACGGCAGGTCCGGGCCGGCCGCCACGTCGATGATGACGTCATAGCCTGCTGGAGCCTGTTCCCCTCCTTCGCCGGAACGGTCCAGCACGTGGGTCGCGCCGAGACGTCGCAACCGCTCGCCGCGCTCGGCCGAGGAGGTGGTGACCGCCACTGCGGCGGCGCCGCCACGAGCGGCGAGTTGCACTGCCATGATGCCGATGCTGCCGGCCGCGCCACGCACCAGAACCGTCTCCCCGGGAGCGAAGTGGGCGTGGCGGAGCCCGAAGTGGGCCACCACGCCGGAACTGCCGAGGGTCACCGCGTCGACCACGGAAAGTCCTGTGGGCAGCGGAAGGATCTCCTCGACCTGCGCGAGGGCCTGTTCGACGTAGCCTCCGCCCGTGCCGGTGGAGGCCCACACACGTCGGCCGATCCACGCGGGCTCGACACCGTCACCGACCGCGGTTACGGTGCCGGCCACCTCGCTGCCCGGGATGTGGCCTTCCTTGAAGCCGTACGCGGCCAGGGCCCCGCTTCGGAGCACGGTGTCGACGCCGCCCACGCCCACCGCCTCGGTGGCGATGAGCACCTGTCCGGCAGCAGGTACGGGAGTCGGCAGGTCGACCGCGGCCAGACCTTCGGGGCCTCCATACGTTCGGATCACGATGGCTTTCAATGTGGTCTCCCGTGTACTCGGACCGATCAGTGCGGTCGCGCTCGGAACCCGCTGCCGAACGTCGTCGACGGCGGGAGGGGTTTCACGGCGCGGCCGGGGCCTGTCCGGATGCTGTGCGCGCCGACGACCGCGATGAGCTGCTACGTCTCGAACGGTAACGGACGCTCCCGTCCGTTTGGATAAAATGAGAGCATGGTCGATCGTTTGCCTCACTCCCTGCGCTCGGACGCGCTGGACAATCGCGAGCGCATCCTCGACGCGGCCCGAGCGCTGTTCTCCACCGACGGACTGAACGTGCCGATGCGGGAGGTCGCGCGACGCGCAGGAGTGGGACCCGCCACGTTGTACCGTCGTTTCCCCACCAAACAGATGCTGGTCACCGAGGCCTTCGCGGACCAGTTGCGCGCGTGTCGCGCCATCGTCGACGAGGGGTGTGCGGATCCCGATGCGTGGCACGGGTTTTGCCTGGTGATCGAGAAGATCTTCGAGCTGCACGCGCGTGATCGAGGTTTCACCGAAGCCTTCATGTCGACCTACCCGGGGATGCCGGACGTCGCAGGCCGCGAGTACACGCTGAAAGCAGTCGCCGGACTTGCCCAACGAGCCAAGGACGCAGGGCACTTGCGGCCGGATTTCGTCCTGGACGACCTCATCCTCGTCTTCATGGCCAACAAGGGCATCCACACCGGATCGGCCGCCACCCGGGTCACGGCTTCCCGGCGCTTCGCAGGTTTGGCGATCCAGGCGTTCGAAGCCTGCCCTCGGCACGCGCCGCTACCACCAGCGGCACGACTGGCGTTCGCACCGCCGGACGGCGCCTGAGCGACCGTGGACGAGCGGCATCCGCGCTCGACACGAACCGCCGAACCTGTGACCGGAACCGCCGGCCCCGATGTCTGTCCGACTCCGAACGCGAGCTGACGGCTTGCGGATTAGGCTGCGCCACATGGACATCGTGATACCGCTCTTCCAGCGCTTCGAACCGCTCGACGCGATCGGCCCGTACGAGATTCTGGCGTACGTGCCCGGGGCGAAGGTGCGCTTCGTCGCGCCCGAACCGGGCGTGATCACCGACGTGTTGGGGGCGCTGCCGGTCGAGGTGCGCACGCGCTACTCCGAGGTCGAGTCGTGTGACGTGCTGCTGGTTCCCGGCGGGGGCGGCACCCGGGAGTTGATCGCCGACCCGGAGTTTCTCGCGTGGGTGCGCCGGATCCACGCCGGCACCCGGTTCACCACGTCGGTCTGTACCGGGTCGCAGGTGCTGGGCGCCGCCGGGCTGCTCGACGGGCTCACCGCGACCACCCACTGGGAAGCGGTCGCCGATCTGGAGGGCCACGGCGCGGTGTACACGCCCGAGCGGGTGGTCCGGCAGGGCAAGATCATCACCTCGGCCGGGGTCTCGTCGGGCATCGACATGGCACTGCAACTTGCCGCGTTGCTCACCGACGAGACCACCGCGCAGGCGATTCAGCTCTATACCGAGTACGATCCGCAACCCCCCTTCGACAGCGGGTCGGTGGCCAAGGCGCCGGCCGCGGCGCTCAAGCGGGCCCGCACCCTGGACGAAGAGCGACGCCGAGGCTGACGGCGGTGCGGCGGTGTCGCGGTTCCTGCCCACCGAACCACCGCCGACCGCCAAGCCCGCCGCCGCCCGCCGCCGTCCGGTACCGCCTTGCACCGGCACCCCCCACCCGGCCGTGAAGCACCACCTCGATCGGGCCGGCGCGTCCGAGAGTTACGATCCGGATGCGGGACACATGCGTCGACGAGGGGAACGAGCGGGCGTGGAATACATCAAGTTGGGCGCCACCGGGCTGGACGTGTCGCCGATTTGCCTGGGCGGCATGAGCTACGGCGAGTCCGACCGCGGCAACCACACGTGGACGCTGGACGAGGAGACAAGCCGGCCGTTGATCCGACAGGCGATCGAGGTCGGGATCAACTTCTTCGACACGGCCAACGTGTATTCGGCCGGGTCGGGTGAGGAGATTCTCGGTCGGGCTCTGGCGGACTTCGCGCGCCGTGACGAGATCGTGCTCGCCACCAAGGTGCACGGCCGGATGCGGCCCGGGCCCAACGGCGGAGGGCTGTCTCGTAAGGCGATCCTGGCCGAGATCGACAACAGCCTGCGGCGACTCGGGACGGACTACGTCGACCTGTACCAGATCCATCGCTGGGACGGCCGGATGCCCGTCGAGGAGACGATGGAGGCGCTGCACGACGTGGTCAAGGCGGGAAAGGCCCTGCACATCGGCGCGTCGTCGATGTACGCGTGGCAGTTCGCCAAAGCCCAATACACCGCCGAACGGCACGGCTGGACGCCGTTCGTGACGATGCAGAACCACCTCAACCTCCTCTACCGCGAGGAGGAGCGGGAGATGCTGCCGTTGTGCGCGGACCAGGGTGTCGGGGTCATCCCGTGGAGTCCGCTGGCCCGAGGCCGGCTCGCCCGCGGCTGGGGCGAGAGCAGTGCGCGCAGCGAGACGGACGAGTTCGGCAAGACGCTGTACGGCGAGGCCGATCGGCCCATCGTCGAGGAGGTGGGCCGGATCGCCGACGCCCGCGGCGTCACGCGCGCCCAAGTCGCCCTCGCGTGGATCGTCGGCCACCCGGATGTGACCGCCCCGATCGTCGGCGCCACCAAACCGGGCCACATCGAGGACGCCGTCGCCGCCCTGACCCTCAACCTCACCGAGGAAGAGATCCGCCGCCTCGAACAGCCCTACACTCCGCGCCCCGTCGCCGGCTTCGCCTGACCCTCCCCGGCCCCGGGCCGGCACCCGGGGCCGAACGGCTCGGCCTGCGTCCGGCACGGTGTCGCATCACACGGAACGGCTCGGCCTGCGTCCGGCACGGTGTCGCATCACGGGGAGTTCGCGACTTCGGCCGGGCGGAAAGGGCTCGCGTGCCCACCACCGACCGGATTCCTGCGGCCGTGTGATCGGGGTGGGGAGGAAGCCGGACGGTCGGCCCTCGATCCCACCGTCGGCAGACCGCGATCCCTCACCCGTCGATTGGGCCCACGGTCGACTCCCGGGCCACCAACTCCGGTTGGAACACCACCTGTCGGTGGACGTGTCCCTCCGGGTCGTCGCACTCGTCGAGGAGCAACTCCGCAGCCGTGCGGCCGAGTCGCAACGTCGGTTGGCGGATCGACGTGATCGGGACCGCCGATGCGGCCGCGAATTCGATGTCGTCGTAGCCGACGATGGCCACGTCCTCCGGGACGCGCACGCCGGCCCTCAACAGTTCGCGCATCAAGCCCATCGCCAGGAGGTCGTTCGCGCAGAACACCGCCGAGGGCAACGAGTCCGTGCCCGAGGCCAGGAGTACGCGGGCCGCCTCGGCGCCCGAGCGCGCGTTCATCCCGGGCACGATCACGTCGCGCACGGAGGGGCCGAGGCGAAGTCCCGCCGCCTGTACGGACTCGCGCATGCCCTGGCGTCGGTCGGCACACTGGCGAATCGTCAACGCACCGGATACGAAAGCGAATTCGCGATGCCCGCGCGCCACGAGGTGGGTGGCCGCGAGCCGTCCGCCCGCCACGTCGTCGACCGCGACCGAGCACAGGTCGTCGCGAACGCCGGTGTGATCGAGCAGCACCACGGCCACCCCGCGCTCGCGCAACTCGTCCACCGGTAGCCGGGAGTCGTGCGCCGGGGTGATCAGGACCCCGCGTACCCGTTGTTCCTGGAGGACCCGCAGGTAGCGGTCCTGCTTGGCGGCGGAGTCGTCCGAGTTGCACAGGATCACCACGGCTCCGGACTCGCCCGCGACGTCCTCCACGCTGCGCGCCACGTCGGTGAAGAACGGGTTGGCCACGTCCAGCACGACCAGACCCAGCGCGTTGGTCCGACCCGAGCGCAGCGAGCGCGCGGAGTCGTTGCGGACGAACCTGAGGCGTTCGATGGCGTCGAGTACCCGTACCCGGGTCTGCTCGGCGACCAGGTCCGGACGATTGAGCACGTTCGAGACGGTGCCCACCGAAACGCCGGCCTCGCGGGCGACTTCCTTGATGCTCGTGGACGCCATGGGACCGATCCGGTTCGTACAACACTGCGCGACCGCCTGACGGACGCCTCCGTTTTCCACCCTACCGGGAGGCGGTCCACCAGGTCCGTCTGCCGGACCGCGCCCGGCGGCTTGCGAGGCGCCTCACCATCCACCGCCGAAGAAGGCGGCGAGCGCCGCCCTCGAATCCGCTGCGGTGGTCGTGTTCGCGACCACGACAACGATCACGGCCAACGAGGACAACGCCGCGAGAGTACCGAACGAGCCGAACACGCGCCTCGTTCGTCGGTCGGACGACTCTGTACGGGCGAACCTCCGCCACCACACCACGCTCATGCCGACGAGCACGACCGCCACCACCGCGGCGCATACCGCCATTGCCACGTGATACCGGGCAAAGTCGTCGATCATCACGTGCAGAGCCGGGGGAGTCGGCTCACTCGTGGTCGAGTCGCCGGCCAGTCGCCGCCTGACTTGGCCGAGCGTGACGGACAGTTCTCCGTCGGTGGCACCCGTCGGCAGCGTCGACAACAGCGAGGCGAAGGGCGCAACGGCCCCCTGGACGTTGGCCGTCGTCACCACCAACGCGAACAGCGCGAGCAGCGTGGTGAGGACGCCGGTCGACGCGAGCACCACTCGCCTTGCCGCCCCCAGACCGCCGGCCCTCAGGAACGCCCGCCAAAGGAGTACGGCGAACACAACGAGCACGGTCAGCAAGATCGCCGCGATCACGGCCTTGACCACGTGGAAACGGAACCAGTAGTCGACAACCCGATCCATGTCCGGGTTGAAATCCTCGTCGCCGGACGCCCAATACTCGACGAACGCCTTGCGGAAGGAGGGGCCGAGATTGCCCTGTTCGACGGAGCCGGCGCCCGATCCACGGTGCGCCAGTGCGGGCGGGGCGACGAAGAGAGCCACGAAGAGAGCGACGACGAGGGCCGCGGCGTACGCGACGAGCGCTGCGGGTGCGGCGAGTCCGCGACCGGGGACACCAGCGGATCGTGACGGAACCACGGTCCTGCGCAACGTGGTTCCTTCGGCTCGATCGCGGTTGTGGGCGGCGCGTTGCCCCGCCGGTCTGCCTGCGCCGGTCGAGAGGTTTCGCGCAGTACGCCGATTCGGCTCAGCCACGCGACTCGCCCCCGGCCGGTGGAAGACCCGATCGCCGGGGAACGGGAGGACGGAGTGGTCGGCGGCAACGGGGCGGTGGCCCGACCGCGGTCGGCGGGGCCGCCGCGCCGAGGCGGGTGGCCGGCACGAAGGGGCGGGTGGTGCGTCGGGCCCGGATCAGCTGCCGCGG
>NZ_WWJX01000389.1 GCF_009865215.1 Streptomyces sp. SID3343 | reverse complement strand
CGCAACTCCTGGGCGTGGGGCGACAAGTGACAGGCGATCGGCTCGCCCGGTCTTCGGTTCGGCGAGGTTTCGGGTGGTGGGACGGCGGGTGGTGGGACGAGGGTCGACCGGCGCCGGTTGCCGTCGAACACCGACCGCGACGCGAAACACCGTACCGAGTCCGACCCGGGCCCGGCCTCGGCCTCCAGGCTGTTGCGGAGCACGGTGAATCGTGGCCTGGCCGCTCGTTGGCCGGCTCACCCGGTGCGCCGTTGCTCCCGCTTCGTCCGTTGATCCCGTGCGGGTGTCGGCGGTACGCGATCGGGGCGGCGTGGACGGTCGGTCGCACCGGGGCGGCTCGCCGGCGCCGGACCCGCGAGCCGCACACCGCCGGCGCCCGATGGGCTGTTGCTCCCGCTGTTGATCCCGCGCGGGCGACACCCGTACGCGATCGGGTCGGCGGGTACGGCCGGCCGCACTCGATCCGGCTCGCCCGGTGCCGGACCCGCGAACCTCAGAGCACCAGCCACAGCGCCGTAGTGGACGCGATCAGACCGAGCGGGACGGTCAGCAGACCCAGCCGGGTGAAGTCGGCCAAGTCGGCGCGGGTGTCGTGATCGTGGAGTACACGGCGCCACAGGAGCGTGGCCAGGGATCCCACGTAGGTGAGGTTCGGGCCCAGGTTGACGCCGATCAGCACGGCCAGCACCGGACCGGGGCCTTCGCCCGTCGCGGCGAGCGGGAGCAGCGCGAGCACGGCCGGAAGGTTGTTGATCACGTTGGCGAGGGCCGCCGCGAGCGCCGCGGTCGCGAGCAGCGCGGGCCACGACGAGCCGGCCGGCAGCAGCCTGCCCAGGGCGGAGCCGAGGCCGTTGTCGACCACCGCGGTCACCACGACGCCGAGCGCGAGGACGAACAGACAAAACAGCGGATCGGCGGCGAGAGCAAGGCCGCGAACGGTGTCGTGCCGGCGGTACAGCGCCCGCGTGCCGAGCACGGCCACGCCCGCGAGCGCCGCCCATACCGGCTCCACCCCGGCGAGCGAGGTCACCGCGAAGCCGGCCAGCGTGCCGCCCAGGACGACCAGCACGAACACCGGCACCTCGGCCCGCGGCGCGTCCCCGGTCGGGGCGAGCGGCGCCGTGAGGTCGGCCCGGAAGAACCGGCGGAAGACCACGTACTCGACCGCGATCGCCGCCGCCCACGGCAACGCCATCAGGGCCGCGAACCGGCCGAAGGACAGACCGCTGACGGTGAACGCGAGCAGATTGGTCAGATTCGACACCGGCAACAGCAGCGACGCCGAGTTCGCCAGGTGCGCACACGCGTACGCGTGCGGCCGCACCCGCGCGCCCACGCTCGCCGCCGTCGCGAACACCACCGGGGTCAACAGCACGACGGTGGCGTCCAGACTCAGCACCGCCGTCACGACCGCCGCGACCGCGAACACGCCCGGCAGCAGCCGCCCCGGCCGCTCGCGGCACCATCGCGCGACCGCGTCCCCGGCCGCGACGAACAGGCCCTCGTCCGCACACAGCTTGGCCAACACCAGCACCGCCGCCAAGAACGCGACCACCGGCGACAACGTCCGCACCTGCGCCCGCGCGTCGTCGAACGACACCACCCCGAGCGCGACCACGAGCCCGGCCGCCGGCACCGCCGCCACCGCCTCCGGCCACCCACGCGGCCTGGCCACGGCGAACGCGAGCACCGCTGCCAACAGGAGGACCGACACGGTCTCGGCGGCGGCGGTATTCAGAGCGTTCTCCCAGCGGACGAGGACGGCGGACGGCGGACGACGATCGAGCGAGCGGACGGTGCGGTATGGCGCGGAGCGCACGGGGCCACTCACGCGGCCGTTCAGGATGCCGGCCGAACGAGACCGGGCAGTCCGCCGGGGGCGCCTCCCTGCGCGTCCCTCGGAAAAGCGCTCCTCGAAAGGGCGCCCAGCGGAAGGGCGCCCAGCGCAAGGGCGTCCCTCGCAAGGGGGAGCACCGAGAGGGTGCCCCAGGGAGGGGCCCGGGTGGGTTACCCCCGGCCGGTCACCACGAAGCGGGCGGCGTCCGTCGAAGCGACCTCCCGTGTGTGTCCTGGGGCGGGGCCGGGATCAAGGGCGCGTCCGGGCAAGCCGGCCGGCCTGCGTGCCCCGGGGCCGGCCGGCCCCGCCCGAGTCAGCTTGTCCGCGCACGCTCCGCGTACTCCAGGGCCGCGCGCAAAAACTGTGCCGTCACCGAACCCTCGTCCTTGACCAGCTCCGCCGGCGTGCCCTCGAACACCACCGTGCCGCCGTGCTTGCCGCCTCCAGGGCCCAGGTCCAGGACGTGGTCCGCGCGCTTGATCACGTCCAGGTTGTGCTCGACGACCACGACCGTGTTGCCCGCGTCCACCAACCGATCCAGCAAACGCACGAGGGTGTCCACGTCGGACATGTGCAGGCCCGTGGTCGGCTCGTCGAGGATGTACACGTTGCCCGTCTTGTGCAACTCGCTCGCGAGCTTGAGTCGTTGCAACTCGCCGCCCGACAGCGAGCTCAGCGGTTGACCGAGCGTCAGATACCCGAGCCCGACCGCGACCAGCGTCTCCACGCGCGTGCGCAGGGCCTTCTCGGTGAAGTAGTCCACCGCCTCCTCGGCCGTCGACGCGAGCACGTCCACGATCGACTTTCCGCGCAGCTTGTAGGCGAGCACCTCGTCCTTGAACCGGCGCCCTCGGCAAGCCTCGCACCGGGTGGTGACCGGGTCCATGAACGCCATGTCGGTGTGAATCACCCCGCGTCCCGCACACTCCGGGCACGCGCCGAGCGAGTTGAAGGTGAACAACCCCACGTCCACCCCGTGGGCCTTCGCGAACAGCTTGCGCACCAGGTCCAACACCCCCACGTAGCTCGCGGGCGTCGAGCGCGACGACTTGCCCACACCCGACTGGTCCACCACCACCGCGTCGGGGTGCGCGGCCACCAGCACATCGGTGATCAGCGTGCTCTTGCCCGAGCCCGCGACACCGGTGACCACGCTGAGCACGCCGGTGGGGATGTCGACGTCCACGCCGCGCAGGTTGTGCGCGTTCGCGCCGCGGATCTCCAACGCGCCGGTGGGAGTCCGAAACTCCGGCTTGAGCGGAGTGAGCCGGCGCAACGCGTGCCCGGTCGGGGAGTCCGCCACCCGTAGATCCTCGAACGTGCCCTCGAACGTGATCGTCCCGCCGTGGATGCCCGCGCCCGGGCCCACGTCGACGACGTGGTCGGCGACCGCGATCACGTCGAGGTCGTGCTCGACCACGAGCACCGTGTTGCCCTTGTCCCGCAGTCGGGTCAGCAGGTCGTTGAGCCGCACCACGTCGCGCGGGTGCAAGCCGACGCTCGGCTCGTCGAAGACGTAGGTGAGTCCGGTCAGGCTCGACCCGAGGTAGCGGACCATCTTCAACCGCTGGCCTTCACCGCCCGACACCGTCGACGTCGGCCGATCCAGGTTCAGGTAGCCGAGCCCGATCGCCACCAGTCGCTCCAGCGCCACCGCCGCCGGCCGAGCGGCCCGCCGCGTGGCCGGGTCCTCGATCCGGGTGAGCACGTCGACGAGGTCGCCGATCTCCATCGCCGCGTAGTCCGAGATCGAGTGGCCCTCGATCCGCGACGCGAGCGCGGCGGCGTTCAACCTCGCCCCTTCGCAGCGCGGACACGGCCCCTCGGTGACATAGCGCGCGATCGTCTCGCGGCTGCGCTCGCTCAGCGCCGACGTGTCCCGCTTGAGGTACAACCGCTCGAACCGGTCGACGAAGCCCTCGTAGTCGATGTGGTGCCTGCCGTTGCTGTTGACGATCTCGACCTTGGCCCCGGTGCCGTGCAGGAACAGGTGCCGCTGCTCGGCGGTGAACTCGCCGACCGGGACGTCGGTGGGATACAGGCCGTGGTGCGAGTACAACTGCCACTGCCACCCGCCCACCGCGAACGACGGATGGCGGATCGCCCCGCCCTGGATCGAACGCGTCGGGTCGATCAGCTTGGCCAGGTCGAGCCGTACCGTGCGCCCGAGCCCGTCGCAGTTCGGGCACATGCCGTGCGGATCGTTGAACGAGTAGTGGTTCGAAGGCCCCGCCGACGGTGTCCCGTGCCGCGAGAACAGCACCCGCAACAGCGGGTGGACGTCCGTCATCGTGCCCACCGTCGACCGCGAGTTGCCGCCCACGGGGCGCTGGTCGACCACGATCGCCGTCGACAGGTGCTCGATCGAGTCCGCGTCGGGGCGCTCGTGCTTGGGCATGCGGTTGCGCACGAACATCGGGAACGTCTCGTTGAGTTGCCGCTGCGACTCCACGGCGATCGTGTCGAACACGATCGAGGACTTCCCCGACCCGGACACCCCGGTGAACACCACGATGCGGTTCTTCGGGATGGTCAGGGACACGTTCTTGAGATTGTGTTCACGGGCGCCGGTGATCACGATGCTGTCGTTGCTCATACGGTCAACGTACGAACAATCCCTGCCACGTCCTGTCAGGAATCATCGGCGGTCTCGGCGCTGCCGCGATACGCGCGCACCCACCGCGGCGGCGACCCCTGGCTGCTGCCCCGATCGGTGCGCACGCACCCGAACGGATCGCCTAGGCTCGACCCATGACCGCCTCACCCGTCGTTCTGGGCATCGAATCATCCTGTGACGAGACCGGGGTCGGCCTCGTGCGCGACGGCCGACTGCTCGGCGACGCCGTCGCGACCAGCATGGACGAGCACGCGCGCTTCGGTGGCGTGGTGCCCGAGATCGCCGCCCGGGCGCACGTGCACGCCGTGGCGCCCGCGGTGCGGGCCGCGCTGGACGCGGCCGGGTTGCGGCGGGCGGACATCGGGGCGGTCGCGGTGACCACCGGACCCGGACTGTCCAGCGCGCTCCAGGTGGGGGTCGCCGCCGCCAAGGGTTTCGCGTTCGCGCTCGACGTGCCGTTGTACGGAGTGCACCACCTGGCCGGACACGTCGCCGCCGACACGCTCGAACACGGGCCGCTGCCCAACCCGTGCGTCGTCCTGATCGTCTCCGGCGGCCACACGTCGCTGCTGTTGGTGCGCGACCTCGCGCTCGACCGCATCGTCCACCTCGGCGACACCCTCGACGACGCGGCCGGCGAGTGCTTCGACAAGGTCGCCCGAGTGTTCGGCCTGCCCTACCCCGGCGGACCCGCCATCGACCGGGTCGCGCGCGACGGCGACCCGCGCGCCGTCGCCTTCCCGCGCGCGCTCAGCGGACCGCGCGACGACCCGTACGCGTTCTCGTTCTCCGGACTCAAGTCGGCCGCCGCCCGCTGGGCCGAGCGCACCCGCGCCGGCGGCGACCCGCTGCCCGTCGCGGACGGCGCCGCGTCGCTCCAGGAAGCGGTGGCCGACGTACTGACCCGCAAGGCCGTCGCCGCGTGCGTCGAACACGACGTCCGCACGCTCGTCGTGGTCGGCGGCGTCGCCGCCAACTCCCGAGTGCGCTCCCTCGCCCAGGAACGCTGTGCCGCCGCCGGCATCACGCTGCGGGTGCCGCCGCTGCGCCTGTGCA
This sequence comes from Streptomyces sp. SID3343, assembly GCF_009865215.1. Taxonomy (GTDB): domain Bacteria; phylum Actinomycetota; class Actinomycetes; order Streptomycetales; family Streptomycetaceae; genus Embleya. The sequence goes on along the minus strand of NZ_WWJX01000389.1, from coordinate 362 downwards.
CCGACAACGGCGCGATGATCGCCGCCGTCGGCGACCTGCTGATCAAGGCCGGCGTCGCCCCGGCCCCGCTGGAGATGTCCATCGACGCGTCCGCGCCGCTGGAGTACGCGAGCCTGCAGCCGGTCGCGGGGCCCTCCCCGGCCGCCCTCGCGGCGGCTCAGGGCGCGTAGCGCAACAGCCAGTCGTTGTCGGGATCACGGCCGAACAAAGGGTCGTTGGGCGCGTCGCCCGGCTGCTCCTCGACCATGTCCTCGGGGGAGACCCGCTCCGGCAGAGTCCCCCAACGGGCGGCCCGAGCGGCCTCGTCACCCTGCCCGGACGGTCCCCTGCTCGCGGTGCTCGCGGTGCTCGCGGTGCTCGCG
>NZ_WWJX01000388.1 GCF_009865215.1 Streptomyces sp. SID3343 | reverse complement strand
GCCACAGCGCTCCGCAGGCCTGTCCACGGCCAAGCGTGCGCTCCTCGACCGACGCCTGCGGCGGCGTGCCGGCGCCGGACAGGTGATCCCGCGTCGACCCACCGGCACCGTCCCGCCGTTGTCGTACGCGCAGGAACGCCTGTGGTTCATGGAGCAGTTCGCGCCCGGCACGGCCGCGTACAACATCCCGGTGGCCCGGCGCCTGCACGGCGACCTCGACATCGCGGCGCTGCGCGGCGCCCTCGCCGACCTGGTCGCACGACACGAGACGCTGCGCTCGCGCTACGTCGTCGACGACGACGGGCAGCCGCACCTGGAGATTGCCGAACCCGACGCGGCCGCCGCCCTCGTACCGCTGAGCACCGCGACGGCCGACACCGAGCCCGACGCCGTGCGGCTGGTCACCGCGTCCGCCGCCGAGCCGTTCGACCTCGCCGCCGGGCCGCTCCTGCGCGCGTTGCTGATCACGCTGGGCCCGGCCGACCACGTACTGCTCCTGACCGTGCACCACAGCGTCAGCGACGGCTGGTCCAGCGAGATCATGGTCGGCGAGATCCTGACCCGCTACGCCGCGCGCGCGACGGGCGAGCCCGGCGAGGCCGCCCCGCTGCGCGTCTCCTACGGCGATTTCGCGCTGTGGCAGCGCGAACGGCTCAGCGGCGAGGCCCTCGTGCGCGAGACCGCCTACTGGCGGACCGAACTCGCCGGGGTGGAGCCCCTGGAGCTGCCCACGATCGGACCGCGCCCGGCCCGACAGACCTTCGACGGCGCGGGCTACGGCTTCGAGATCGACCGCGACCTGCTGGATCGGCTCACCGCGCTGGCGAGCGAGCGCGGCGCGACGCTGTACATGGTGCTGCTCGCGGCCTTCCAACTCGTCCTGGCCCGACACAGCGGGCAACGCGAATTCGCGGTCGGCTCGCCCGTGGCCGGTCGGCCGCACCCCGAAGTCGAGGACCTGGTCGGGATGTTCGTCAACGTGCTCGCGCTGCGCGCCCGCACCGACGGCGACCCGACCTTCGCCGAACTGCTCGACCGTACCCGGGAAACGTGCCTGGAGGCGTACGGACACCAGGAACTCCCGTTCGCGCAACTGGTCACCGAGCTCAACGTCACCCGCGACGTGACCCGCTCACCGGTGTTCCAGGCGGTGTTGGCGGTGCAGAACTACGCGACCGCGAAGGACGCGAATTCGCTCCCGCTGTCCGCCGAGGTGTTCGGTCTCCAAGCCAGTGGTACCCGCTTCGACCTCGAACTGTTCCTGATGGAGTGGCCGGACGGCCTGCGCGGCGCGTTCAACTACAACGTCGACCTGTTCGACGAGGCCGGCATCGCCCGCCTGGGCCGCCACCTCGGCCGACTGCTCGCGGTGGTCGGCGACCGACCCGACGTACCGGTGTCCACGCTCGACGGGCTCGACCCGGACGAGCGCGACCTCGTACTGCGCCGCTGGAACGACACCGTCGTCCCCCATCCCACCGGCGCCACCCTGCCGGGCCTGATCGCCGAACAGATCGCCCGCACCCCCGACGCCGTCGCCGTCACGCTCGACCACCACACCCTGACCTACCACGAACTGGACGCCGCCGCCGACCGCGTCGCACACCGCCTGCACGTCGAGGGCGTCGGCCCCGGCGACCTCGTCGCGGTGAGCGCCGAACGCTCGCCCGAACTGGTCGCGGCGCTGCTCGGCGTGCTCCGCAGCGGCGCCGCCTACACCCCGCTCGACCCCGAATACCCGGCCGATCGGCTGGCGTTCATGCTCGCCGACTCGGGCGCGCCGGTGCTGTTGACCCACCGCAAGCTGCCGGTGCCGCAGGGCTGCGCGGCCCGAGTGCTGTACGTCGACGACGTGGCCGAGTGGCCGCCCGCGCCGACGAAGCCCGCCGGGCCGCTCGCCGACGACGTCGCGTACATGATCTACACGTCGGGCTCCACCGGCCGTCCCAAGGGCGTACCGAACACGCATCGCGCCATCGTCAACCGAATCCGCTGGATGCAGGACTCCTACCGGCTCGACGCCGCCGACGCCGTGCTCCAGAAGACGCCCGCGAGCTTCGACGTGTCGGTGTGGGAGTTCTTTTGGCCGCTGACCACCGGCGCCAGGCTGGTACTCGCCCGCCCCGGCGGGCACAAGGACGCGGCCTACCTGCGCGACGTGATCGCCGAACAGGGCGTCACGGTGGCGCACTTCGTGCCCGCGATGCTGACGATGTTCCTGGCCGAGGAGGACGTCGAGCGGTGCACGACGCTGCGCCGCGTGGTGTGCAGCGGCGAGGAGTTGGCCCCCGACGGCGCCCGCGCGTTTCGGAATCGGCTGCCCGGGTGCGCGTTGGCCAACCTGTACGGCCCCACCGAGGCGGCCGTCGACGTCACCGCGTGGGAGTGCGATGACGCGCCCGATACCGTGCCGATCGGCGCGCCGATCCACAACACGCGCGTGTACGTGCTCGACGACGCGATGCGGCCCGCACCGCTGGGGACGCCCGGCGAACTGTATCTGGGCGGCGTCCAGGTCGCGTTGGGCTATCACCGACGGCCGGGGCTGACCGCGGAGCGGTTCGTGCCCGACCCGTTCGGTCCGGCCGGCGACCGGCTCTACCGCACCGGGGACCTCGCCCGGTGGCGACCCGACGGCACGCTCGCGTTCCTGGGGCGGGCCGACCACCAGGTCAAGGTGCGCGGGCTGCGGATCGAACTCGGCGAGATCGAGGCCGCGTTGCGCACGATCGACGGCGTCGACGAGGCGGCGGTCGTGGTCCGCGAGGACACGCCGGGCGACAAGCGGATCACCGCGTACGTGGTGCTCTGCGAGACCGACGAGGCTCCGGGCGAGGAAGACTCGAACGGCCGGTCCCCGGAGGCCGAGTTCGACTCGGCCCCGCTGCGCTCCGAACTCAAGCGCACACTGCCCGACTACATGGTCCCGGCCGCGTTCGTCGCACTGCCCGCGCTCCCGCTCACCCCCAGCGGCAAGCTCGACCGAAAGTCCCTGCCGGCGCCCGCCGCGCGCCGCTCCAGGGGCGCCGCCGACGCGCCGCCGACGACACCCGCCGAGTTGCTGTTCGCGCGGATCTGGTGCGACGTGCTGGCGCTGCCCGAAGTCGGCGTCGACGACGACTTCTTCGACCTGGGCGGCCACTCGCTGCTGGCGACCCAGGTGGTCGCGCGGGCCCGCAAACTGCTGCCGGAGATCGGCGGGCAGGCGGTCAGCGTGATGGACGTGTTCACGCACAAGACCATCCGCGAGATCGCCGAGTTGTCCACGCTCTCCGCCGACGAACGCGGTCCGGCCCGGCTGCTCTACCGGCTCACCAAACCGGTGCCGGCCGCGCGCCGCACGCTGTCCCTGGTGTGCGTGCCCTACGGCGGCGGCAGCGCGGTGGTCTACCAACCGCTCGCGGACGCCCTGCCGGACACGCACGACCTGTGGTCGGTGGCCATTCCGGGACACGACGTCGGTGTCACACAGGAGCGGTTGCCGTTCGACGAACTCGCCCGGCGGATCGTCGCCGAGGTACAGGAGCGGGTCGAGGGGCCGATCGCGCTGTACGGGCACTGCGGTGTCGGCAGCGCGCTGATCGTCGCGGTGGCCCGGCAGTTGGAGGCGGCGGGGCGCGAGTTGGCGGCCGTCTACATCGGCGCGCAGTTCCCGTTCGCCCGGCCGCGCAGCCGGGTGCTGAGCGCGCTGAGCAAGGTCGCGGCACTCGAACCGCTGCTCGGCGACCGGGTGTACGCCAACTGGCTGACCTCGATGGGCGCCGACATGGCGGATCTCGACGGCGACCAGATGAAGTTCATCATCGGCAACATGCGCCGGGACTCGGTGGCCGCCGAGGAGTACTTCACCGAGGCCCTGTCCGACCACCGGCCCCGCCTTCGCGCGCCGATCGTGTCGGTGATGGGCGACCGCGACCCGGCCGCCGACTTCTACCAGGAACGCTTCCGCGAGTGGCGCACGATCGCCGACCGGGTCGGCCTGGTGATGCTCGACGAGGCCGGCCACTTCTTTTTGAAGCACCGTGCCGGCGACCTCGCCGAGGTGGTCACCAGGGTGCACCCGGCGGTGGTCTCGGGCGACACCGCACACCTGCCGCAGCGATCGGCCGATGGGCCTTGGTGGTTCCACGGCACGGCCGGGCC
>NZ_WWJX01000387.1 GCF_009865215.1 Streptomyces sp. SID3343 | reverse complement strand
ATCACGGTGCCCCAGGCGTGACCCACGAACTGCTCGGAAAGGCGGGACACGAACGTGCCGGGGTCGCCGTTCATGGCGTCGACCACGTGGTCTTTGCCCACGCTGCCGACCAGGATCAGCGAGGCCAGTGCGTAGAAGACGGCGATCAGTGCGATCGAGAGGTAGGTGGCGCGGGGGACGGTGCGTGCCCGGTCGCGGCACTCTCGGCCGAAGAGGACGGTGGCCTCGAAGCCGATGAACATGTTGCAGGCGAACATCAGGGCGATGCCCGGCGAGCCGGAGGTCAGGGCGGACGGTTCGAAGGAGTCGAACGGGAAGGCGGCGGTGCCGCGGTCGGCGACGATGGCGACCGCCAGAACGACGATGGCGGTGACCTCCAGCAGGAGGGCGCAGCCGACGACCTTGACGCTGAGGTCGATGTTGCGCCGGCCGAGCACCGCGACGACCGCGAGGGCGACGGCGGTCCACACCGGCCACGGCAGGTCCAGGCCCGCGTCGACGAAGAGGTTGTGGGCGAAGTAGCCCACGGCTCCGCCCAGGCTCCAAAACGACGCGTTGTAGGCGAGCGTCGCCAGGAACGAGGCGGCCACGCCCGCGGGTTTGCCCAGGCCGCGGGCGACGTAGGCGTAGAAGGCGCCGGCGTTGACGACGTGCCGGCTCATCGCCACGAATCCGACGGCGAAGCAGAGCAGGACGAGGCCGGCCACGATGACCGCGCCGGGGAAGCCGGCCCCGTCGCCCAGGAAGATGCCCATCGGCACGATCGACACGACCGCGCCCATCGGGGCCACGCAGGCGAGGACGAACAGGACCAGGCCGCCCGTCCCGAGCGTTCCGGTTCCGAGGCCGTCCTTGCTGGCTGAACTCATGGCTACCGTCCTGAGGTGCGGGGGGCCGATGCGAGGTGCGCGGTCCAGGCGGGGTCGATGACGGTGTGCAGGATGCGGTGGCGTTCCTGCGGGTCGCCGAATCCGGCGAGGACGGCGGTGCGGCAGATGCGGTGTTGCTCCTGGGGCGTGAGGCCCTGCGCTGCGGCGACGGCGTGGAACTCCGAGCTCACCGTGATGCCGGACACCAGCCGGTTGTCCGGGTTGACGGTGACCGGGAGGCCGGCGCGCAGGAGCCGGGCCAGGGGGTGGTCCGCCAACGATCGCGCGGCCCCGGTCTGGACGTTGGAGGTCGGCGCGAGTTCCAGGCATACGCCCCGGCGCAGTACCTCGGCTCCGACGGGGCCGGGGGCGCCGTCGTCGGTGAACTCCTCGATCAGCGACACGCCGTGTCCGATGCGCTGGGCGCCGTGGGTCAGCGCGTCGGCGACATGGTCGGGGCCGGTCTCCTCTCCGGCGTGCACGGTGAGGGACACGCCGCCCTCGCGGGCGATGCGCAGGGCCTGGGCGTGGTCGGAGGCGGGCGCGCCGCGTTCGGCGCCGGCGAGGTCGAACCCGACCAGGCGGGGGTCGCTGCGGCGTCTGCGCACCGCCAGGGAGGCGATGTCGCGGGAATGGGGTTCGGTGCGCAGGGCGCACAGGATGGTGTTGACGACGACCGGGTGCCCGTCGGGGGTACGGGCGTCGCGCATGCCGGCGGCGAATCCGTCTTGGACGGCCTCGACGACTGCGTCGAGCGGGAGTCCTGCGGTCAGGTGCTCCTCGGGGGCGAATCGCTGCTCGGCGTACACCACCGAGTCCGCGGCCAGATCCAGCACCGTCTCGTAGGCGATCCGACGCAGCGCGTCCTGGGTCTGGAGCATGGGCATGATGTGCTCGAACGTGGCCAGGTAGGCGTCCAGGTCGGTGTTCGCGGCGGCGGCGAACCACGCGGCGAGCGCGTGCGGGGTCTCGGCGGGCATCGGGTGCCCGAGTTCCGCCGCCAGTTCGAGGAGCGTCTCGGGTCGCGCCCCGCCGTCGAGGTGGTCGTGCAGGACGGCCAGCGGGAGTCGCGGGGTGGGGTGGGGGGTGGTCACGACGCGGCCGGGGACATGGTGGTGACGGTGGTGACGAAGTCCTCGATGAAGCCGGCGTGGTCGACCTCCTCGATGATCCGCGCCGGGAGGGCCTGCAACAGCTGCTCCGGGGGCCGGACCCGGCGGTCCACCACGGTGGCGCCCCGGGACAGGCCGGGGGCGAGTTCGATGGCGGTGGGGTAGTCCCCGGAGCGGATGATCAGGTCGGGGCGCGCGACGATGCCGACGGTCAGCGGGGAGTGCATCGCGCAGGCGTACTCCCCCAGTCGATGGCTGTAGAACTCCATGTAGAAGGGGGCGAACGCCGCCACCAGCGCCCCGGCGGCCGTACCGCCGGCCTTCACTCGCTCCAGGTCGGCCTCGCGCAGGAGCGTCGCGTCGGTCACGTCCAGCGGCACCAACGTGACCGGGACGCCCGATTCGAGGACCACCTGCGCGCCCTCGGGATCGTGCGCCGCGTCCGCCTCCGCGACGGCGCTCACATTGCCGGGCGAGGCCACCGCCCCGCCCATCCACACGACCCGGCGCAGCCGCTGGGCCAGGGTGGGATCGACGAGCAGGGCGATCGCCACGTTGGTGAGCGGGCCGAGCGCGATCACCTCGAGCTCTCCGGCGTATCGGTGCGACAGGTCGAGGATCAGTCGGACCGCCGAGCGGGGGTCGGGCGCGCCGTCGGCGGGCACGAGTCCGGATTCGCCGATGCCGTCCCGGCCGTGGATGCCGCCGTGGAAGACGGGACTACCGAGGAGGCCCTTGGCCGCGCCCGGCGCCACCGGTACGTCGCGCCGGTCCAGCCGCTCCTGGATGAGCAGCGAGTTGCGCGTCACCTGTTCGACCGACACGTTGCCGAAGACGGTGGTCACGCCGACGACGTCGAGTTCGGGACGGCCCAGGGCATAGATCACACCCATGCCGTCGTCCACGCCGGTGTCGGTGTCGATGAGGACTGGTCGTTTGGCCATGGGTTCCTCCGCTGGGTGCTGGGTGCCGGGTGCTGGGTGCCGGGCGATGCGAATGCCGATGGAGAATTGGTAGATCAGGTATTACCAGTTGTCAAGGACGAGCCCGAGCATCGGGCCGTTTTCACGGTTCCAAGATAGCTCTGACCAGCTCAAAAGTGACCTTTCAGGCTTGACGGTCTTCGCAAGTGGTATTACCGGTATTGCCAGTGTGGTTCCGCGCTGCTACACATGAAGCGACCCGCCGGCCCGGGGGGCGTCCTCCCGGGGCCGGCCCTTCGGTGGCGCGCGGCCGTATCCGCCCACCTGTTCCCACCCGGGTTTGCATCCGCCTTCCCACCCGGGTTCCCACCGGCGTTTCCACCCACGTTTCCATCCGCAACGGAGTTGCCCATGACGAATATCCCGGCAGACGCGGCGACGCGAGCCCTCCGGAAGCGCACCACCAGCTCGGAGGGTTCCTACGTCCGGGCGAGCGGGCGCATCCCGGCGGGCGTTTCGCGCCAAACGCTGGCCTACGCGCCCTACCCGGTGTTCGCGGAGCGCGGATCGGGCCAGTACCTGTGGGACGTCGACGGCAACCGCTACCTCGACCTGGTCAACAACTACACGAGCCTGATCCACGGGCACGCGCACGGCCCCACCGTCGAGGCGACGATCGCGGAACTGCGACGCGGCGGCGCCCTGGGCGCGCCGTGCACCAGCGAGCGCGAGTTCGCCGACCTGCTCACCGAGCGCTTCCCCGTGATGGAGCGCCTGCGGTTCGCGCTCTCGGGTACCGAGGCGGTCGCGTTCGCGACCCGGGCCGCGCGCGCGTTCACCGGGCGGAAGCGGCTGCTGAAGTTCGAAGGGGGTTTCCACGGCAGCGGCGACGAGGTGCAGCAGTCGATCGGGGCACAGCCGCTGCCCCCGGGCGCGTTCGGTCCTGGCGTACCCAACAGCGCCGGCCTGTTGGACGTGCCGACGCTGGTTGCCGTGTACAACGATCGCGCCGGCGTGCGGCGCGCGTTCGCCGAGCACGGGTCCGAGATCGCCGCGGTCGTGGTCGAGCCATTCCTCGGCAACGCCGGGCTGGTCACCGCCGAGCCGGGCTTCCTGGCGTTTCTCGCCGAACACGCGCACCGCCACGGCGCGTTGCTGATCGTCGACGAGATCCAGAGCATGCGCCTGGACACCGGCGGCGCCCAGCGCCTGCACGGTGTCGTGCCCGACCTCGTGACCTTGGGCAAGATCATGGGCGGGGGCATGCCGCTGGCCGCGTTCGGCGGCCGCGAGGAGATCATGCGGGCCTTCGACGGCTTCGCCCCGGCCATCGCCCAGACCGGAACGTTCACCGCGTTCAACGTCGGACTCGCGGCGGGACTGGCCACCGTGCGCCACTTCGGAGCCGAGGAGGTCCGGGCGCTGGACCACGCGGGCGCCCGGGTTCGCGACGGCATCGCGAAGGTCTTCACCGAGCACGGCCTGCCGGTCACCGTCAACGGCACCGGGTCGATGTTCAACATCTGCCTGATCGAAGGCCCGGTACGCGACTACCGCACGTGGCGCGCCGCCGACGACCGGACGTGGACTAGGGTCCGAACGGGGCTGCTCGCCAGGGGTGTCCACATCAACGCCCGCGGTACCGGTTGCCTGTCCACGCCGATGACCGACACCGACCTCGACGACTTCCTCACCGCCCTCCACCTCGCCGTCGGCGACGCGACGAAGAATCCGGAGCCCACCCCGTGACCCTCACCACCCCAGAATCCGACCGTCCCGCCGTCGTCGTCACCGGCGCCCGGACCGGCATCGGCGCTGCCTGCGCACACTGGTTCGCCGACCGCGGCTGGCATGTGGTCGGCGTCGACATCGACGACCCCGCCCTGCCCGACGCCCTCGCCGCCGACCACACCGGCATCGTCGGCAGCGTCACCGAGGAACAGACCTGGACCCGCGTGGAGGAACACCTCGCCTCCTGCGGCCACACCCTGCGAGCCCTCGTCAACAACGCCGCGTACCAGCCCGAACGGCCGCTGCTCGAAACCAGCGTCGAGGAGTTCACCGCGGTCCTGGACACCAACGTCACCGGTATGTTCCGCGGCATCAAGACGGCCGACCGCCTCCTCGCCCACGACGGGGCCATCGTCAACATGGCCAGCGTCCTCGGCTTCACCGCCGACCCCGTCCTGGGCGCCTACTGCGTCAGCAAGGGCGCGGTCGTACAACTCACCCGCTCCGCCGCGCTCGCCTTCGCCGGGCGCGGCATCCGCGTCAACGCGGTCTGCCCCGGCGCCGTCCGCACCCCGCTGACCACCCGCATCTGGGACCTCGCCGACGACCCGGAGGCGGCCCGCGCGCAGATGGAACGCCTCTATCCCTCCCGGCGCATCGCCGAACCCGAGGACATCGCCGCCATCGTCGGTCTCCTCGCCGGCGGGGAGACCCGCGCGATGACCGGGAGCCTGGTCGTCGCGGACGGCGGACTCACCGCCACCAACGCCGAGTTCGCCCTCACCGGAGGGCTCGCATGACCCACCCCTCGGGCACCGTCGTCGACCTGACCATGCCCATCTCCCACCACATGCCCGCCTATCCGGGCGAACCCACCGCCGTCTTCGAGACGTTCTCCCGTGTGGAGACCGACGACGTCGCCATGACGACCGTGCACCTGTTCAGTCAACTCGGTACGCACATCGACGCGCCCGCGCACTTCACCGCCGGCACCCGCACCGTCGACCGACTCGACCTCGCCCGCTGCATCGGCCCCGCCCACCTCGTGCGACTGGGCACGCTCGCCCCGGGGGCCGTCATCGACACCGACACGCTGCGCCGGCACGCCGACGTGCTGGCGGTCGCCGACCGGGTGGTGTTCTCCACCGGTTGGTCCCGCCGCGCCGGGGGCCCCGGCTACTTCCGGGACTGGCCCGTGTTCACCGAGGACGCGGCGGCCTACCTCGCCTCGCACGCCCCGCTGTTCGTCGGCCTGGACACCCCTTCCCCCGGCGACGACCGAACCAACCCGGCGATCCATCGGCGACTCTTCGCCGACGAGACCGCCTTGGTCGAATGCCTGGTTTCGGTCGACGATCTCCCCGACACCTTCGAGATCATCTGCCTTCCCCTCCCCCTCGTCGGCCTCGACGGCGCACCGGTTCGAGCCGTCGCCCGCATCTGAACCCCTGGAGGGTTTGGCCACCCGCGCCGCCGGGACCGTCCGGGTGCTCGGCCTCGACCCGTACCGCGAACGCACCCTCGTGCGGCCCCGCATCGGGGTGATGTGCACGAGGGCGGCTTCCCCACCGAGCCGACGGTCGTGGAGTCCGCCCGGATGTGGGCCGGCTGCACCAGCGGTGCCCGCCCCGTGGACGAGGTATGGCAACTCGTGCGCCTGGCGGAGCGCGGGCAGGTGCGCGTCAAGCAGTTCTCCGGCTGCGAGCGCCGCAGGCTGGGTCTCGCGCCGGCACCCCTCGGGCGGCCGGAGGTGTTGTTCCTCGACGAGCCGACGACCGGCCTGGACGCACAATCGCGCCGTGACACGGGGGAGCTGATCGTGCTCGGCCGGGCGTTGCCTCGTGCGTTCCGTCGGCAGCCGAGCGCCGGGGGTGATCTACAGGTCCAGGACCGCGCGCAGGGCCTGGTCGACGCGTTCCATCACGGCGGGGTCGACGGTACCGACGGGCTTGGCGTCGTCGAAGCGCGTGGTCCGTAGTTGTTGGAGGTTGACGGCCACCGCGGTGCGTGGGAGGGGCTCGTCGAGGACAACGGACATCGCGGTGTCGGGGTAGCGGCCGGCGGGGTGGAGCACGATCGCCAGCAGTGCGGAGTATGCCTGTTCGAGGCCGTCGAGGGAGACGATCAGGACGTCTCGGCCGTCGCCGAGCGTCCAGACCTCGCCTCGTCTCACAGGGCGTCGCCCTCCTCGCACAGATCCTCGCCCAGGCCGAGCGCGGCCAGTCGGTGAGCGGCGTCCAGGACGGCCTGGCGGCGGGCAGCACGCACGATGTACGCGTTCAGGGACACGCCCGCCGCCGCCGCGCCCGCGCGGATCGAAGCGTCGAGGTCGTCGGGGATCCGCAGCGTCATCACTGTCATGCCACCACTCTAGCAACCACAAGTCGGTGGCATCAGGTGGTGGCGGAACGTCGACCCGGGGGAATGCGCGGCGTCGTCCTTCGGGCGGAGTTTCCGACAAGCAGGCCACCCCCGGCGACGGCCGTCTGCGTTGGCCCGGCAACCCCCCGGGACCACGTCACGGTGAACGTGCAGACCGGACTGCGCCAGTACGCCCCGGGCGCGCAGATGATCGTGCGCAACGCAGCCGCGCACGGGAGCGGGAGCGAAAGCGGAAGCGGAACCGGGAACGGGGACGAGAACGGGAACGGGAACGGCGCCATGATGGCGTTGCGCGGTCGCGCGTGTGTTCCGCATCGGGGCGCGCGGATCCTCCGTTCTCGAGAACCGATTCGATCGCTGTCGGCTCCCCTTCTCACCGATCGATGCGAACTCAGATGTCGAGGACGATCCGTTCGGTGCAGGCGCGCGAGACACAGATCATGATGTACTCGCCGCTTGCTTTCTCCTCTTCTCCGAGAACGTGATCGCGGTGATCGGGCTTGCCGTCCACCACGAGCGTCTCGCAGGCCCCGCATATCCCTTCGGAGCAGGAGCTCAGCGTGCTCACGCCGGCGTTTTCGAGTGTCCTGAGGATGGTCCCGTCGGCGGGCACGGTCACCGTGATGCCGCTGCGCTTGGCCACGACCTCGAACGGTACGTCGCCGGATTCGGGCACGGCGGCGGGCGGAGCCGAGAAGCGCTCCAGGTGGAGCGCGCCCCGCGGCCAGGAGGAGGCCCGCTCCTCGACGGCGTCCAAAAGCCGGCCCGGGCCACAGATGTAGACCGCGGTGTCTTCGCAGGGATCGCCGAGTGCCGTGTCGAGGTCGATCGGCCCGTCCTCGTCAGCGGGATGCACGTGCACCCGCGAGGAGTCGAGCTCGTCGAGGAACGCCATCGAGGCCCGGCTGCGGCCGCCGTAGGTGAGCTCCCAGTCCAGCCCCCGGTACTCGGCTTCCCGAATCATCGGTATCAGCGGGGTGATGCCGATGCCGCCGGCCACGAAGCGGATACGGGAAGGCGGGTGGAACGGGAAGTGGTTGCGAGGGCCCGCCACGTCGATCAGCGCGCCGACGCGCAACCGGTCGTGGATGAACCGGGAACCGCCTCGGCCGTCGGCCTCGCGCAGGACGCCGATGCGGTAGGACTTCCGGTCGTCCGGGTCACCGCACAGCGAATACTGCCGGACCGAGCCGTCCCCGACCGTCAGGTCGATGTGGGCCCCCGGTTGCCATCCGGGCAGGTCCCGTCCGATCGGATCCGTCAGGATGAGGGAGACGACCCCTGCGGCCTCCCATCGGACCTGTCTCACCAACAACTGCATGTGTATTTCCTCCACTTCCCAGCGCAAAAGGTCACATCGACGGGATCAAGCCGCCGTTCACACGCAACGGGGTGCCGGTGATACAGCCCCCGCGCGAACTCGCCGAAAGGGCAACCGCTGCCGCGTACTCGGCGGGATCTCCGTAGCGGCCCACCGGGATGGAGGCGATGCCCGCCCGAGCGGCAGCGTCGGTACCGCGCACGCCGCCCGAGCGGCAGCGTCGGTACCGCGCACGGCGATGGGGCCCTCGCCCATCAAGCCGATACCACCCGGCGAACGGCCGTCGTCCGGCGGTTCCTAGGTCATCGGCGCCGGAGTCCGGCCACGCAGCAGCAATTGCCCCGTCCGCGTGGCCGGACCGGTCCGGGTCGGCAGCGTGTTCTCCTCGGCTGACGACGTGTCCGCAGCCTCGGTGAATCCGGCCGGTCGGCGAATGCGGTGGTCAGGTGCGGAGGAACTCGGTGACGACCGAGTCGTGCTCGTCGGGTTTCTCCCACTGCGGCCAGTGGCCGGCGTCCGCGATGCAGGAGTACTGCGCGTCGGGGATGAGCGAGGCGAGCTTGCGGCCGAACTCCGGTCCGGTGCCGGGGTTGTGGTCGCTCCAGAGCACCAGGGTCGGCTGTCGGATCCGACCGAGCATCTGCGGGGTGATGCGGTGTGGAGAGTCGGACCGGAAGCTGTTGCGCACTACGTTGACAAGGCCCTCGCGGGTCTCGGGGCGC
>NZ_WWJX01000386.1 GCF_009865215.1 Streptomyces sp. SID3343 | reverse complement strand
CCCAGGCCCGCCCGGAAGCGGTTGGCGAGGGCGAGGTCGTGCGCGTGGATGCGCTCGACGCCGATCGCCTCGATCACCTCCAGGGCGGGCGCCGCGCCCACCTGGCAGAACCAGGCCGGGGACGTGTCGAAGCGACGCGCCGTCGAGGTCAGCCGTAGTGGTGGGCCGTAATAGGACTCGGCGACGACCTCGCCCGCGTACCAGTTGGCGGCCAGCGGGACGGTGCGCTCCGCCAGTGCGGGGGCCACGTACCCGTACGCCGCGCCACGCGGGGCGAGCAGCCACTTGTACGCCCCGACCACGAGCAGGTCGTAGCGCGTCGCGTCGATCGGGAGCCACCCGCACGCCTGCGTGCCGTCGACCACCACGAGCGCGCCGTGCGCGCGGGCCGCGGCGACGATGTCGGCCTCCGGGGCGACCGAGCCGTCGGCGGACTGGACCAGGCTGAACGCCACTGCCGTGGTCCGCTCGTCGATCGCGTCCGCGAGCTTGTCCGGCGCCGCCGTCACGACCTCGACGCCGCGCGCCCGATGGACCAGCCACGGGAAGAGGTTCGAGGTGAACTCGATGTCGGGTACGACCACGCGCGAGCCCGCGGGCAAGGCCGCGGCGAACGGCGCGAGCAGGCCGGACACGGTCTGTCCCGACATCACGTTCGCGACGGGGGCACCGACGAGGCGGGCGAAGCTCGCCCGGGCGCGCTCCGCGTCCGCCTGCCACACCTCCATCTCGCCCCGACCGGCCCGCCACCGTTGCATCGCGTGGGTCAGCGCCGCGTACGCGGTTTCGGGTGGCAGGCCGTGGGTCGCGGTGTTCAACCAGCCGGGTTCCGCGTGCCACAGGGAGCGAGCTTCGTTCAGGTCCATGGGTTCGACCCTAGGAATCCGACCGGCCCACCGATAGGGCCAACCCGACTCGACTGGCCTGCTTGTCGTTCCGCTTTCAGGACCCTTCGCCCGGATTTCCGTCGGTTCGCGCGGCGAGCCAATCGGGCCACGGGACGGGGGGATTGGGCAGCGGTGTGATGTCGCGCTCGGCGCACAGGCGTTCGAAGCCGGCCCGGTCGGCGGGGACTGCGCGGGGGTCGCCGCACATCACCTCGTACAGGGTCGCGCCCTCGGGGCCGGCGATCAGCGGACCGAACGCGGCACCCTGTTCGAGCGTGATGTGCGTACCGGTGGGGCAGGGGCGGTCACCGATCAACACCTCGCCGTCGAGCACGAAGACATAGTGCTCGGACATGTGACCGTGCCGCTCCACCACGACGCCCGCGTCGTAGCGGGCGTAGATGACCAGTCGCTCGGGGGACCATTCCAGAAATTTCTCCCATACCGACGTGCGCCGGCCACCGTGCGACTGGGCCTTGACCTCGTGCCACGGGGTCTCGGAGATGTGGGTGATGCGCAGTTCCGGCTCTCGATCCGCCACGGGGTTGCCCTCCCAAGAAGTGACGATGCGTCAGATCGATCTTGGCATACGCGCCGGTCCGGGGCTTTGCCCTAGTTTTTGGTGATTATCTGATCGTGCGCACGAAATACTTACACGGAATTTACTCAGGGGACCCTTATGCGAGGGATCAACGGTTCGAATCGCGCCTAAGGTCGGTTGGTACACCCAACCATGAACCCTGTCTCAGGGCGTCGTGCGACCACGTCGATGCCTTGTACATGTAAGGAACCAGCCTTGAAGAGCGCGCAGCAGGCGCCGTCCGCCACTGTCCCGCCCGACTCCCCCGACCGCCCGACCGCGACGCCGCCCGCCGGCGTCTCACGCACCGGGTTCGTCCTGCTCGTCCTGATCATGGGTGCGCTGACCTACTCCCTGCTTCAGTCGATGCTGGCGCCGGCGCTGCCGCAGATCCAAAAGGAGATCGGCGCGACCGCGGACTCGACCGCGTGGCTCATGACGGGCTACCTCCTGTGCGCTTCCGTGACCACGCCCATTCTCGGGCGCCTCGGCGACATGTACGGCAAGAAGCGCCTGTTCGTGTTCACCATCGCGATGCTCGCGGTCGGCTCGCTGGTCTGCGCCTTGGCCGACTCGGTCGGACTGATGATCATCGGCCGTATCGTGCAGGGGTTCGGTGGCGCGGTCTTCCCGCTGTCCTTCGGCATCGTGCGTGACGAGTTCCCGCCGGAGAAGCGGGCCGGAGCGATCGGCCTGATGTCCGCGATCATGGGCATCGGCGGTGGCATCGGCATCGTGGTGACCGGTCCGATCATGGACCACCTCTCGTACCACTGGCTGTTCTGGATCCCGATGGTGGTGTGCGCGATCACCGCGGCCGGGTCGTGGTTCCTGATCCCCGAGTCGCCGGTCCGGGTCAAGACCAAGATCCATTGGCTCGGCGGGTTGCTGCTGTCACTGGGACTGGTCGGCATCCTGCTCGCGCTCAGCAAGGGCGAGGCGTGGGGTTGGGGTTCGGCGAACACGCTCGGGCTGTTCGCCCTCGGCCTCGTGAGCCTCGCGCTGTGGGTGTTCGCCGAGTCGCGTGCCGCCGAACCGCTCGTGGACATGCGCGTCATGCGCATGCGCGGCGTGTGGGCCACCAACCTCGGCGGCCTGCTCGTCGGCTTCTCGATGATGGCCGGCATGCTCCTCGTTCCGCGCTTCCTCCAGATGCCCGAGAGCACCGGATACGGCTTCGGCACGTCCGTGACCGTTTCCGGTCTGTACGTGCTGCCGCAGGCGTTCGCGATGCTGCTCATCGGGCCGATGGCCGGTGTCATCGACAAGCGCTTCGGCTCCAAGCTCGCGATGGTCGCCGGATGTGTGCTGATGGCCGCCGGGTTCGCGTTCCTCGCGTTCGCCCACACGCGCGGCTGGCACATTCTGGTGGCGATGTTCGTGTTCGGCATCGGTATCGGGCTCGCGATGTCCGCGATGGCCAACCTCATCGTCGGTTCGGTGCCGATCGAGCAGACCGGCATCGCGACCGGCATCAACACCATCGCGCGCACCGTCGGCATGTCGTGCGCGAGCGCGATCTCCACGACGCTGCTCACCGCCAACCCCGGCGCCGACGGCCTGCCCGCCGAACGCGGCTTCGTGCTGACGTTCGTCTTCGCGGCGGCCGCGGCCCTCGTCGCGCTCGGCGTCACCTTCGTGGTGCCCAGCCGGCCCAAGCCGGGCGCACACCCGGTCCGCTGAGCCCATTCACCCCGTACTCGGGTGCCGTCCGGTACCCGCGTACGGGGTGTTGCGTTTTCGCCCCGTACCCCGGTACCGGGGACGAGCCCGGCCCCCGGTCGGAGGTGGGGTTGCCCCCACCTCCGACCCGCCTGTTCGCACGATCGTGCCGGACCCCTTCCGCTCCGTAGCGTCGTACCCGTCGATCACACGGGTTCACGAGGCACTGGAGGCAGCATGTTCGGGCGAGGCGGTCGCGAGGCGCGACGGGCGAAGCGGGCCCCGTCGGAGTCGACCCGGCACGGGGCGCCCACGTCCGTCGACTGCGCCGTGCGCCTCGACGGCGTCACCAAGAGCTACGGGCGCGGCGCTGCGGCGGTGCACGCACTGCGCGGCATCGACCTGGCGATCCCCCGGGGCACGTTCACCGCGGTGATGGGCCCCTCCGGGTCCGGCAAGAGCACCTTCCTGCACTGCGCGGCCGGCCTGGACGCGCCCGACCGCGGACAAGTGCTGCTCGGCACCGACGACCTGACCACGATGAAGGAAAACGAGCTCACCCGGCTGCGGCGGACCCGCCTGGGCTTCGTCTTCCAGGCGTTCAACCTGCTGCCGTCGCTGACGGTGGAGAAGAACGTCCTGCTCCCGCTGCGGCTCGCCGGGCAGCGCCCCGACCGCCGCCGAGCCGCCGAGGTGCTCGCCATGGTGGGCCTCGATTCCCAGGGCAGGCGCCGGCCCGCGCAGTTGTCCGGCGGGCAGCAGCAGCGCGTGGCGATCGCCCGCGCCTTGGTCACCCGCCCCGATGTGCTCTTCGCGGACGAGCCGACCGGCGCCTTGGACACCACCACGGCGGCCGAGGTGCTCGGCCTGCTGCGGCGCGCGGTGGACGCCGGCGGCGCGACCGTGGTGATGGTCACGCACGACCCGGTCGCCGCGTCCTATGCGGACCGGGTGGTGTTCCTCGCGGCGGGCAGTCTCGCGGGTGAGCTGTACCGGCCCACGCCCGAGGCGATCGCGGCCCGGATGGTCGACCTTTCCCGGACGACGACGCGGCAGGAGGCGGCGGCCTGATGTCGCTCCTTCGACCGAACGGGCTCGCACGCGATTCGGTGCGTTTTCGGCCCGTGTCCTTCGCGGGCTCGTTCGTGGCCCTGTTCTTCGCCGCGATGCTGGTCACGATGTGTGGCGTCTTCTTGGAGAGCGGCGTCCGCGCGCACACCTCCCCCGAGCGCTACGCGGACACGTCGGTGCTGGTCACGGGCCGGGACTCGGTCAGCAAGAAGTTCAAGTCGGGGGAGGACACGACCACCGACAAGCAGTCGCTGCCCGAGCGCTCGTGGCTCGACGCGAAGCTGGCGGAGCGCGTCGCGGCGGTGCCCGGCGTGGGCACGGTGATCCCCGATGTGACCTTCCCCGGCCGCAGCGAGCGCGCGGCGTTCGACGGCCACGGCTGGTCGTCGGCCCGCCTGGCCGGTACGAACGGCGGCGTCGCGCCCAAGGCCGGCGAGGCCGTGCTGACCACGGACGCGGCGCGCGGGGCAACGGTCGGCTCCCAGGTGCGGGTGACCACGCCTTCGGGCGAGATCGCCTTGCGGGTGTCGGCGGTGGTGCCCGGGGACGGGGCGCGCCTGTACGTCGCGGACGCGGAAGCGCAGCGGCTTGCCGGGCACCCCGGCATGGTCACCGCGATCGGGGTCGTCCCCGCGGTGGGAGCCGACCCGGCCAAGGTGGCCGCAGACGTCAAGGCCGCGCTGGACGGGACCGGCGTGAAGGTGTCGACCGGCGACGCCCGGGGCGAGGCCGAGTTCGGCGCGTTCGCCGAGACCAAGGAAATGCTGGAAGGGATCGGCGGCAGCCTGGGCGGGATCGTGCTCATGCTGGCGATCTTCGTGGTCGCGGGCGCCACCGCGCTGTCCGTACACCAGCGGCGGCGCGACGTCGCGCTGCTGCGAGCGGTGGGCGCCACGCCCTGGCAGATCCGCCGGATGATCGCGACCGAGACCGGCTTGGTGGCCTTGGCCGCGGGCGTGGCCGGAATGCTGCCGGGGGCGCTGCTCGCGCGGTGGTGGTTCGGCGCGATGCGCGATCGCGGGATGATCGCGCACGGCGTCACGGTGTCCGTCGGGTGGATCCCGATGCTGGTCGCGGTCGGCTCGGGGGTGCTCACCGCGCTGTTGGCAGGGTTGCTCGCGGCGCGACGCAGTGCCAAGATCCGACCGACCGAGGCGCTGGGTGACGCCGCGACCGAGCGGGCCTTTGTGGGGTGGATCCGGCTCCTGCTGGGGATCGGCGCCGTCGCCGGGGCGATCATGTTCAGCCGGCAGGCGCTCAACAGCACCGGTGACGACGCGGTGGAGTCCAGCGGCGGCGTGATCATGCTGTTCATGGTCGCGATCGGACTGCTCGGACCGTTGCTCGCGCACCTGCTGGTATCGGTGTTCGGGTGGGTCGGGAGCCTGTTCGGCACGACCGGGCAGCTCGCGTTCGACAATGCGCGGGCGAACTCGCGGCGACTGGCGTCCGCGATCACGCCGATCGCCTTGTCGGTCGCGTTCGCCGCGACGTTGAGTTTCATGTTCGCGGGCGAGGACCACCAAGTGGAGCAGCAGTCGCGGGACGCGGTCACGGCGGACCGGGTGCTGACCGGCCCGGGGTTCGCGCCGCAGACGACGGCCGAGGTGGCCGCGACACCCGGTGTGGCTTCGGTGACGTCGGTGCTGAACTCGTCCGTGGTGGTCTCGCGGGGCTCCCTGTTGCTGAAGCAGTCCGTGCAGGGCGTGGCCGGCACGACGCGGGATCTGGCCTCGGTGCTCGACCTGGGCGTGACCGAGGGCAACACCGACGCGCTGCGGGCCGGTGCGGTACAGCCTCCCGGCGGGGCGGTCGCGTTGGACAAGCAGACCGCGCAGGCACTGCACGCCGAGGTGGGCGAGCCGGTATCGCTGTGGCTGGGCGACGGCACGCCGGTCGAGCCGGTCGTGGTCGCGATCTACGAGCGTGGGCTCGGTACCGCGACGATGACGATGCCGAGGGCGGCGCTGGAGCCGCACGTGGACGCCGCCTTCGACTCGCGGCTGCTGGTTCGCTTCGAGGACGGCGCGGACGCGGCGGCCACGGACGCGGCCCTGACGAAGCTGACGCAGCGTCATCCGGGGGCCGAGGTGGCGGACCGCTCGGGCTACGCGGCGCAGGTGGACCAGGATCGCGAGTCGAACAAGTGGATCAACTACATCATGTTGCTCATCCTCGCGGGCTTCGCGACGATCGCCGCGATCAACACGATGGCGGTCACCACGGCCGCGCGGCTGCGGGAACTCGGACTGATGCGGATGATCGGCAGCACGCGGGCCCAGGTCAACTCGGTGATCCGTCGCGAGGCGCTCATGGTCGGCGGGATCGGCTTGGGCATGGGCATGGCGGTGGCCATGGCGACGCTGGTCCCCTACAGCAAGGGCGCCTTCGGGACCACGACGCCCTACATTCCGATCCCGCTGTGCGTGGGAATCTGCGTCGCCGCGCTGTTGCTGGCGCCGCTGACGGTGGCGCCGGTGACGCGGCGGTTGCTGCGGATGTCGCCGCTGGACGCGGTGGGCGGGCGCGAGTGAGGTAGGTGGACCGCGCGTGACGCCGAGCGCGAAGGCGGCGGCGCGAGGGTGGTGGCGCGAGGGTGGTGGCGGGATGGGCCGCGGCGAGCGGGTGGGCCGCGGCGGTGCGGGATGCGCCGGTCGTGCGAGGGGTACGGGCTCGGCCTGTACGGTTCGCGCGGCCGGTGTTCGCGTGGGGCGGGGATGGGGTGTGGCGCTGAGCCGCATGGCGTGGCGCGGCTCGGGTGGTGTGTGGTGTGGCGCCGGGGGCTTCGGGGTTCGGGTCTCGCGTTCGCGGTGCTTGTCCGGGCGGGGTGCACCGGCGCAGGCCCGGACGGTCGGCCGCCCACCGGTCGGATGGCTCGCCGGTTACGCCGAGCGGATGCGGGTCGGCCGGTGGCGGGGTCAGGGGGTGGTGTGGCCCGGGGTCACCAGTGCGGTTTCGTAGGCGAAGACCACGAGTTGGGCTCGGTCTCGGACCGAGAGTTTGGTCATCGCCCGACTGACGTGCGTCTTCGCGGTCAACGGGCTCAGGACCAGATGTGCCGCGATCTCGTCGTTGGACAGCCCGCGGCCGACCAGGGCCACGATCTCACGCTCACGCTCGGTGAGCAGGGCGAGTTCGGCGTCGGGCGGGGTCGAGCGGCGGGTCGCGGTCGCGGCGTACTCCTCGATCAGCCGCCGGGTGACATTGGGTGAGAGCAGCGCGTCGCCGGCCGCCACCACCCTTACTCCGCGCAGGAGTTCGGCCGGTTCGGTGTCTTTGACCAGGAAGCCGCTCGCGCCGTTGCGCAGGGCTTCGAACACGTACTCGTCGAGATCGAACGTGGTCAGTATGACCACCCGGACATCGACCAGCGCGCCGTCGGCCGCGATCACGCGGGCCGCCTCCAGACCGTCCGTGCCCGGCATGCGGATGTCCATCAGCACGACGTCGGGCCGCAGTTCGCGAGTGAGCCGGACGGCCTCCGCACCGTCGCCCGCCTCGCCCACGACCTCCATGTCCGGCTGCGCGGACAGCAGCGCGCGAAATCCCGCGCGGACCAACGCCTGGTCGTCCGCCAGCACCAACCTGATCATGCGTCCCCCTTCGCGAGTGGCACCGTCGCCGGATCGGCGGCCGGTGTTCCCGCGCCATCATGCCCGTTCGGTTCGTCCCCGTAGGGAAGGTGGGCCTGTACGTGGAAGCCGCGACCGGGAACCGGGCCCGCGATGCACTGCCCGCCCAGCGCGGCGGCCCGTTGCCGCATCCCGTGCAGGCCGTTGCCTCCTGATGTCAGAGCGTCGGGCGGGGAGGCCCACCGGTCGGCTCCGGCGGATCGGCCGTTGTCGCGGATCGCGATGTCCAACCCCCGGTCGCCGTAGTCGATCCGCACGACCGCCTCACCGGCCCCCGCGTGCCGCAGCGTGTTCGTCAGGGCCTCCTGCACGATGCGATACGCCGCGAGGTCCACCGCTGCCGCGAGCGGCCGCGCGTGCCCCGAGCGCTCCACTCGGATGGACAGGCCACCCGCGGAGGTACGGGCCACGAGGTCGTCGACGTGGGCGAGTCCGGCCGTGGGCGAGCGCGGCGCACCGTCGGGGCCCGAGCGATCCACCGTGTCGCCCTTGAGGATGTTCAACACCGACCGCAGCTCGCCGAGCGCCTCGCGACTCGCGTACTTGACCGCGGTCAGTGCCTCGCGGGCCTGCTCCGGGGACGAGTCCATCAACTCCAGGCCCACGGAAGCCTGTACGTTCATCAACGAGATGTGGTGCGCCAGTACGTCGTGCAACTCGCGCGCGATCCGCAGCCGCTCGTCGCCCGCCCGACGCCGCTCCGCCTCGGCGAGACCGAGCGACTGCACCCGGGCCCGCTGCGCCTCCGCCGCCCGGTAGGCCCGGCGCAGGCGGACGACCTCGCCCATGCCCGCGAGCACGAACAACCACGCCGCGAGGCCGAACGCCGGCGCGAGGGCGGGCAGCGACCGGGAGTTCACGGTGGGGGAGACCCACACGAAACCGACGTAGCCGAACGTGAGCACGACATACGCCAGTCGGCGCAGTCCGGCGGCGAAGGCGCCGAACAACGCGACGATCATCGCGAGGTAGAGCGGGCCGCGCGGATAATCGAGCATCGTGTAGGTCAGCGCCGAGGCGACCGCGGTGAGCAGCACCGCCGCGGGGTAGCGCCGGCGCAGCACCAGGGCCAGCGGGCCGAGCGCCAGCAGCGCGACGCCGAGCGCGTCCAAGTGCCGCGACTCGTCCTGGTGACCCGCCGCGAACGCCATCGTGCCCAACGTGAACGCGCACACCACCAGCGCGATGACGACGTCGCGCACCGCCGGAGGAACGGGACCGGCGGTGCGCGCGAGCCAATGCGCCGCGCGCTGCGCCGGTCGCGCCGAGAGCCACTTCATGCGATCAACGGTAGGCGCATCGACGGCCCCGGCGCGTCGGCTGCCGGGGGGCCGGTCACCTGCTTCCGGGGGAGCAGATCACGCCCGTGTGTCTGCTTCCCCGGGAGCAGAAACACGCCGGTCACCGGCGATGGCGACCTGCGCCGGCAGCACGTCGACTGCATCCCGGGGCCGGACGCCGGCCGGGCCGGAAAACGCGAGAGTTGAACCCGTCGGCACGGCCCCGCAACGGACTCGGTTCCACAGCGGTGCCCCTACCGGTCTCGCACCGGTCCTGCGTCGCCTCGCGGCGGTCTCGGGACCCGCGAGCCCCCGACGCCCGCTCCTCGTACGGCTGTTCCCGTCCTACCCGGTCCGCGCTGTTCGGACCGGCTCCGTTTCCCCCCGTTGGTTCCTCTGGTCCTTTCGTATTGGTTCCTTCGGCTTTCGCTCCTTCCGTTTTCGCTCCCTCGTTTTCGTTCGCTGCCCCGGAGGCCACCGTGAATTCGTCCCCGACGCCGAGAGTCCGTCGCTTCTCGCGTTCCGTTCGAAGGGCCGTCAACTCCGGGCACGTGGTCTTCGCGGTCGGCCTCCTGGGGGCCGAGTGGGCCATGTTGCTCACGAGTGTGGTCGCCCGGTCCACGGACGATCCGACGCTTCGACACAGCGGCTATCGCCTCATGCAGGTGTTCGCGCTCGGCGGTGGCATCCCGTTCAGCGTGCTGTCGCTGATATCGGGCGTGCTGCTGTGTCTGTACACGCCGTGGGGGCTGTGGAAGCACCTGTGGATCAAGGTCAAGATCGTGCTGTTGCTGGCCGTGATCGTCACCGGCGTCGGCGTCGTCAGCCAGTTCGTGCATCGACTGATGTCCGCGTCCGCACCCGGTGGCGACGCGGACGCGCTGCCCGCGCTCCAGACCTGGCACCTCGCGGCCGTGATCTTCCAGATCCTGGCGCTGATCGTGGCCACCGCACTGTCCGTCTTCAAGCCCGCCGGCAAGGGCGCTCGCCGCTCCCGGACGCCCGTCAAGCCCCGGACCCGCGACGCCGAAGCGTCGAGCGACCGTACGGGCACCCCGCGTCGGCAGCCCGAAAGCGCCGACTCGCGCTGATCAGGGCCCGAGCCGTGCGCACATTCGTTCAGCCGTCCGTTCGTTCGTCCGGCCATTCCCTTGCCCGTTCAGCCATCCGTTTTCCGACTCCTCTCAAGGATCGTCATGAACACGAGCACCGACCCGACCGACCCCACCGGCTCTTGTGACCGCCACGCGGCCCGCACCGTGTCCGTATCGCGCGTGCACGGTGACGGGGACACCACCGTGCGAGCCCTGGACGACGTCACGATCGGCTTCCCTCGGGGGAGGTTCACCGCGGTGATGGGTCCGTCGGGTTCCGGCAAGTCGACCCTGCTGCACTGCCTCGCCGGTCTCGACGACGTCACCGGGGGAGAGGTCTATCTCGGGGACACCGAACTCGGCTCGCTGACGGACCGCCAACTCACCCGGCTGCGCCGCGATCGCATCGGCTTCGTCTTCCAGGCCTTCAACCTGCTCCCGACCATGACAGCACTGGAGAACATCGTGCTGCCCGCGTCCCTCGCGGGGCGTCGCCCCGACCTGGGCTGGCTCGATCGGGTCGTCGGCGCGGTCGACTTGGCGGACCGTCTGCACCACCGGCCGGGCGAGATGTCCGGCGGCCAGCAGCAGCGCGTCGCGGTGGCGCGGGCGTTGGTCGGTCGGCCGGAGATCGTGATGGCCGACGAACCGACCGGCAACCTCGACTCGCGCTCCGGCGCCGAGGTGCTCGCGCTGTTGCGCGACGCGGTCGACGAACTCGACCAGACCGTTTTGATGGTCACCCACGACCCGGTCGCGGCGGGCTACGCGGACGCCGTGGTGTTCTTGGCCGACGGGCGGATCGCGGACCACATGGCAAACCCGACGCCCGAGCGCGTGCTCGACCGGATGAAGGCGTTCGACCGAGTGGCCGCCGGTGCCGGCGCCCGAGGGGAATGACGACGATGTTGATCCGTCTTTCACTCGCCAACCTGTGGGCCCGCAAGCGCCGGTTGGTGGGCCTTGTCCTGGCCGTCCTGCTCGGCACGGCGTTTCTCTCCGGCGCGCTCGTGCTCGCCGACACGATGAGTTCCTCGATCGGCGGACTGATCCGCGACAGCGGGGCCGGCACGGACGTCGTCGTGCGCAACGCGACCGACGTCGCCGACGACCCGGGCTCCCAGCGCGGCGGCATCGACGCGTCGCTCGTGGACCGGGTGCGAGCGGTGCCGGGCGTCGCGAACGCGGAGCCGATCGTCCAAGGCTACGGACAGGTCGTCGGCAAGGACGGCAAGGCCCTGACCGGCAACGGCCCGCGCGTGGCCGGCAACTGGGTCCCGGACCCGGCGCTCACGCCGTATCGGCTCGCCGACGGCCGCGCGCCCACCACGGCCGACGAGGTGGTGATCGATCGCGCCACCGCCAAGCAGGGGCACCTCAAGGGCGGCGACAGGATCACCGTGCTGACTCCGGGGCCGGTCTCCGCCACCGTCGTCGGCATCGCCACCTTCGGCGACCAGGACGCGTTCGGCGGCGGTTCGTTCACCGCGTTCGACCTGGACGGCGCGCGGCAGCACGTGTTGCGCGACCCGGGTCGAATCAGCACGATCGCGGTGCGGGCGGCCGACGGCACCGACCAGCGGGAACTGGCCACGCGCATCCAGCAGGCGCTGCCCGCCGGCACTCAGGCCCTGCCGGGTGCCCAGGCCACCGGCGAGGCGGTGGACGCCGTCGAGGACGGCTTCCTGAGCATCTTCCGCACGTTCCTGACGGTCTTCGCGGCGATCGCGCTCGTGGTCGCGGCCTTCTCGATCAACCACACGTTCTCGGTGGTGGCCGCACAGCGCACCCGAGAGGTGGCGCTCATGCGGGCTCTGGGCGCCGGTCGAGGCCAAGTGCTGCGCCAAGCGCTGATCGAGGCGCTCGTGATCGGCGTGCTCGCGTCGGCGATCGGGCTCGCAATGGGGCTGGGGCTCGCGGCCGGGCTCAAGGAACTGTTCGCCGGGCTCGGGTTCGAACTGCCCACCCGTGGGCTGACGTTCAAGGCGTCCACGGCCTATACCGTGCTGCCCGTCGGCATCCTGGTGACCGCGTTCGCCGCCCTCGTGCCGGCCGTGCGGGGATCGAGGGTCGCCCCGATCACCGCGCTGCGCGGTAGCGGCGCGGAGGCCGTCGTGCTGCCGCGTCGACGGCTGGTCACCGGCGCCGTGTTGCTCGCGGCCGGAATCGCGATCGGCGTCGTCGGCGGCGGGATGATCGGGATGGCGATCGCGGCCGCGACGGTGCTCTCCGGAGTGCTGCTCGTCGCCCCGGCCGCGATCCGGGCCCTCGGCGGGCCGCTGACCGCGCCACTGGCCCGGCTGCGGGGCGCGCCGGGCGCGTTGGCTCGCGGCAATCTGCTGCGCAGTCCGCGGCGGACGGCGGGCGCCGCGACGGCGATGGTGCTCGGCATCGCCGTGGTCACGGTCTTCTCGGTATTCGCCGCGTCGCTCAAGGAGGGCTCCGGCGAACAGACCCGCAAGGTGATCGCGGGGCAGATCGTGATCGGCGGCTCGTCTCCGGGCGGCTGGGCCGGTGGCGGCCACAGCCCCGAACTCACCAGCCGAGCCGCCGCGTTGCCCGGAGTCGAAACCGCGACCGGAATCCGCAGCGCGAGCGCGCTCGTGGACGGACACGGCAAGCAGCTGCTCGCGGTCGAATCCGCGCACCTGGATCGGCTGTTCGACCTCGACGTCACCTCGGGAGCGGTCACCGCTCTCGGCGCGAACGGCATCGCGATATCCGCCGACGCGGCGAAGGATGAGGACCTGACGCTCGGTTCGTCCACCGAGATCACTTTCCCCGACGGTGTTAAGCAGGCGTTCACGGTGACCGGACTGTACGACCGGACCGCCGTGGTCGGCGACTACCTGATCGACCGTCAGGCGTGGGAGCCGCACGCGGACACCGCGCTGGACGCGGCCGCTGTGTTGCGGCTGAGGCCCGGTGCGTCCACGGGGACGGTCAAGGCCGCGGTGGAGCGGCTGGCCGAGGAGTACGGTGCGCCGCCGGTGCGCGATCGTGAGGGATTCGTGGCCGCGCGTGCCGAGATGTTGCAGACGCTCGTGGCGGTGGTGTATGTACTGCTCGCGCTCGCTCTGGTGATCGCGCTCGGCGGCATCGCCAACACCTTGTCGTTGGCGGCCCACGAACGCACGCGTGAGCTGGGGCTGTTGCGGGCGATCGGTGCGGCGCGGTCGCAGGTGCGGGCGGCGCTTCGCTGGGAGTCGACACTCACTGCGGTGCTCGGGGCCGGTACCGGGCTTGTGGTCGGCCTGTTCCTGGGCTGGGTGGCGATCCGGGCGATCGGCGGGGGCAACACGGGGGCCGCTGCCTTGCCGTTCGCGGTACCGGTCGGGCAAATCGCGATCCTCATCACGGTGGGCGCCCTCGGTGGCTTGCTCGCGGGTGCGCGTCCCGCGGCCAAGGCGGCGAAGCTCCCCGTCCTGCGGGCGCTTGCGACCGAATAGGTCACCTCTTCGCCCTGACGGCTCGGCCGTCCTCAGTCGCCGGACGGGCTGGGGACGGTCGTCGTCGGCGGCCACGCCTTTTGCCGTGGGGGTGATGGGTCGGTGGTCCTCAAGCGCCGGACGGGCTGATGGGGCTTTGGTGTGGGTGGCTCGCCGCGTTGTGGCCCGGGCCCGGGGCGGTGGTCCTCAAGCGCCGGACGGGCTTGGGTTGGTCGGTTTGGGTGGCGTGGTGTCGGTTCGGTCGTTTTCGAGTGCGGGGCGGGCTGGGGGTTGCTCGGCTTCGGGCCTTGGTGGGGTCAGGCGGCTTGTTCCTCGTCGCCGGTGAAGGCTGCCCACAAGGAGGTGTATTCGCCGTTGAGGGACAGGAGTTCGTCGTGGGTGCCGACCTCGACGATGCGGCCGCGGTCGACCACCGCGATGCGGTCCGCGCGGGCGGCCGTGGTGAGGCGGTGGGCCACGACCAAGGTGGTGCGGCGGCCGGTGAGGGCATCGGTGGCTCGGGTCACGGCGGCCTCGGTCGCCAGGTCCAGCGCCGCGGTGGCCTCGTCGAGCAGGAGGATGTCCGGGTCGACGAGATAGGCCCGCGCCAGCGCGATCAGCTGGCGCTGCCCGGCCGAGAGGTTGCGGCCCCGCTCGCCGACATCGTGGAGGTAGCCGCCCGTCAGGTCGGCCACGGCCGCATGCGCGCCGACCGCGCGCGCCGCCGCCTCGACCTCGGCATCCGATGCGTCGGGGCGGCCGTACGCGATCGCGTCGCGCACCGAGCCCGGTGCGAGATACGCCTCCTGCGGCACGATCCCGAGCCGGTGCCGGTAGGCCGCGAGGTCGTAGTCGCGCACGTCGACCCCGTCCACCAGGACGGCCCCCGACGTCACGTCGTAGAACCGGGCCACCAGCTTGACCAGCGTCGACTTGCCCGCCCCGGTCTGCCCCACGAGCGCCACCGTCTCACCCGGCGCGATATGCAGCGTGATCCCGGACAGCACCTGGGGCGCCCCCGCCACCGCGCCGGCCGTCGCCGCGTCCTCCGACGCCTCGACCGCTTCCGCGGCCTCCGTCTCGTCCACGCCCGCGAACGGGGCCGCGTTGTACGCGAACCGCACGTCCTCGAAGCTGATCGCCCCCTTGAGCCCGCTCGCGGGCACCGGCACCGGCGTGGCCGAGTCCGGTGTCGTGGTCGGCGTGCGCAGCAGATCGCGGATTCGGCGCAGACCCACCGCCGCCTGCTGATAGCCGTCGAACACCTGCGAGAGCTGCTGGATCGGCGAGAAGAACATGTCGATGTAGAGCAGATACGCGATCAACGCCCCCGCCGACAACGTCCCGCCGCCCACCCGATGCGCGCCCACGATCAGCGCGATGCCGGCCGCGAGGTTGGACAGGAACTGGCCGAACGGGAAGTACAACGAGATGTATCGCTGCGCCCGCAGGCGCGATGCGCGGTAGTCGTCGCTGCGCTCGGCGAACCGCTGCGAGTTGCGGCCTTCGCGCCGGAACGCCTGCGACACCCGCAGGCCCGCCACGTTCTCCTGAAGGTCCGCGTTGACCACGCTGACCTTCTCGCGCGCCTCGGTGTACGCCTTCGAGGACCGCGACCGGAACACCACCGTCGCCGCGATCAGGAACGGCAGCACGCTCATCACGATCAGCCCGAGCTCCCAGTCGAGCACGAGCAGCGCGACCATGATCCCGAAGAACGTCAACACGCTCACCACGGCGCTGATCAACCCGGTCTGCAGGAACGTCGACAGCGCGTCCACGTCGGTGGTCATCCGGGTCATGATTCGCCCGGACAACTCGCGTTCGTAATAGTCCAATCCCAGTCGTTGCAGGTGCGCGAAGGTCTTGACGCGCAACGTGTACAACAGCCGCTCGCCGATTCGGCCCGCGACCATCGCCTGCGCGACGTTGACGAACCAGTCCGCGAACACGATCACCACCGCGATCAGCGACACCGTCATGATCGCGTGCGTCGCCCGGTCGTCGATGCCGCGGTCGATCCCGTCCCGGATCAGCGCCGGCAGCGCGAGCTGGGCCCCGGTGTCGAGGATCACCAGGAGCAGCCCGAGCAAAAGCGCCCACCGAAACGGTCGCAGCAGCGAACGCAGGTTGAACGCCGAGTCCGAGCGCCGGGCCGCCGCTTCGTCCACGCTCGGGGTGTCCGTGGCCGGCGGCAGCTTGTCGACCTGCGCGAGCAACTCGGGCGTGGCCTGGAGCATCGCGGCCCAACCGCCGGGCCCACCGCGGGCGACACCGCCGGAGTCCGTTGCGATCACCGTGCGCTCGGACTCCTTGGACCGGTCCCACAACTCGCTCGTCACTCCCGACGCGGGCGCCGGCAGTACGTGCCGAACCGGCGCGGTGGTGGTGTCACCGGCCAACCCCTCGGCGTCGTCGCCCGGCCCGGAGAGCAGCAGCCGATACAGCGGGCAGCGCGCGGTGAGTTCCTCGTGCGTGCCCACGTCGACCAGCCGGCCCGCGTCCAACACCGCGATCCGGTCGGCCAGTTGCAGCGTCGAGCGGCGGTGCGCGACCAGGATGGTGGTCCGCCCGGCCATCACCTTGTGCAGCGTCGCGTGGATCTCCGCCTCGATCTTGGGGTCCACCGCCGACGTCGCGTCGTCGAGGAGCAGGATCCGCGGATCGGTGAGCAACGCGCGGGCCAGCGCGACGCGTTGGCGCTGACCACCCGACAGGGTCAGCCCCTGCTCGCCGACCACCGTGTCGTAGCCGCCGGGCAGTTCGCCGATGAACTCGTCGGCCTCGGCCGCGCGTGCCGCCTCGAGCACCTGCTCGTCGGTGGCGTCGGGTCGGCCGTACGCGATGTTGGCCCGCACGGTGTCCGAGAACAGGAAACTGTCCTCCATGACCAGGCCGATCGAAGCGCGCAACGAGTCGAACGTAAGGTCGCGCACATCCGTCCCGTCGACCAGGATCGCGCCCGCCTGCACGTCGTAGAACCGCGGCAGCAGCATCGACACCGTCGACTTGCCCGAACCCGACGTGCCCACCAACGCGAGCGTCTCGCCGGGCTCGACTCGCAGCGACAGCCCGTCGAGCACCGGCCTGGACGCGACGTAGCCGAACCGCACGTCGGCCAACTCGACCGAGGCGGCCCGCGCGGGCAACTCCTGCGCGTCGGGTTTCTCGGTCACGATCGGCTGGGAGTCGATCACCTCGAAGATCCGCTCGACACTCGCGCGCGCCTGCTGACCGAAGGTCAGCAGGCCGGACAGCATCCGTACCGGTCCCACCAACTGCCCCAGGTAGGTGGAGAACGCGAGGAACGTGCCGAGGGTGATCTCGCCGCGAACGGCCAACCAGCCGCCGAGCGCGAGCACGCCGACCTGCCCGACCGCGGGAATCGCCGCCAGGGTGGGCGTGTACCGGCTGTTCAACCGCACCGAGCGCAGCCGGGAGGCGTAGAGCTTGCGCCCTGCCTCCTCCAGCCGGGTCAGCTCGGTCTCCTCCTGCCCGAAGCCCTTGACCACGCGCACGCCGGTCACCGCGTTGTCCACCACACCGGCGAGCGCCGCCGCGTCCTGCTGGGCCTGCCAGGTTGCCGGAAACAGCCGCTTGCGGGAGAGGTAGGCGACCGCGAACAGGCCCGGGCCCACCGCGAGCGAGATCAGGGTCAGCAGCGGCGACAACCAGAACATGACCCCCAGCGAGATGACGAACAGCAACACGTTGCCGGTCATCATCGGGATCAACGCCATGAAACCCTGGACCAT
>NZ_WWJX01000385.1 GCF_009865215.1 Streptomyces sp. SID3343 | reverse complement strand
GCGGCGCGCCGATTGGCTGCGCGCGACCGCGACGGTGGCCGGCGCGCACGTGGCCAGCATGGTCGTCAAAAGGGTCGTGCGTCGGCCCCGCCCCGCCCTGCCGGGCCTGGAGCCCACCGTGCGCACGGCGGGACGACACAGCTTCCCGTCCTCGCACTCGGTCTCCTCGGCCGCCGCCGCCGTGGCGTTCCACGGCCTGTTGCCCACCGCCGTCACCGGTACGGCCGCCGCCGCCACCTGCTTCTCGCGGCTCGTCGTGGGCGTCCACTACCCGTCCGACGTCGCCGCCGGCGCGACGATGGGCCTCGCGGCCGGCGGTCTCGGCCGCGCCTGGGCCCGACGAGCGCGTCCCGAAGGGGTCTGAGTCTTGAGTACATCCGAAATCGAATCACCGCTCGAAGAGCGCGAGATCGTCGTCACGACGACCGTGGACGCGCCCGCGCGTCCGCCGCGCGGGGGGCTCCCGGGCGGGCTGCTCAAGCTCGCCCGGCCCAAGCAGTGGGTCAAGAACGTCCTGGTGTTCGCGGCTCCGTTGGCCTCGGGCAAGATCACCCACGGCTATGTCCTGGGCCACACCGCGATCGTCTTCCTGCTGTTCTGCCTCGCGGCGTCGGCGATCTACTACGTCAACGACGCGTTCGACGTCGAGGCCGACCGCGGCCACCCGACCAAGCGCAACCGCCCGATCGCCTCCGGCGCGGTGCCGGTCAAGCTCGCCTGGGTCCTGGGGCCCCTGCTCGGGGCGCTCGCCGTGGCGCTGGCGGTCCTGCTGTGCAACGCGGGCACCGCGCTCGTGCTGGGTCTGTACGTCGTGATGAACGCCGCGTACTGCTTCTCCTTCAAGCACGTGGTCGTGCTCGACCTGGCGATGGTCGCGTCGGGCTTCCTGTTCCGGGCGATGGCCGGCGGTACCGCCTCCGAACTGCCGTTGTCGCGTTGGTTCTTGCTCACTGCGGGCTTCGGCTCGCTGTTCATGGTCGCGGGCAAGCGCTACTCGGAGATGGTCCTGATGGGCGAGGAGGCCGCCAAGACGCGCGCCTCGCTGGCCAACTACTCGATCACCTACCTGCGCTTCGTGTGGCAGATGGCCGTGGCGGTGACGCTGCTCACGTACTCCCTGTGGGCATTTCAGATCCCCGAGGGCGATTCCACGCTCGCGTGGCACCAGCTTTCGCTGATCCCGTTCGGTTTCGCCTTCCTGCGCTACGCGGTCTACGTGGACGCCGGAACCGCGGGATCCCCCGAGGACGTTCTCCTCAAGGACAGGGTCCTCGTCGGCCTGGGTCTGCTTTGGCTTCTCACATTCGCTCTGGGAGTTTTCCATGTCTGACGGCCCATCGGCCGACGCACGACCGACCGCTCGGCGCATCAGCCTGAACGGTTGGGGACGTACCGCCCCCACCTTCGCGGACGTCGTGCGCCCCACCGACCGCGACGCGGTCGCGACCGCCCTCGGGCAGCGCACGTCGCGCGGTGTGATCGCCCGCGGCCTGGGCCGCTCGTACGGCGACCCGGCGCAAAACGGCGGCGGCACGGTCCTGGACATGACCGGCCTCGACCGGATCCTGGACGTGGATCTGGAGCGCGGGCTCGTCACGTGCGAGGCGGGGGTGAGCCTGGACCGGCTCATCGAACTGTTCGTCCCGTTCGGCTACTTCGTGCCCGTGACGCCCGGCACCCGGCAGGTGACCGTCGGCGGCGCGATCGGCGCGGACGTGCACGGCAAGAACCACCACGCGGACGGCAGTTTCTGCAACCACGTGCTGTCGTTCGACCTGCTGACGGCCGACGGCACGGTGCGCACGGTCACCCCCGAGACGGACGCGGACCTGTTCTGGGCCACCGCGGGCGGTATGGGCCTGACCGGTCTGATCCTGTCGGCGACGATCCGCATGACGCCCATCGAGACCTCGCTCGCGTCGGTGGACACCGACCGGACGAAGAACCTCGACGAGGCCATGGCGTTGATGGCCGAGACGGACGAGAAGTACACGTACACGGTCGCGTGGCTGGACTGCCTGGCCAAGGGCGCCGACCTGGGCCGCTGCGTGCTGACCTGCGGTGAGTTCGCGTCCTTGGACGAGCTCTCGCCCAAGCAGCGCCGGGACCCGTTGCGGTTCAGGAGCGGTTCGCTGCTGACCGTGCCCGACGTGGTGCCGGGCCGGTTGCCGAACAAGTTCACGATGGGCCTGTTCAACGAGCTGTGGTACCGCAAGGCGCCCAAGCACAAGGTCGGTCAGCTCCAGTCGATCACCGGGTTCTTCCACCCGCTCGACCTGGTCCAGGAGTGGAACCGCGTCTACGGGCGCACGGGCTTCCTCCAGTACCAGTTCGTGGTGCCGTTCGGCCGTGAGGACGGGCTCGTCAAGGCCGTCGAGACGATCAGCGCGCACGGCGCGCCGTCCTCGCTCACGGTGCTCAAGCGCTTCGGCCCGGGCAACGCGGGCTTCCTGTCCTTCCCCAAGCCGGGGTGGACGCTGACGCTCGACTTCCCGACGAACACGCCGGGTCTGTCGCGGCTGCTCAGGCAACTCGACGAGATCGTGCTCACCAACGAGGGCCGGTTCTACCTCGCGAAGGACTCGCGGATGGACCCCGCCGACCTCGCGCGCATGTACCCGCGGCTGGAGCAGTTCCGCGAGGTCCGCGCCAAGGTCGACCCGGACGGTGTCTTCGTCTCGGACCAGGCCAGGCGTCTGGGCCTGTGAGCCGTTCGCTCGGTCCGGCTCGATTTTTCTCGTCTCGACTCGTTTCTCTGTGAAGGACGCACCGTGAAAGACGCCCTGGGCGCACCGCAGTCCCTGCTCGTTCTCGGCGGTACCTCCGAGATCGCACTGACCACGGCCCGCGTGATGGTCGCCGAGCGGGTCCGGCGCGTCGTACTCGCCGGCCGACCCTCCAAGGCTCTGGACGCGGCCGCCGACGACCTGCGCGACCGCGGGGCGACCGTCGAGGTGGTCGCGTTCGACGCGGCCGAGAGCGACGACCACGAGAAGATCGTGGACGAGGTCTTCGCCGGCGGCGACATCGACGTCGTACTGCTGGCCTTCGGCGTGCTGGGCGACCAGGACGCCGACGAGAAGTCCCCGGCCGCGGCGGCGCGGGTCGCCCAGGTCAACTACGTGGGCGGCGTCTCGGCCGGCCTCGCGGCGGCGAACGCGCTGCGGCGGCAGGGCCACGGCGCACTCGCGGTGATCTCCTCGGTGGCCGGCGAGCGGGCCCGCAAGTCGAACTTCATCTACGGCTCGACCAAGGCCGGTCTGGACGCGTTCGCGCAGGGCCTGGGCGACAAACTGCACGGCACGGGGGTGCACGTGATGGTGGTCCGCCCCGGCTTCGTGCGCACCAAGATGACCGAGGGCCTGCCGGACGCCCCGCTGGCCACCACGCCCGAGATCGTCGCCGAGGCCATCGTCAAGGGCCTGCGCAAGAAGACCTCGGTGGTGTGGGTGCCGGGCGGGTTCCGCTTCGTGATGTCCGCGCTGCGGCACGTCCCGCGCCCCATCTTCCGCAAGCTGAACATCTGAAGCTCGCCCTCGGGGGCGCGACAACGCTGTTCCCGACCTTCGCCTTTCGGCACCTTCCGGCTCGCCCCTCCCAGGGGCGAGCCGGTTTCAGCGTTCAACGGAGATTGTGATGCACAGTGGCACGGTGGATCCGGAAGTCAGGCCGCAGGCCGCACCGGATCCGGAGGTCGGGCACAAACCGGGGGCGCGCCGGCGATTCGATCGCGCGGCGGCACAGCGGGCCCTGCCTGCGGTCGCGTCGATCGCGGCGGGCACCGCGCTGGTGGGCTGGCACGCGTCCAGGTACGGGCGCTGGATCGTCGACGACGCGGCGATAACCTACGTGTACGCCCGCAACATAGCCGAGGGGCACGGGCCCGTTTTCCAGCCCGGTGACGACCCCGTCGAAGGCTTCTCGAACCCGTTGTGGACGCTGATCCTGGTCATCGGTCGTTGGCTCGGGCTGTTCGACCGCGGCACGCTGTTCGGAGTACCGGACTACGTGCTGTTCCCCAAGGCGTTCGCGCTGCTCACCGTCGTCGTGATCCTCACGTGCGCCTACCTGATGACCTCGACGATCCTGCGGCGCGGCGCGTGGATCGTGCCGTTGGCCGTGGGCGCACTGTTCACTTTGTCCCCTTCCTTCGTGATATGGATGTTCTCCGGTCTGGAGAACCCGCTGTACGTGCTGTGTGCCGTGCTGCTCGCGACGATCCTCACCAGGTCGATCTCCGCCGATCGGCTCACCACCGTGACCCCGGCCGTGGCCGCGGGGTTGTGCGCGGCGGCCGCGGGCCTGACCCGGCCCGACGGCGCGCTCTACGCGGCCGCCTATCCGGTCGTCGTCCTGCTGTTCGTCACCCGGGACACATGGCGCCGGGCGCTGACCGTGGCGGCCGTGTCGTGCGCCGTCTTCTTCGTGCCCTACCTCGGCTATGTGGCGTGGCGGCGGATCGAGTTCGGCCGCTGGGTCCCCAACACCGCCGTCGCCAAGTCGCAGGAGACGCCCGACTGGGTCAGCGTCAACAAGGTCGTGGAGCTCCTCGGCGTGACCGGGTGGCTGCTCGCCGCCGTCGTGCTGATCTGCGTCGGCATGACCTTGACCCGCCCGGGACCGGCCCGGCGGCCGCTGGTCGGCCTCCTGGTGCCGTTCGTCCTCTCGGCGGCCGCGGTCGCGATCCTGTCCCCGGACTGGATGGGGCAGTTCCGCTTCGCGACGCCCCTGTGGGCGCTCGGCGCGATGATCGCCGTGCTGTGCGTGATCGAGCAGGTGCGCCGGGCCGATCTGCGCGGGCGAGTGGTGATCGTGTTCGCGACGTGCCTGGCGATCGGGACGACCGCGACGATCGCCGGCGACAACCGCACGCTCTTCCGCCACGACCCCACGACGCCCCTGTGCCTGGTCGCGGACATGCGTGGGAAGGCGTTCAACACCTACGCCGACGTGATCAAGCTGGGGGACCAGGGCACCTACCTGGGCCCGGACATGGGCGGCTTCGGTCTGACCACCCGGCTGCACATATTCGACCTGGCGGGATTGGTCGACGCCCCCATCGCCGACTACCTGTACGCGAAGGACCACGCGGGACTGCGCGACTACGTCCTGGAGAAGGTCAAGCCGACCTTCATCGACGCGAGCACCACGTGGGGTGGCGACCTGATCGAGGACCCCCGGCTGGGCCGTGACTACGAAAAGTTCTGGACGACCCGAAACGGCGGCCACTGGGTCCGCAAGGACGCGGTGACGCCCGAGCGGCTCACCGAACTGCTTCGGGTCGCGAAGATCATCGAGACCCGTGAACTCGCTCGCGTGCTCGAGTCGCCGCGGGCATCGTGCGGCTCGACGCTGCGGCGCGGCCAGACCCTGCCGTACTGACCGCGGGTGCGGCCGGGCTCTCGCGCGGCGGGAATCCCGGCCGCACTAGGCTGCGCCGCATGAAGCGACGGGGCAACGTGGGGCTGACCGGTGGGATCGGCGCGGGCAAGAGCGAGGTCGCGCGGCGACTCGCGGAGCTGGGCGCCGTGGTGATCGACTCGGACCGGATCGCGCGCGAGGTGGTCGAGCCGGGGACACCGGGTCTGGCGGCGGTGGTCGCGGAATTCGGGCCCGAGGTGTTGCTGCCCGACGGGACGCTGGACCGGCCGGGTCTGGGGCGCATCGTGTTCGGCGCGCCGGAGCGCCTGGCGGCGCTGAACGCGATCGTCCACCCGCTGGTGGGTGCGCGGGCGGCCGAGCTGACGGCGGCGGCCGGGCCGGACGCGGTGTTGATCAACGACGTACCACTGCTGGCGGAGAACGACCTGGCCGGGCTGTACGACCTCGTGGTGGTCGTGGACGCCTCCCCCGCCACGCAGCTCGACCGGCTGGTCCACCTGCGGGGCATGCCGGAGGCGGACGCCCGGGCGCGGATGGGCGCACAGGCTTCGCGGGAGCAGCGGTTGGCGGTCGCGGACGTGGTGATCGACAACGACGGGCCGTTGGAGGCACTGGAGCCTCAGGTCCGCAAACTCTGGTCGCGGTTGGTCGAGCGTTTCGCGGGTTGACTCGTCACCCGGGCGGCAGTGTCGTTCGTCGGTGCGTCGGCGCCCGTTGATCGGTCGTCGACCGGTGATCGACGAGCCTGCGAGGAGAGCGGCCGAAGGCCGCCGGCCGTTACGACCCGGCACCGACAAACGACGATCCCGTCGTTTGTCGGTGCCGGGTCGTAACGTTGACCGAGTGCGACCCATTACCGATCTCGAACGCAAAGTGGCGCCCTTCGAGGTCGTCAGTCCCTACCAGCCGTCAGGTGATCAGCCGCAGGCGATCGATCTTCTCGAGCAGCGGGTCCGGGCGGGCGACACGAACGTGGTGTTGCTCGGGGCCACCGGCACGGGCAAGTCGGCGACGACCGCGTGGATGATCGAGCGGCTGCAGCGGCCGACGCTCGTCATGGCGCCCAACAAGACGCTCGCCGCGCAGCTCGCCAACGAATTTCGCGAGCTGTTGCCCAACAACGCCGTCGAGTACTTCGTCTCGTACTACGACTACTACCAGCCCGAGGCGTACGTCCCCACGACGGACACCTACATCGAGAAGGACTCCTCGATCAACGAGGAGGTCGAGCGGCTGCGGCACTCGACCACCAACTCGCTGCTCACTCGCCGCGACGTCGTCGTGGTCGCGTCCGTGTCGTGCATCTACGGTCTCGGTACCCCGCAGGAGTACGTCGACCGCATGGTGCGCCTGCGCGTGGGCGAGGAGATCGAGCGCGACGACCTGCTGCGCCGCTTCGTCGGCAACCAGTACACGCGCAACGACGTCGCGTTCACCCGCGGCACGTTCCGGGTGCGCGGCGACACCATCGAGATCTTCCCGGTCTACGAAGAGCTCGCGATCCGGATCGAGATGTTCGGCGACGAGATCGAGTCGCTGATGACGCTGCACCCGCTGACCGGCGAGGTGGTCACCGAGGACGACGAGCTGTACGTCTTCCCCGCGACGCACTACGTGGCCGGTCCCGAGCGGCTGGAGCGCGCGGCCAACGGGATCGAGAAGGAGCTGGAGGAGTCCCTGGTCCGGATGGACCGGCAGGGCAAGCTCCTGGAGTCCCAGCGGCTGCGCATGCGCACGACCTACGACCTGGAGATGCTCCGCCAGATCGGCACGTGCTCGGGCATCGAGAACTACTCGATGCACATGGACGGTCGCGAGCCCGGCACCGCGCCGAACACGCTCCTGGACTACTTCCCCGAGGACTTCCTCCTCGTGCTCGACGAGTCGCACGTGACCGTGCCGCAGATCGGCGCGATGTACGAGGGCGACGCGTCGCGCAAGCGCACCCTCGTCGAGCACGGCTTCCGGCTGCCCTCCGCGATGGACAACCGCCCGCTCAAGTGGGAGGAGTTCCAGGAGCGGATCGGCCAGACGGTCTACCTCTCCGCGACCCCGGGCAAGTACGAGCTGGCCAAGGCCGACTCGGTGGTCGAGCAGATCATCCGCCCGACCGGCCTGATCGACCCCCAGGTCGTGGTCAAGCCGACCGAGGGCCAGATCGACGACCTGCTGCACGAGATCCGGATCCGGGCCGAGCGCGACGAGCGCGTCCTGGTGACCACGCTCACCAAGAAGATGTCCGAGGACCTCACGGACTACTTCCTGGAGCAGGGAGTGCGGGTGCGCTACCTGCACAGCGACATCGACACGCTGCGCCGCGTCGAGTTGCTGCGCGAACTGCGGCTGGGCGAGTACGACGTGCTGGTGGGCATCAACCTCCTGCGCGAGGGCCTGGACCTGCCCGAGGTCTCGCTCGTCGCGATCCTGGACGCGGACAAGGAGGGCTTCCTGCGTTCGGGCACGTCGCTGATCCAGACGATCGGCCGCGCGGCGCGCAACGTCTCCGGTCAGGTCCACATGTACGCGGACAAGATCACCCCGTCGATGGAGAAGGCGATCGACGAGACCAATCGACGCCGCGACAAGCAGATCGCCTACAACACCGAGCACGGCATCGACCCCACGCCGCTGCGCAAGAAGATCGTGGACATCCTCGACTCGATCGCCCGCGAGGACGCCGACACCGCGGGACTGCTGTCCGGCGACAAGGGCCGGCAGAAGGCGCCCGTGCCCAAGCTGGGCAAGGCGGCCAAGAACGCCAAGGACATGCCGGCGACCGATCTCACCGACATGATCCGGGTGATGACCGAGCAGATGCACGCCGCGGCGTCCGAACTGCAATTCGAGCTGGCCGCGCGGTTGCGCGACGAGGTCGGGGAGCTGAAGAAGGAGCTGCGCGGGATGAAGGCGGCGGGCATCGCGTAGGAGGATGTGGGCGCGGGCGAATCCGGGCCGAAAGGTCCGGATGCCCGGAAAGACGGGCCCGGCGGGAACGGCCTGTCCGGCCCGTGCGTCATGACCGGTAGGTTCGTGATCCACAGGTTCGCTGGGGACTGGCCGGGACACCGGCGGGACCCGAGGACTACTCTGCGGCCGTGTGGCCCGCCGTCCCGTCGGGGCGGGGTCCGCGAGCCGCTTGACCAAATGTGTGAGGGGAGACGTCGCCAGTGGCCGTCAACATGTCCAAGGGCCAGAGGATTTCACTCGACAAGCCGGGTGGTGGCGAGCTGACCATGGTCCGGATGGGCCTGGGATGGGACGCCATCAAGCGCCGCGGTTTGTTCGGCAGCCGGGAGAAGGAAGTCGACCTGGATGCGTCGTGCGTGCTGTTCGCCGACAACCAGCCGGTCGACGTGTGCTACTTCGGTCAGCTCACCAGCAAGGACGGGTCCGTTCGCCACACCGGCGACAACCTGACCGGGCACGGTGACGGCGACGACGAGTCGATTCTGGTCGACCTGTCGCGCGTGCCGGTGCACGTGGACCAGATCCTCTTCACGGTCAGCTCCTTCCAGGGGCAGACCTTCCAGGAGATCGAGAACGCGTTCTGCCGCATCGTGGACGAGACCACGGGCACGGAGCTCGCGCGCTACACGCTCTCCGGCGGTGGCAACTACACCGGCCAGATCATGGCCAAGCTCTACCGGCACGGCACCGCGTGGAAGATGGCCGCGATCGGTGAGCCGGCGCACGGCCAGACCCTGCGGGACCTGCTGCCGGCTCTGATGGCGCACCTGTAGGACGCAGAACCAAAAAAGGTGGGCGGGCCGGGTCGGGCGAGTGCGCCCCCCGGCCCGCTCGCGCGGGGTCCGTCCCGGCGGGGCGGGGAGGGGACGAACGCACGTGAGCACCGAACTGGTACGGGGTCAAAACCTGGCACTGCCCGACACCCGGGTGGAGGTCGAGGTCTCGGCACAATGCCCGGTCGAGCTGGTGGTGGCCCTCGTGGGGGCCGACGATCGAGTCCGCGGGGACGACGACGTCCTGCAACGGGGCGGTACGGACACCGCCGGGGTGACGATCCGTCAGTCCGGGGCGACCTTCGAATTGGACAAGCTGCCCGCCGACGTCGAGCGCGTTCTGGTCGCGGCCTCCCTGGAGGGCGGCGGCGTCGACCGGTTCGGCGTGGTGGCGGCTCCGGTGACCACCGTGCGCGCGGCCGGCGAGGATCTGGCCACCTTCCGGATCGCCGACCTGGGCAGCGAACGCGCGCTGCACACCGTCGAGCTGTACCGGCGCCAGGGGGCGTGGAAGGTGCGCGCCGTCGGGCAGGGCTACGAGGCCGGCCTGGAGGCGCTGCTCAAGGACGTCGGCGTACAAAACCGCGCCCGGGTCGTGGACCGGGCACGCACCGCGCTCGGGGGAGCCGGCGCCGCGCCGTTCAGCGCCGCCAACGCGCCCACCGAACCGCG
>NZ_WWJX01000384.1 GCF_009865215.1 Streptomyces sp. SID3343 | reverse complement strand
GGTTCCTCGGCCGGCAGCGCGTGCAGCGCCTTGCGACCGAGCGCGCCCCGCCCCGCCCCGACACGATCCGCACCGTACGTGCGGCCCCGAGCACGGCGTCGTCGCCGCAGTGACACGGCCGTAGCGGCGGCGTCAACCACCCCGCCCGGCGCCGCAGTTGCAGAACATCGAAGGAGACGGCGGTGGCGGATCCCGAAGCCCCTCAGCCCTCTCCCGAGCCCCCCATCCCAAAGCCCCTCACCTCAGCGGTCCTCTCCCCTCGCCGTCTGCCGCGCGAACTCGGCACCGTCCCAGTAGTCGACCCGATGCGCCACGAGCCCATCCACCACCCGCAGCCGAAACACCCCCCGGATCCGGACCGGTTCCCCACCCACCGAGCCGCCACCACTGCCGCCTCTCGCGCTCACCGAGCCCTCACCGCCACCGCCACTCGCACCCACCGAGCCGCCATCCCCGCTCCCGCCACCCGCACTCACCGAGCCGCCCCGCACGCGAAACGTCATCGTGTACGCGAGCGCCGCCCGGTCCCCATCGACCAGCAGGTCCTCGACCACATACCGCAACCCTTGGAACTCCCCCAAAAACCCGGGCAGTCGCGCCCGATACGCCGCGCGCCCCCGCAGACTCCGCCCGAGCGCCGACGTGTGCTCGTTGTGGAAGTCCTCGGTCACGCACGCCGCGATGCGGTCCGGGTCACCAGTGTTGAGCGCCGCGACATACGCCTCGGCGGCGATCCGGGTTCGCGCGCCGACGCTCACGCGTTGGTCCGGTCGCCCCACAGTTCGCGTACTTCCGCGAACACCCGCTGATTGTGCGAGATCTCCACGACATTGCCGTCCGGATCCGTGAGCGCGCAGATGTATCCCACCGGCGGCGGGACGTCCATCGGCTCCCAGTGCAGACAGCCCGCCTCCCGCGCCCGGTCCGCGATGGCGTCGACGTCGGTGCGCGCGGCCACCTCCATGCCCAGATGGGCGAACGGCGTCAGCTGCGGCTGTGGGTTTCCCTTGTCCTTGTTGAAGCCCACCAACACCAGCACGAAGGGCGTCTCGACCTGATTCGGGTTGGACAGCCACGCGTTGGCGCCGTCGGCGTCACTGTGTCGCGACACCACCACGAGCGGGGTGAACGATGTGTAGAACTCGATCGCCGCCTCCAGATCGGACGACGGCAGCGCAATATGCGTCCAGCGAGCCTCGGTCAGCGTGGGTTCCATCGCAGCGACTCCTCTCACGTTCCTGATCTCACGTTCCGATCTTCACATTTCGAACGCCGAAGCACCCAAGCACCCAAGCGCCGAGGCGCCGAAGCGCCGAGCGCCGAAGGTGCACCCCACCGGCCTACCCGACCGCGACGTACATCCGGATCATCGGCCGCCCGACCGTCGACCTTCAGTCGATCGGGCCGTCGACCTCGTCCACCGGGCGCTGTCGGGCGCGAGCGGATCCGCGAAGCTTCCGCGCACGTCCTCCTCCCCGAGGTTGGTCCGATCGAGCGACACGTCGTACGCGTCGCTGTGGGGCTTGTACCCACTCGTAATCCGCCCATCGAAGCGCACGACGGTGTCCGTCTGCTTGCGAACCTTGATCAACCGGCGGTACACGAACCACACGTGGTACTCGTCGTTCGAACTCTCCTCGAACGCCTTCCAGTCGAAGGCACAGGTCTCGTCGAGCTCACGGTGGTAACGGTGGTACTCGCCGATCCTGTACGCCTCATGGCGCGGCAGCAGCGGCACGATCCACTCCTCGAACGTCGGCGCCCAGTGCGACAGGCACGCGAGGAAGACACCGCCGACGTGTACGCGTTCGGCGAGACCCAGGAGATCCTGGGCAAGGCCCTCAAGGGCCGCCGCGACGACGTCGTGCTCGCGGCCAAGTTCGGTGAGGCGATGGACCACGCGCAGCCGCTGCGCCGCAGCGCGTCGCGCCGGTGGCTCATGCGCGCGGTGGAGGACAGCCTGCGCCGCTTGGACACCGATCATCTCGATCCCTACCCACCGCACCGCCCCGGCCCCGACACCGACCAGGACGAAACCCTGGGCCCACTCACCGACTTGGTTCACCAGCGAACGGTCCGCGCAATCGGCTCCCCCGCGCTGCCCGCGAGGGCCGTCGTCGAGGCGCGCCGGGTCACCGAGCGCTGCGGCCACGAGCACGTCGCGGTGGAGCAGCTCGCCCACTCGGCGTTCGCCCGGCCGCGGAGGCCGCGGCGCTGCCCACGTGCGGCCGGTACGGTCTGGACGCGACGGTATTCAGCCCGCTCAACGGCGGCCGGCTGACCGGCAAGTACCGCGCCGGCGCCGCGCTCTCCTCCGACTAGCGCGCGGTACGCGACGCCAAGCACTTCGACCACGCCGACGAGGCGACCCGCACCCGAACGTCGAGCACCTCTACGCGATCGCCGACGGCGAGGTCATCCCCGAGGGCGACGAGCCCGAAGTCACCATTTGCATGGACGAGTTCGGCCGCTCGATCCGAAGCCTCGCCCCGGCCGGCAGTGGGCCGGTCGCGGCGACAAGCACAAGGACCCCGACCGTGAGCCAGGTCGCAGACGGCGGGCGACCTACAACCGCTACGACGGAGTGCGGCACCTGTTCGGCGCCCTGCGCTACTTCGCCCTCGACGGAACCGACCACGCCACCCACACGGAACAGGGCAGCATGATCCGCCGCCGCCACATCATCTGGCGGAACAAGAACGCCGCCGACACGTGCCTCACTGCCCTCGTCCCCAGGGTGAACGCCGCCCGACCCGCGCCGCCGGCGTCTGTCTCGGGTCGTCAGGTCCGGGTCGGTGGCGCACTCATCGCTGCCGTCAGGAACGTGATCGCCCATCGCCGGGCCGCCTCGCCCGCTACCGGGGGCGTGCAGCCTGGGGAGGGCTGCTGGTGGACCTCGAGGCGGTCGACGGCCGTCACGGCAAGGATCCCCCGTATCCGGAACCACAGTTCCTCCGGGGGAAGGCCGGGCAGTACGCGCGTGAAGGCTGCGAGGTAGCGCTCGCGGACCGTGTCCTCGCCCGGGCCGGTCCAGCTGCGCACCTCCTCGGCCGGGTCGCTGAGGATCGTCACGATCAGCCGGGACGTCCGGGCGCCGTCCTCGTCGCCGACCGACATCTCGTCGAACAGCGGCCCCGCGAATGCCTCCACCAGTTCGCCGACCAATGGGTCGGGGGTCCGGGCGAG
Organism: Streptomyces sp. SID3343; assembly: GCF_009865215.1. GTDB lineage: Bacteria > Actinomycetota > Actinomycetes > Streptomycetales > Streptomycetaceae > Embleya. The sequence continues at coordinate 3,364 of NZ_WWJX01000384.1, read as the reverse complement.
CAATTTGTCGAGCCCTGCGCACTGGGCGGCGTTGATGGGCTCGATCACGCGGCGGGCGACCGCGGCCATCAGCTCCGCCTTCGACCCGAAGTGGTAGCCGACGGCGGCCAGGTTCGCTCCGGCGAGTTTGGTGATCGCGCGGACCGAGGTGCCGCGGTATCCGTGCTCGGCGAAGAGATGCTCGGCCGCGTCGAGGAGCTGGGTGCGGGTGTCTGGGGTCGCCACACGAGGGACTCTACATATGTTTGAATGAAACGAACGTATGATTCAATCGAACGTATGAAAGAAGACTGCCATGAAGCTGCTCGTGTACGGCGCCGGGGTTTGCGGCAGCCTGTTCGCCGTCCGCATGCATGAGGCCGGCCACGACGTCTCGCTCCTCGCCCGAGGTGAGCGCCTGACCGCTCTGCGCCGCCACGGCGTGCAGCTCGCCGAAGGAGACAGCCCAGCTGTCGGGCGGGTACCGGTACCGGTGATCGAGCACTCGGACAACGAGTACGACCTGATCACCGTCTTCGTCCGCACCCACCAGGTGGACGCGGTGCTGGAATCACTCGCCGACGTCCAAGGTGACGTGCTGTTCCTGCTCAACTGGGCAGCCGGCCCGGAGACGCTGGGCGCGGCGATCGGCCGTGAACGGGTGCTGCTCGGCTTCCCCGTGAAGGGCGGCACGATGGACGGCGACGTGATCCGCTACCCCAAGAGCAATTTCGTCACCCGCCGGGTCGCGATGCCGATCGGCGAGCCCGACGGCCGCACCACCCCGCGACTGGAACGGATCGTGGAGACGTTCCGTACCGCCGGGATCAACGCCAAGGCCGAACCGCAGATGGACGCCTGGCTCAGGACGCACGCCGCATTCGAGGTGCCGCTCGGACAGGCGGTACACGCGGCGGGCGGCCCGGTAGCGCTGGCCGACGACCCGGAAGCGGTCCGCGGCATGCTTCACCTCATGCGGCAGAACCTCGCCTCGATGGAAACGCCGCCGGTACCTCGCGCGTTCGCCGCGTTGCGGGCTCTGCCGCAAGGGCTCATCGTGCCCGCGCTCCGGCGCTTCCTGAAGAGCCCGCCCGCCGTGCAGAGCGGACTCAACGACCCCTCGCCTGCCATGGCGGCCGAACTCGAGCGGCTGACCGAACAGCTCCGCGCCCCTGCAAAAGCCCGCTAGGCGATCCAGGACGGCAAAACCTCACCACGCAACACCACCGCCGGTCCCACAGTCCTCGAACCGGCTCCCCCGGCTCCACAGACGGCACCCGCTGACCTCATGACCGTTTCGGTAGCAACGGCGTGTCCGGCCTTCGGAGTTGGCGTGGCCTTCTTCCCGTTTGCGGCCACGTCCTTCGAGTAGCGCGGCACTACCAGACGAACGTTGCTTGATGCGGCAGTAGATGCGCGGCACCGGACCCACCGCGGGGCGATCCTCGCGGCGGATGCCCAAGGTGGGCTTGACGCCGGGAAGCACCTCGCTGAACCCAGCCGGCGGGCCGGCGCCTGAAGTCCCAGTCGCACAGGGCCGCGTAGAGCGCGGACGTGGCCTCGACGTCGGGCGGCGGCAGGCCCATGAAGGTCACCGGGTTGGGCGCGTCGGCTCCTCGAAAGCGGGGCGGTCGGGCTCAGGGGTGGCGGTGGAAGCGGGCGCGGCCACGTCGGCCTGCGCCGGTGGGACAGCCACCCCCACCCCTCGGCGGCGTCGCCGAGGCCGAGGAAGCCGCGCACGCCGTCCTCGTACTCGGAACGCGGTTCGCGGCCGGGGCCGGGGCCGATCACGGTCGTCGCGGGCGCCGGCCGGTCGCCGTCCGTTCCCGCGCCAACCCCTTGGACCCCGAAGTAGCCCTCAACTCCAAGCCGCCCTGACCGCCCGAGAACTCCTCCCGGCCTTCAAGGGCGTCCCGCAAACCCGGGTACCGCGACCTCTGCGACATCTGCGACGGTGGGTACCGACACCTGGATCACACCAAAGCCCGTGCAGAGCAGAGAGGTACGAACATGGAGCGGGCCCGAATCCTGCTGCTGGACGCGGCTCCGGGCGATCTGCTCGCTCGCGAACTGGAGCGTCTGCTCGGCCACGGGCTCGCCGTCACGCTGAACCTTCGGCGAGTGGCCGATCCCGCCGGGGCGCGGGCCGCCTGGGCCGGCCGGGTGGGCTTCACCGACTTCGACGCCTTCGACGCGTCCGCGCTGCTCGCCGAGATCGGCCGGGACGGACTCGGCTACCACGCGGTCAAATCGCGTGCCGGTGTGCCACTGCGCGCCGCGTTCCTGGCGGCGGCGACGGACGCCGCGTTGACTCACCGGCTCCGCGTGATCGGCCGAGCCGGAGCGGGCACCGATCACGTCGATTCGGTAGCCGCGGCCCGTCACGGCATCACGATCACTCACACGCCGGGTTCCAACACGAACGCGGTCGCCGAGTTCGCCTTGGCCCAACTCCTCGCCCTGACCCGGGATCTCGCGGCGCACAACGAGGCCGCGCACGGCGGCAACTGGCGCGCACCGACCGCACCGGCGGTGGAACTGTCGGAACTGACCCTGGGTGTCGTCGGGCTGGGTCGGATCGGGTCGGTCCTGGCCGAACGGGCGACTTCGCTGGGCATGGCGGTCCAAGGCCTTTCGCGGCGCCCGGTCGAGGTGCCGGTGCCCGTGGTCCCCTCCCTCGCCGCACTGCTGACGACCAGTGACGTGGTCTCCCTGCACCTGCCGCTCACTGTGCGAACGCAAGGGCTCATCGGTAAGGCGGAGTTGGCACTGATGCGTCCGGGGTCGATCCTGCTGAACACCGCCCGGGGCGCGATCGTCGACGAACAGGCACTGGCCGACGCTCTGCGCGACCCATCACACCCGCTCGCAGCCGCCGCCGTCGACACCTTCGAGCACGAGCACGCAGCCTTCGCCTCGCCGCTGTTCGGCCTGCCGAACGCCCTGCTCACCCCGCATGTCGCCGGCATGACCAAAAACGCGATGGCCACCGCGGCCCTCCACTGCGCGGACCACATCGCGGCCCTGCTGGCCGACCGCCCGGACGGTGTACCCGTGGTGGCCCGGTAACAACCGCCGCGGCCGACCGCATCGGGCTCGGCGCGGCCTCGGCGGGACGATCGCCGCCACCCCGCCGACCACCCTCCTCGTCGGCCCGAACGCCGCGACCTCGACCGGGGGTTGCCCCCACCTCGGATGGTCCCGGTGGCCGGATGTCCCGGGTCCGGAGGTTCGGGAGATGGTGGGCATGCCCGCAACGGCGCCGAGCCCGCCCGCCTTCCGCATGGCGCGGCCGAATCGGTGGCGCCGGGGCATCGAAAGAAACGGGGCGAGACAAGATGACGAAGCCTGGCAAGACCTGCCTGGCGTTGGCCGCAGCCGCGCT
>NZ_WWJX01000383.1 GCF_009865215.1 Streptomyces sp. SID3343 | reverse complement strand
GCCTGGCGGGTGGCCGTCACGCGCTGCTCGCCAGTGGTCCCGGCCGGGCCGGGGCGGCCGCGCAGGTAGCGGCACTCGGCGGCCTGGCGGCGGCGACGCCCAGAGGGGAGGCGAGCTCGGCCCAGCCGGCGCCCGCGTCGCGGGCGGTTTCGATCAGGCCGGTCCCCCACCCGGCCGGCTGCTCGCGGACCTGTCGCAGCAGCAGGGAGGCCAGGGCTGCCGTCACCGTGCGTTCGTGGAAGGTGTGCCCACGGCCCGTCCGACCGCCGCAACCCGGGCAATCCACCTGGACCCCGGGAGCCCGAGCCGGCACCCGGATGACCTCGCCGTCGCCCGCGATCTCCTCGACCACCAGCGGCGCCAGACCCGAAAACACCACGCCCAAAAGCTCGTTCGCACTCAACACCTGCACACGATCGCGGACTCACAGAAGGAGAAAGAGGACGAGGCGACGACGGCCGAGGAGACGAACACCAAGACCGTGCAGATGAACCAGGGGAAGAGCGCTCAGCGGCCCGGTCGGTCGTCCCCGTCCCCGCTCCCGACCCTTCGTCCCGCCCGCGCTCGTGAGCCTTCGTCCCGCCCCCGCTCCTGACCCTTCGTCCCCGGCTACGGCCGACTGTCCGTTCGATGACGTTTCGGTCGGACACTGGGGGTGGGCGGCCTCCTGGCCCGACCGCTCGGGCGTGGCGAAGCGGCACACCCGTCTCCGGGGACGGCGGCTGGTCGGCTGGGCCGTTCTCGCGTGGTGTCACCACTTGGTGGTGCGCAGGGCCTCCGTCGTTTCAGGGTCGGCCGGGAAGAAGGATTCGATCGCCAGTTCGGCGACGGTGATGTCCAACGGCGTGCCGAAGGTGGCCATCGTGCTGAAGAAGGTCAACACCCGCCCCTGGTGGTGGAGGCGCAGGGGGATGGCGATGTCTCCCGGACCGGGAAGGTCGATCTTGGGTTCCGGCTGGTCGCAGGGATAGCCGCTGAGCTCGTCGTACAGCTTGATGATCTCGGGATCGGCGGTCGTCGTGACCTGCTGGCGCAGCCGGCTGAGCAGATGGGCACGCCACTCACCGAGATTGGCGATCCGCGGGGCCATGCCGTCGGGGTGCAGGCTCACCCGCAGCAGGTTGACCGGTTCCTTGAGCAGTTCCTCGGACACACCGACGCGGAACAGCATGGCGGGTTCGTTGGCCTCGACGCGGTTCCAGTATCGGTCGAGGACAACGGCCGGGAAGGGTTCGTGCGCGGCCAGTACTTGGCGCAACATCGCCCGGATCGCGCCCATGTGCGGCGCCTCGAGGCTGGTTTCGTGGTAAACGGGGGCGTAGCCGGCCGCCAGCAGAAGTGGGTTTCGTTCCCGGAGTTCGAGCCCGAGGGCCTCGGCGAGTCGCAACACGATGTCGCGACTGGGCTCCGAGCGGCCGTTCTCGATGAAGCTGAGGTGGCGTGCGGATATCTCCGCCTGAGTGGCCAGCTCGAGCTGGCTCAGCAAGCGACGCTTGCGCCACTGCCGCAGCAGGTCGCCGATCGGCTGCGATTGCCGCGTGGTCGTGGTCACCGTCACCTGTTCCTCACGTCCGTCCTCTCGGGGGGCGATCAACTGCCCCGCCTGGCTTCATTGTCCGTCAACGCACCGTCCCTGACGGCACGTTCACACGAGTTTTCGAGAGACAACGTCAATGCGAGGCTCTGCTCCTGGAACGCGTCCAGGTCGCGCTCCGGCATCCCGAGTATTCGGGCGATCATCAATGCCGGTATCGGAAAGGCGAAGGCGAGCAGCAGGTCCACCGGGGGCGGTTTTGCCTCCAACTCGTCGAGGAGTCCTTGTACGAGTTCACGCACGAGCGGGCGATACGCGTCCACCGCCGCATTGTCGAACTCCGGCATCACCATGCGTCGCACCCGCGTATGCTCGTGCGGGCCCAGCCGCAGGAACGAATGCGGCAGCGGATCGGGCGGCAGCGGCAGCCGCAGCGGAAATCCCGGCAGGGTGATGTCGACACTGAGCGCGGGGTTCAGCATGGCCGCCCGCCTATTCGCGTAGCGGCATACGACCCAAGCGGCCGTGCCGTCGTCGAGACGGACCTGCCTGGGCGATTCCGAGCGCAATTCGGAATGTCGGTCGGGGGGAAGCAGGGGCAGGTGCGGGGCATCAGCCAGGTCGGGAGGGCAGCCTCTGTGTCGGTCATCGGATCTCCTCGGGGATGAGAAAGAACTCAGGACGAGAAAGAAAGCCTCGAATGTCGGCGCGGCGGCTCGGCCCGGTGGGTGGGAATCGTCGCGGCGCCCACCGGGCCGAGCCGGTCAGCTCCGCTGGGGAGCGGGTCCGGGCAGAAGTTGGGCGAGGCCGGCAACGACGAGCGTGAAGCCGGCGAGCACCGCGACGCTCCATTCGAAGGCGTGTGCGTAGGCGATCGATTCCCCGTGGTCGAGGACACCGAAGAACACCACGCCGATCGCGGAGACGCCGAGCGCGTTGCCGCATTCTTGCGCGGTGGAGAGCACTCCCGCAGCGGCGGCGGCGTGGCCGGGGGCGACCCCGGCGAGCACGGTCGGCGTCACGGGGTTGCAGAACAGGGCCATGCCGATACCGGCGACGCACAGTCCGGGCATCACCCACACCGAGGGTCCGGAGACGTCGATCGCGGTCACCGCGACGATCAGCAGGGCGTATCCGGCCGCCACCACCAGTGCGCCGAGGGTAAGTACGTGCTTGCCCAGACGAACCGCCAGTTTGGGCGCAGCGAAGGCGGCCGGGACATAGCCGATGCCGAGAGCGGCGAAGACGACGCCGGAGGTCAGGGGGGACAGGCCGTGGCCGTCCTGGAGGTACAGGGCGAGCACCAGCATGAAGGAGGCCATCGCCGCGAAGAAGCCCAGGATGATCAGGACGCCGACGGAGAAGGCCCGCTCGCGGAACAGGCTGAGCGAGATCAGCGGCGCTCGGTCGGTCTTCTCCAGCCGATGTTGACGCCCGGCGAACCCGGACAGGAGCGGGATCGAGGCGGCCAGGCACACCCACGACCACGCCGGCCGGCCCTGTTCCCGACCTTCGATCAGGGGAAAGACGATCGCGAGGAGACCGAACGAGCCCGACAGCGAGCCGATCAGGTCCAACCCCTGTCGGCCGGTGCCACGGGACTCCGGGATGTAACTGCGCATCATGAGGACCGATGCCACGCTGATGGGGCACGTTGATCAGGAAGATGGTGCGCCGGCCGAGGCCGGCGATGTCCAGGTGGATCAGCACCCCGCCGATGAACTGGCCAAACGTCGCGCCGATTCCCATCGACAGGGCGAAAGCGGTGAACGCGCGCACCCGTTGGGCACCGGTGAACGAGGTGTTCAGGATCGCCGGCATCTGCGGGGTCATCATGGCCGCGCCGACGCCTTGCACCACCCGCGCGGCGATCAGTACTCCCGAGGTGGGAGCAAGGCCGGCGGCCGGCGAGGCCGGCGTGAACAGCACCATGCCCACGCCGAACAGTCGGCGCCTGCCGTACAGGTCACCGAGTCGTCCGGCCGTGAGCATGCAGGCCGCGTAGGCGAGGCTGAAGCCGGAGACGATGAACTCGATGGCCGCGGCGCCGGCGTGCAGGTCGGCGCGGGTGGACGGGATGGCGACGTTGACCGCGAAGAAGTCCAACGTGATCATGAACATGCCGGATACCACGATGAGCATGCGGATCAGGGCACGCCTGTCCGTTTCCGGCGCTGCCGCGTGTTCCGCGCCGGGCGGGGCGGGGCGGGGCGGATGTCTGCATCAGTCGACATTGTCGGACTCCCGATCGATGGGTCGTCATTACTTCCTGCACGGCCCCGCGAAGAAGTCCAGGATCTCGGTGCGGGCAGAGATATCCGCCGGAAACGGCTCGGTAAATCCGCCCGGCGATTCCCGGACCTCGAGACAAAACCCCACAGGTGCTCCGGTAGAGCCCGTGGGGCGACCCATCGGGCTCCACCGGAATTCGCCGGCGCTCGTATCCTGATTCCACGAGGGGACGGTGCGGAGCGACCGAGATCGGGCTGTGGTCAGTCGGACGGGGCCATGTCGACGAATTGGTGATCGCGCGCCATCCGACCGTCCGCGTCGATGATGACCACCTGAGTGCCCTTCATCGTCGCCTCACCGCCGGCGACCGGAAATACTTCCCACTGATAGCGCACGACCTCCTGGGTGACGTCGATTTTGGCCACCCTGAAACCGAAACCCTGCGGGACGAAGTGGTCGTACGCTTCCGTCACCGCCTCCTCGATGCCTTCGCGGCCGCGAAATACCGTGGCGGTGTTGCTGTAGACACAGTCGATCGCCCACAGCTCGGCGATGGTCTTGCGGCGGATTTCGGCATCCGGCTCCGCCCAGGTCGCGACGTACTTTTCCACGATTTCTTCGATGCCGCTCACGTGATCTCCTCAGGCTATGGTCACCCGGAGCAAAGGTCCGGGGATGCGGTGGGGTGGGGCTGACGGCGCCCCGACCGCTCGAGCCTGCCGGCGGGGCGAGAGGCCGGTCGATTAACCTCGGAAGTAATAAATCTTCGCGGTCCCGACCCGTCCGCCGCCCGTGAGTCCAAGCGTGCCGGCGGAGCGAAAGCCTGGTCGACTACCTCGGGGGTAATAAATCCGCGCGAGCTTCGCGGTCCACGCGTGCGGTCCCGGCCGGTGCGGGACACCCGCTCGGAGCGCGTCACCGAGCATCTCGACTGCCGGCCGGGTACATCGGCCCAGGATCAGCCGGGCGTCAGCACCGGCTGTTTTCCTGAGTCCGATGACGATCCCCACCAAGCCCATAGGCTAGGCAGACGACGACACACCTCCGGTCTTTCGACAACCGTCGACGGACCGGAGGATCGGCAACGGCCTCACCCGACTGTGAGCATCACTCTTCCTGCCAAGGGTCTCGAGCAGAAGTCAGCCGTGACAACAGTCATCAACGGGGCGAAGTATCTCAGGCCCCCAACGGCAGTACCGACTTCGCACGAGACCCCTCGGTAAAAACCGCATTCGAGGCTTTCACGGCCTCGTCGTCCGATGTTCGCAATGGGGGGGTCGCGGACCGGTCCCCGACTCCCATGACGCACCAGATTGTTTCCCTCCGGAGGCTGGAATGCCCACTCGTGGCAAAAAGGAAAAACAACGCTTGGTGAAGGCGGCGATCTGGACCCTCTTGTTCCTGGTCGCTTCGGTGATGCATTCCATGAACGACCTCACCACGTGGGTGGTTGTCGACCTGGTCGCCGCCGCCGGCGGGATCGGTTCATGATCCGGCAGTTCCTGCGTGCACCCCGGCTGAACGGCTGACTCGTCGACCTGCCGCCGACTCCCAGGGCAACCCGGCGCGTTGGAGAACCAGGTGGTCGGCGCCTACCAGGCCGCGTCGAGCGCGGCGACGGCCGGCAAGCTGGGACCGGTGCCGCAGGCGGTGGCCACGTTCGTGCAGACCGCGATGGCCCAACACGCCGATCACGCGAAGGCGTGGAACGCGGTCCTGACCGGCGCGGGCAAGCCCGCGATCACCAACGTGCCGCTCAAGAGCCAGGCCGCGGTCACCGACGCACCGGGACGGGTCACCGACGTCCCCGGTGTCGCAAAGCCGGCGTTGCAGTTGGAGGATCAGGCGGCGCAGACCTGTCTGTTCGCGCAGTTCGACGTGACCTCCCCCGCCGGTATCTCCCCCGCGGCCACCATCGCGCCGGTCGAGGCGATGCACGTGGCGATCCTGCACTTGGTGCTCGGGGAGTATCCGGTGCCGCAGGATTTCCTGCCCGTCGACATGGCCGCCAAGCCCACCGACCTCACCGTCTGACCGCGTCGCGTGTGTCGGTGGCCGGCTCCGTGCGAACGGGCCCCGCCCCGCCCTTCGCGCGGGGCCGGGCACCGACCGCGACTCGTCGAGCCGCTTGTTTCCTGTTCGTGTTCAGAGAGGCCCGCACATACCTTCCCGTTACCGCTACGTCGACATCGGCGCCATCGGTCCCCTCCCGAACATGTACGAACCCGTCTGGTACCCCGAAAAGACCCCGCGACACCGCGGAACTCCTGCTCCGAGCCGTCGCCCGGGCGTCCGCGGTCTCTCCGGAAAGAAGGGTTCTGCACCCGCATGGCCGAGGTGGCGATGCTCGCCGACGCCTTCGTCCACGCCGCCGTCGCCCATGACAGGGCCCTGGGCGACTCCTGGCCCGACATCGCCGCCAGTCTCCTCCGACATCCCGAAAGCGTCCGTCGCCGGCACCGACGCACACCTTCCCGGACCAGATCCCCTGACGACCCGCGTCAGGAGACGGCAGCCGCCGACGGCCCTCGACCCGCCGCGCCGGTCTCGGGTCGACTGCGTGGCGCCGCCTGCGGGACGACCGACCCGACGGCCTCCCCTGGCAGGGCGATGTCCTCCGCCCTGAAGGCTTCGGCGCGGCGTGCCGGAGAAGGGCGAGGGTCTGTCGACAGGAAGTTCCGCCGGGCGCGGCCGTCCCGGCCGATTGCGCAGGCCGCCGCAGTCCCCCAAGGCGCCCGGCCGCGGCGACGCGCGGACGCCGACGCTCGGGAGTGCACATGTGGCGCAGACGGAGTAGGACTGCGCTGTCCGGCCACGTGGGCGGGGTAGAAGCGGGTGGTGATCATCGCTGTCGGGGTGTTGCCCGAATCGGACCTGCGCTCCGTCGTGGACCTGCTGGTGAGCCTGGTGGAGACCACCGGGGCGTGCGTCATCTTCGCCGGCGCGCTGATCGCCTTCGTCCGCTTCCTCGTCCTGGGCCTGCGCGAACGCACACCCGAGGTCTTCACGAAGACGCCGACCGTCGCCCGAGGCAGCGCATGACCACGCTCGTGCACCAAGCGGCCCTCGCCGTCACGCGTTCCGCCCTGGTGTGCGCCGGTACGGCGTTCGCCGCCACCCGCAACCGGGTGTGCGCGCTCACCGTCCTCTTGGATCTCCTCGTCCGCCGGCCTGCTGCGCCCGGCCGCACCGCCGTCCTGGTCGACGACCGCGGCAGCAGCGGGAGTCCTACTGGTGCGTCAGGTCACCATGTTCGGTGTGCGTCGCTTGGGAGCAATCACGACGCCGGCCCTGTCACGATGACCGCCCGGACCTCGGCCCGGCAGGGTCGTTCTCGCGGACGCACGGGAAGCCGGCGGGCGCGGCACGAGGTGACAACCGACGCCTTCGACGGCCGATCGGGCCTCGGACGTGCCGTTGCGTCTTCCGGACGTCACTCGCGTCGGCGGCACACGGTCCGGTCGCCTCTGACTTCGACTCCTTCGAGGAGCACAGGCAGCTCGCCTCGGCTCTTCGGCGCCGGTGCCACCGAGTACATGCCCGCGTCGGACGCGCGTACGACGACCGTCAGGGCCGTCGGCACGCACAACAACCTACGACCAGCCCACGTACCCCTACCCGACGCAAGCTCTGGACGCCGGGATTGGCCGGCCGCCGAATCGGCGATTCCGGGTGCCGGAGCTGTTCTGCTGTGCCCAAGGAGAAACACCGCCGCCGAGGAGTCGTCATGGCCGACCCCCACCACCGCACCG
>NZ_WWJX01000382.1 GCF_009865215.1 Streptomyces sp. SID3343 | reverse complement strand
CCGCGGCGTACGCGGCGTCGGAGGCCGTGGCCAGGGCCCGGGCCAGCGCGAGCCCGGCCGGCAATTCGTGCCCGGCCGCCTGTGCCGCGGCCTGCTCGACCTCCAGGCGCTCCGCCATCCCGCGCAGCAACTGGCTCAGGATCACCCCCGAGTTGCCCCGCGCGCCCATCAGCGCGCCGTGCGCGAGGGCCCGGAAGGCGGTCGGCAGGTCTGGCCCGGGAACGTCGTCGCGGGCGAACAGCGCATCGACCGCATCGGTCCCCGACTCCAGGGTGAGGAACAGGTTCGTGCCGGTGTCGCCGTCCGGCACCGGATACACGTTGAGAGCGTCGATCTCCTCGCGCGCTCGCCCCATCAGATCCAGCGCGGCGCGACACCAGCGGCGCACCGCCGGACCGTCCAGCTCTCCCAGCAGGCTCTGCACGCCCACCTCCTGTACGAATCCGTTTGCGCGCGTCCGTCCGCCGGCAGGCTATCGACCCGGGGACCGGTAAAGCCGCCCGCCCGTATGGGTTAGGCTTGGCGGGAAGCATGACGAGATCAGCTGATCGCCTATGCCCGGATCATCCCGGGTTCGCGCATCCCTTGGTTCGTCGGTTACTCTTCTGCGGTTGTCCGGCATTCGCCGGCACGCGTTCGTACGCAATTCCCATTCGTCTTTGGAGTGTTCCCGTGGCTGCCAACTGCGACGTCTGCGGCAAGGGGCCGGGCTTCGGCAACAGCATTTCGCACTCTCACCGCCGGACGCCCCGTCGCTGGAACCCCAACATCCAGACGGTCCGCGCGATGGTTGGTGCCACGCCGAAGCGCCTCAATGTCTGCACCTCTTGCATCAAGGCGGGTAAGGTCTCCCGCTAAGTTTGTATCGCTCGAAGGGCCGGTCCACCGCGAGGTGGATCGGCCCTTCGGCGTACCCGGGGCACGAGAGAGCGGACGGAAACGATGTGGGCGCCGAAAGCGGGTCTCGGCGCCCTCGACTGCGAACGTCGTGTGGTCAGCGCCCCGGTCGCCAGTGCCATGCGTGGTCCACGGGGCCGATGCCCTCCCCCAGGGAGAAGCCGGCTTCGATGGCGCCGGTCACGTAGGTCTTGGCCGCGGCCACCGCTTCGGGCATCGATCGACCCAGCGCGAGGTGGGAGGCGATCGCGCTCGCGAGCGTGCAGCCGGTGCCGTGGGTGTGGCGGTTGTCGTGGCGCGGGCTGGTGAACCACCGTTCCTGCTCGCCGTCGAACAGCAGGTCGGCGGCTTCGCCTTCGAGGTGCCCGCCCTTGACCAGAACCCACGACGGGCCGAACGCGAGCAGTGCCTCGGCCGCGCCGCGCATGTCGTCGCGCCCGTGCACCGTGCGCCCGGTGAGCAGTTCGACCTCGTACAGGTTGGGCGTGACGATCGTGGCGACCGGCAGCAGCCGCGTGCGCAAGGTGTCGAGCGCCTCGTTCGCGAGCAGCGTGTCGCCGTGCTTGGAGGACGCCACCGGGTCGACCACAACGGGCGCGTCCGCGCCGGTGAGCAGGTCCGCCACGGTCTCGACCAGGGCCGGCGACGCGAGCATGCCGGTCTTGATCGCCTGGACGCCGATGTCGTCCACGACACTGCGGTACTGCGCGCGCACGGCCTCCTCCGGCAGTTCCCAGTAACCCTGGACGCCGAGCGAGTTCTGCGCCGTCACCGCCGCGATCACGCTCATGCCGTGGACACCGAGGGCGAGCATCGTCTTGAGGTCCGCCTGGATCCCGGCACCACCACCGGAGTCGGATCCGGCCACCGTCAGGACGCGCGGAGGAGTCTGCACCATGCCCGAAACCCTATCCATCGGCCGGTGACGGTCCTCGGGGCCGCCCTTCGACTCCGCCTAACCCCGCCCGAAGTGGTCCCATCCGCCTTGCAGCCCCGGGTCACGTCCGTCGACCGAGACCCCCTTGCCGGCGTGGACGCGGCCGATCACGCGCCAGCGCGCGGGCAGCGGGGTACCGGCGGGGAACGTCGCCACCAAGGCGTGGTCCTCGCCGCCCGAGAGCACCCAGTTGAGCGGGTCGGCGCCCAGTGCCCGGGCGACGTCGCGCATCTGGGCCGGGACGTCGAGCCGCGACGACAGGATGTCGATCCGCACGTCGGAGGCCCGCGACACGTGGCCCATGTCGGCGAGCAGGCCGTCGCTGATGTCGATCATCGAGGTCGCGCCGAGCGCCGCGGCACCGGGCCCGGCGTCGTAGGGGGGCTCGGGTCGCCGGTGGGCCTCGACGAACGCCCGCGGCGCGCGGTGTCCGTGACCCAGGATCGCGAGCCCCGCGGCCGACCAACCGAGCCAACCCGCGACCGCGAGCACGTCGCCGGGACGCGCGCCCGAGCGGACCACCGGGGCCCGCCCCTGGAGGTCGCCGAGGGCGGTCACCGCGACGGTGACCGTGTCGCCGCTCACCACGTCGCCGCCGGCCACCCCCGCCCCCACCACGGCACACTCGTCGCGCAGCCCGTCGTACAGCTCCAGCGCCCACCCCGCCGGCAGGCTCGACGGTCCCGCGAGGCCGATCAGCAGCGCGGTGGGCACCGCGCCCATCGCGGCCACGTCCGCGAGGTTCTGCGCGGCGGCCTTGCGGCCCACGTCGTACGCGGTCGACCAATCCCGGCGAAAGTGCCGCCCCTCCACGAGCAGGTCCATGGTGGCCACCACGCGCCCGTCGGAAGCGGAGACCACGGCGGCGTCGTCGCCCGGCCCCAGCGACACGTGCGGACCCGCCGGCACGCGTTCGACCAACGCACCGATCAGACCGAACTCGCCGAGATCGCCCAGCGTCCCGCTCATCGCCGCTCTCCTGCCATGCCCATCAGCCTTGATCCGCCTCGTTTGCCTGTTCGCATCGATCGATCGGCTTCCGATGTGGTCGCCGAGCCCCGCCGAGCCGACAATGGTCTCAGCAGCGGGGGTCACGCCAAGATCCCATCATCCTGCGCGTCGGGAGGCCGTGGTGGTACAGGCATACATCCTGATCCAGACCGAGGTCGGCCGTTCGGCATCGGTGGCCCGGCGCATCGCCGAGTTGCCGGGGGTGACCCGATCCGACGACGTCACCGGCCCGTACGACGTGATCGTGCGTGCCGAGGCCGCCGATGTCGACCAATTGGGCCGCTTGGTCGTCGCGGAGGTGCAACGCATCGACGGGATAACCCGCACCCTGACGTGTCCGGTCGTCAATCTGGGCTGACCGCGCCGGCACCTTCGCGGCCCGGGCGTGCGCACGCGAACCGAACGAGGCTTCCGGGAATCCCGGGTGCCTCGATTCGCGTCGCGCGAACCGCCCGCCGGTCGTGTCCGGCCCGGTGGGCGTTGGTTAGGATCGCGGCGTGTCTGCCTACCGACGGTCCTTGCTGTGCCTGCCCCTTGCCCTCGCCTTCGCGGCGGGGTGCACCGGTGGCGGCGGGGCCGGCCGGGTCGAGGTCGCGGCACCCACCACTCCCGACGCGGGCTCCGCCGCGTGTCTGGCCCTGCACGAGGCGTTGCCGCCGACGGTGATGGACGGTGCCCGGCGCAAGGTCACGCCCGAGTCGGCGGTGACCGCCGCGTGGGGGGATCCCGCGATCGTGTTGCGCTGCGGTGTCGAGCGGCCCGCGTCGCTGCGGGTGATCGACCCGGACAAGGTCGGTTCCGAACCGGTCGACTCGGTCGAGGTCAACGGCGTCGTGTGGGCGTTCGCCAAGTTCGACGGCGGGGTGCGTTTCACCACGGTCTATCGCCGGGTCCGGGTCGAGATGACGGTGCCGAACAAGTTCGCCGAGCCGGCCGCGCCACTGGTCGACGTCGCCGACGCGGTCACCCGGACCAACCCGACCACGCTCGACCTGAACGCGTGATCGGGCGGCCGAGTCGTCGGCCGCCCGATCACGAGGCCCTCAGCGCAGCAGTCGGTTCGGTCGCCGCAGCGCCGCCTGGATCAGCCGGTCGACCAGTTCCGCGTACTCCACGCCGGACGCCTGCCACATGAGCGGGAACATCGACGACGGCGTGAAGCCCGGCATCGTGTTCACCTCGTTGATCACGAAGTGCCCGTTCTCCAGCAGGAAGAAGTCCACCCGGGCCAGCCCCTCGCAGGACAGCGCCTCGAACGCGGTGACCGCCAGGCGCTGGACCTCGGCGGTCTGCTCCTTGCTCAGCGACGCCGGCACGTCCAGCTCGGTGCCGTTGTCGGCGAGGTACTTCGCGGCGAAGTCGTAGAACTCGCGGTCTCCGCCGACTCGGACCTCGGCCGGCACGCTCGCGCGCGGTCCGTCCTCGAACTCCAGTACGCCGCACTCGATCTCACGGCCCGTCAGCATCGCCTCGACGATGACCTTCGGGTCGTGTCGGCGAGCCTCCTCGATCGCGTCGTCGAGGTCCTCGATGCGGTGCACCTTGGTGATGCCCATGCTGGACCCCGCGCGGGCGGGCTTGACGAAGACCGGGAAGCCGAGCGAGGACACCGCCTCGCGCACGGCCGCAGGGTCGCGCTCCCACTCGCGCGGCCGGATCGTGGTGTAGGGCCCGGACGGCAGGCCGAAGCCGGTGAACAGGACCTTCATGTACTCCTTGTCCATGCTCGCCGCGCTCGCGAGCACACCCGACCCGACGTACGGGACCTGGGCGAGTTCCAGGAAGCCCTGGAACGTGCCGTCCTCGCCGTATGGGCCGTGCAGGAGCGGGAAGACCACGTCGATCTCGCCGAGCAGCTTGGGCAGCGCACCGGGTTCGAGGGCGGTGATCTCGCGCGATGTGGGGTCGGCGGCGAGTACGAGGGCCGCGCTCGACTCCGCGACGTCGGTAACCGAGGGGAGCTTGTCGCCCTGGATCGCCAGTCGCGCCGGGTCGTCGCCGACGAGCATCCATCGACCGTCGGTACCGATGCCGATCGGCAGGATGTCGTACTTGCTGCGGTCGATCGCGGCCAGCACGCTCCCTGCGGTGACGCAGGAGATCGCGTGCTCGGAACTGCGGCCGCCGAAGACGACCGCGACTCGGGGGCGCGAGGTGTAGTGGGGGGTACCGGATACGTCGTTCATGGTCGGACGACCCTATCCCGCCCGCTGTTCGATCGCTCGAACCCCGGCGCGAGCGCGCGATTCGAGCGCGGCCCGGCCGGTGGGATCGGGCGGCGCCGGTTCATGCCTCGTAGCGCTCGGGCTTGGCCGAGCGCGACAGCAACGCCATGCCCACCGACGGCGGTTTGCCGTCGCTGACCACCGACACCACGACGTCGGTGATCGGCATCTCGACGCCGTAGCGCTGCGCGAGCAACTGCACGGATTCACAGGACTTCACGCCCTCGGCGATCTGGCGGCTCTCCCCCATGACCTCCTCGACGCTCATCCCGCGGCCGAGTTTCTCGCCGAACGTGCGGTTGCGCGCGAGCGGCGAGGCGCACGAGGCCACCAGGTCACCGAGCCCGGCGAGTCCGGCGAAGGTGTGCGCGTCGGCGCCCATGACCGCGCCCAGGCGGGCCGTTTCGGCGAGGCCGCGGGTGATCAAGGTGGCCTTGGTGTTGTCGCCCAGACCCATGCCGTCGGCCATCCCGACCGCGAGCGCGATGACGTTCTTGACCGCGCCGCCGAGTTCGCAGCCGACCACGTCGGTGTTCGTGTACGGCCGGAAGTACGGGGTGTGGCACGCGGCCTGGAACCGGCTCGCGACGTCCTCGTCGGTACACGCGATGACGCTCGCGGCGGGCTGACGCTCGGCGATCTCGCGGGCCAGGTTGGGGCCGCTGACCACCGCGATCCGGCCCTCGGGCACGCCGGTCACCTCGCGGATGACCTCGCTCATCCGGCTGGCGGTGCCCAGTTCGACGCCCTTCATCAGGCTGACCAGGATCGCGTCGTCGGACAACAGCGGCGTCCACACGGTGAGGTTGGCGCGCAGCGTCTGCGAGGGCACCGCGAGGATGACGAACTCCGCACCCGCCGCGGCCTTCGCGGGATCGGTCGTGGCGACGATGTTGGGCGGCAGTGCGACTCCCGACATGTACTCGGGATTTTCGTGCCGTGTGTTGATCGCGTCGACCAACTCCTGGCGCCGGCCCCACATCGTCACGTCGCACCCGGCGTCGGCGAGCACGATCGAGAAGGCGGTTCCCCAGGAACCCGTGCCGAATACCGCACAGCGCGTCATGCGCGACCCTCCTCGGTGCGCTCGACGCGCTCGGTGTCTTTGGTGAAGTCGGGGGTGTCGGGGGTGTCGGTGACTTTGGTGGCGTCGGTGACTTTGGTGACATCCGTGGCCTTGGTGACGTGCGTGGCCTTGGTGACGTCGGGTGCGTCCGTGACGTCGGTGCTCTCGTCCGCGCGACCGACGACCTGCGGATCCGCTTGCGTGGGGCCGGACTTCGCGAGGTCGGACGCCGCGACGGACCCGACGGGCTCGACCGGCTCGACCGGCTCGACCGGCTCGACCGGCTCGATCTCGGGGTTCTTCACGGACGAGCGGCGCAGCCCCGCGTTCGGCGGCGCGGGTTCGTCGCGCAGCTTGACGAGCAGTTCGGTCACCGCCTCCATGATCTTGTCGGTCGCGCCGCGCAGTACCTCGGCGGTGAGTTCGCGGTCGCGGAACGCGTCGAGGTCGACGGGCGGGCCCGCGAGGACGCGCATCGTCTTGCGCGGGAACAGACGCGGCCGCTTGCCGTACGGGGGCAGCAGTTCGTGCGCGCCCCACTGGGCGACCGGGATCACCGGCGCACCCGTGGTGAGCGCGATTCGGGCCGCTCCGGTCTTGCCCTGCATGGGCCACAGCGTCTTGTCGCGGGTGATCGTCCCCTCCGGGTACACCGCGACGCATTCGCCCTTTTCGATCGCCTCGACGGCCGCGCGAAACGCGAGGGCGGCATCGGCGGAGTCGCGGTACACCGGGATCTGGCCGGCTCCGGCCAGCACGCGCCCGACGAACGGGATCTTGAAGAGCCCCGACTTGGCCAGGAACCTCGGCACGCGGCCTGTGTCGTACTGGAAGTGGGCGTAGGTCAGCGGGTCGACGTAGGAGATGTGGTTCACCGCCGTGACGAACCCACCCGACGTCGGGATGTTCTCAGTGCCCCGCCAGTCACGCTTGGTGAACAGCAACAGCAGGGGTTTGATCACCACGACCGCCAGGCGGTACCAGAAACCGATCCTTCGGCGGGCCACCGGCGTTCCTCCCGTTCATGACTGCATGGGGTGTAGACGTAATTACGGCGAAGTTCCGCTGCCGTGTCGCTCCTCACACAATCGACGTTCTGCGCGTGAGCGCTGAACATGATTCTGTACAAGCGGACCCCATAGTTTCCCTTGGGCCTTCCGCATTGTCGAGAAACGTCCTCGTCGACCGGTGAGGATATGGGCTAACGGTACGGATGCGAGGATCTTGCCGATGTCCCCCGCCATGGATTCCAGGGCCCGGCGCCCCGCCGCCGGCAATAGTCGTTCCGATACCGGACCCACGAACGCGTGGCGGCTCGTGGTGCCGGTCAAACCACTGTCGATCGCAAAGAGTCGACTCGCGGGCACGATCGGGCCTGGGCATCGTCCCGAGTTGGCTCTCGCGTTCGCGGTGGACACCGTGCGGGCGGCGCTCGCGTGCGAGCGCGTGTTCGCGGTCCTGGTGGTCACCGACGACGCGCGGGTCGCGGCGGCGGTACGCGCGGCGGGCGCGGACGTGGCGGCCGACGTCGGC
>NZ_WWJX01000381.1 GCF_009865215.1 Streptomyces sp. SID3343 | reverse complement strand
GCGACCACGACAGTCTCGCTGCCGTCCATCGCGCGCACCGCCGCCGCGATCTCGGTGGGCAGCGCGCACTCGTCCACGAGCGCCAGTTGGGCATCGAGCACCACCCCGGCGGCGCCGCCCGCGACGGCCGCGGCGGCGGTGTGCTCGCCGATGCCGCCGGCCGCCCACACCGGGACGCTCACGTGTACGTCCGCGAGCAGCCGTTGGAGCAGCACGAACGTGGTCAACTCGGCACACCGGCCGCCGGTTTCGGCGCCCCGGGCGATCACCCCCGCGGCGCCCGAGGCGACGGCCGCGCGCGCCTCGTCGGCGGACGTGACCTCGACCAGCACCCGCCGACCGGGACCCGGCTCGTCGGGGCGCCAGGGCGCGTTGTGGGCCAGCACCACGACGTCGACGTGATCCGGGAGATCCTCCGGGACAAGCGGGCACCCGGCCGGTACCCGAACCCCCACGGAGCCCGTCCCCGCGCCGGCGACCGAGGCCAGTTCGGCCCGCGCCCGCCCGCGATCCGGGCCGAGATCGAGGATCCCGAGCGCACCGGCGCGTCGTGCGGCGGCCACCAGTCGGGCATTGGGGCGACCGAAAGGGCTCACCGCGAGAACCAGGTCGCGGCGTGTGGGCTCGGACGTCATGGGATGTGCCTCCGTTTGGGAACGGCGGGGCTGCGGACAACGGGTTGCACGGTCACGCGAGGGCGGCCCGCGAACCCGCGAACGACGGCGGTACGACGACGGAACGACGACGGAACGACGACGACGGGACGACGACGGCGAAACGACGACGGAACGGCGTAAAGGTCGCGCCTGTACAAGCGGAACAACGGCGGAACACGGCGGAACAACGGCGGAACGACCGCGAAAAGACGACGGAACGACGACCGAACGAACGGCATATCCCGCCCCGAAATCGCCCCGGATCAGCCGGCTCGGACCCCCGCGCCGGCGGAATCCTGAATTCGCTCAACAGTTGCCTCGGCAAATTCTTCAAGCGCCGAAGAATTGCCTCGCCGTATCGTGGGATTCCCGCATCGAGGTGTCAACGACGTTCGTTCCCAAACCGGATCGGCCGCACCGCCACGCGACGAGCGGCCCCGTAGCCGCCTCGCCGGCCCTGGTACGGGCGAACGGCAGGTCCCCGCCTCGTAAGCCGAATGATCCAATCCGGCCGACCCTTGCCCATACGGCATACACCGATGCCCATGTGATCGGACACCGTCGGCTATTTCCGGCCCGCGCCCCGACATATTTCGACTTCGCAGTCTCCCGGTGTGGTACGAGTCACCGTTATCGTGCGGCCCGTGACCCTTCAGCAGCTGCGTTACCTCGTCGCCGTCGCGAACTTCGGCACCATGACCGCCGCAGCCGAAGCTCTTTACGTCGCCCAGTCCGCATTGTCCCGCGCGCTCAAGGCACTCGAACACGAATTGGGCACCGAGCTGTTCGCCCGCGAGGGGCGTACGGTCGGGCTCACCGCGGAGGGGGCGCGCGTGGTACGCCTCGCCCGCAACGTCCTCGACACCGTCACCGCGATCGAGGACATCGGCCGCATCGTGTCGCCGGTCGCCGAGGAGACGCTCACGATCGCCACCACCCCGACCCTCGCGATCGGCTACGTCGCGCGCCTGGTGGCCGCCTTCTCCGGCGAACACCCCGACGCGGTGGTGGAGGTGAACCGCTGCCTCGGCCAGGAGGCGGTGTTCGCGGCGGTACGCGCGGGCGACGCCAAAATCGGCGTGGCCGCAGCCCCGGGCCCGTCCGACCTGCGCACGTTTCGCCTGTGCGAGACCGAGGTCGTGCTCGCGTCGCCGCCGGACGTGGACCTGCCCGACCCGCTGCCGTGGCGCGCCCTCGACGGCCTGCGGATGGTCCTGCCCGAGCGCGGCAGCGAGCGTCGCTCGCAGTTCGAGACGATGTTCGCCGAGATGTGGGTGCGCCCGATCCCCAGCGTCGAGCACAACGACCCGATCAACTGGGTGGCCGGCGTCCTCAACGGCGAGGGCTCGCTGCTGTGGTACCGCGACGTCGCCGAGGACGTCTTCGGCGACGCCGCCACCCTGCGCTCCCTGGACCCACCCCTCAAACGCGCCATCGCCCTGGTGTGCAAAGAACTCCCCAGAGCCCCCCTGGCCAGACGCTTCCTGGACCTGGCCAGAAGAGAAGGCTTCCAGGAACCCGACTCCGACTGAGTACAGGCCGCGACATCACCGACCAAGCGGCAGGCGCCCGGTGAAGGCGGACCACGAGTCGCGGGGAAAGGACAGCACCGGGCCGGCAGCGATCTTGGAGTCGCGGATCACGAGGCCCGAGACAAGCAGGGCGGTTTCCACGCAGTCGCCACCCGTGCCGGAGTGGGTGGATTTCCGCCAGAGGGCGGTCGGGTAGTTGGGGTGTGTCATCCTCGGTTGCCTTTCAAGATCTGCAGTAGGTATTGCTCTGTGTCGACAGGGCTGAGTGCCAGGTCTCGCAGTTGGTCGAAGAGGCTGACGAATCCTTCGACTTGGGTGGGTTTCTCAACGAAGGTGTTGCCCATCAGACCGTCACAGTAGACAACGTCCGGATCCATGGTCGGCTCGGGAAAACGGACGACCAGGAACGAGCCCATCTGCCCCTTGTGCGCACCCGCACGGTCGGGAACGACGCGGAGGGTGATGTTGTCACGATGTCCCGAGGTGATGAGCCGTTCGATCTGTCGGCGCATGACAGCGGGGCCGCCGACCTGCCGATGGAGGGCCCCTTCATCGATGACGACGTCGAGGTGGAGCGGCTGCTCGCGATCGAGCATGGCTTGTCGCTGCATCCTCAACTGCACGCGTCCCTCGACGACTTCGTTGGGTTCGTCCGGACAGTGCGCCACGATGGTCGCCCGCGCGTACTCTTCGGTCTGGAGCAGGCCGAGGATGATCGTCGAATTGAACGCGCTCAGGTGCGCCGCCTCCGACTCGATGTTGATGAGCGTGCCGAGTCCCGACGGGATGACGGCCGACGAACCGAGCCACTTGTAGGACTCCTTCGCAGCCTCGGACATCGCCAGGAGGGCTTCCTTCTCTTGCTCCGTGGCGCGGTACCGATCGAGCAAGGCCACACACTCCACGCGTTTGAGGAGGGTCTTGCCGTTCTCCATACGGCTCATCTTCGTGTCGGAGACCTCGATGACGAGACCGGCCTGCTCGGCGTTGATGCCTGATCTCTTGCGCAGGCGGGCCATTTCGCGCCCGAATCGCCTGCTGGCCATCGTCGTGTCAGGTGCGCGCTGCGCCACATCGCCTCCGCTGCTTCCGTGTTTCGCTGCCCTGCCGTACCGCTGCTGGGCTCGATCCCGCTGCGCAGCGATGTGCCGAACGCCCAAGACGTGAGTATGACAGGACATCGCCGGAGTGAAGTTTCATCTACTAGGTTGCGCAGTGAAGTTTCATGGCTACTGTAGTGACAACTTCAAGCCACAGAGAGTGACTGTGGTTGAAGCGGCGTGTGCCTTGACGTCCCGCAGCCAGCTGCGGGCTCACCCAGGAATGAGGCCGCAGATGAGCCACTCACACCGCGCACCGTCCACGGCGCTTGGCGCGACAGAGAATGTGCCTGCCCCCCGACTTGCCCTGCCCCGCGATCCGAGCGTGGCCCGCTTGGCCCGAGACCACGTCGCCAAGGTCTGCGCCCTGCTCGGTATCGGCGCGGACGAAGCCAAGCTCGCAGTATCGGAGTTGGCGACCAACGCCCTCGAACACACCAGGTCCGGGCCGATCTCGTTGCATTGGTGGATCGACGGACGGTGGCTGGTCGTCGAGGTTTCCGACGCCGAACTCGTCCCCCTGCATTGGTCCGCGCACGGCGATGCCCCGGCTGTGGAGGCCGAATGCGGCCGTGGCCTGGAGATCGTGGCAGCTGTGGCCGATGCCCTGACTTACGGTGCGACTCACGACGGAGGCAAGTGGGTTCGGGTGGATTTCCTCATCGGCAAGGACGTCGCGGCGCGATTGCCGGAGCAAGTGCGGGCGATGGAGCGGCCATCCTGGCGGAACTCGCCGCCGCCCGCCCCACGTCCGTGCCGCTGCGTGGGTGTCTCCGGTACCGCTGACTCGGAGACGATTCCTTGCCTTTGTCATTAGTAGCGCTGGAGATACTATCGCCGCCGATACTATCTCCAGCGACACTATTCGGACCCCGTGCTCAGCTCACCGGCGCCGCCGCCGGTTCGCCCAGGTCGGGGGTGTCCGTCAGGGTGACGTGTGGGGTTTTCGAGCCGTGCAGGTCCAGGACGGTGATGGTGTTCGTGCCGCGGCGCAGGATCGGGGCCGGGACGTACAGGGTTCGTTGCGGGCCCACCGACCAGTAGCGGCCCAGGTGGAAGCCGTTGATCCAGACCACGCCCTTGGTCCAGCCGTCGAGGCGGACGAAGGTGTCGGCCGGGGCGTCGACCTCGAAGGTGCCGGCGCGCAGGACCGGGACCCCGGCGGGGATCGGCGTGGAGGCGTCGGGCAGGGCCGGGCCCTGGGGGGTGTCCAGGGGGAGCGGGTACATCTGCCAGCCGAAGAGGGTCTGGCGCTCCAGTCGGACGCCGCGGGTGATGCCCTTGCGGTCGTGCAGGTCGGGGCCGTAGTTGATCCGGCCGCAGTTCTCGACCAGCAGATCCAGACGCGCGCCGCCCGCCGGGATGGCGATCTCGCACGACGCAGAGCCGCCCTCGCTGCGGTCCAACACCCCGACCGGGACGCCGTCGAGGAAGACCTGCGCGCGGTCGGCGAGGCCGTCCACGTGCAGCGGGGCCGCCTCGCGCGGGCCGCTGACCCAGGTGCGATACAGGACCAGGCCGTACGCCTGGTCGAGTTCCTCCATGGTGAGCGTGGTCGGCGAGTACACCGGCGCCGACAGGTCCTCGACGTGCGCGAGCAGTGCCGCGGCCGAGGGCAGCGCGATCTCGCCGAGCTCGAGGCGCGGCGGCTGCGCCGGCGGCGGTTCGGACGGCAATTCCGTGTACCGGCCCAGGACTTCGCGAAAGGCCCAGTACTTCTCGGTGAGTTCGCCCGCCTCACCGATCGCCGCGTCGTAGTCGTAGCTGGTCACGGTCGGCTGGTAGCGGCCGTCCTGCTCGTTCGCACCGTTCATCCAGCCGAAGTTGGTGCCGCCGTGCGCCATGTACAGGTTCACCGACGCACCGGCGGCGAGCATGTCGTCGAGTACGCCCGCCGCGTCGGCCGCGTCGCGGACGTGGTGCGGCTCGCGCCAGTGGTCGAACCAGCCGTTCCAGAACTCCATGCACACCGGCGGCCCGTCCGGCGACCACCGACGCAGCGCCTCGAACGCCTCGCCCGCGCGTGAGCCGAAGTTGACGGTGGGCAGTACGCCCGCCACCGTGCCGCCCTGGAGCATCGGCTCGGTGGGGCCGTCGGAGGTGAAGAGCAGGCCGCAGGCGCCGCGCGCGCGAAGCCCGTCGAGCAGGTGGCGCAGGTAGGCGACGTCGTTGCCGTAGCTGCCGTACTCGTTCTCCACCTGGACCGCGATCACCGGACCGCCGTGCTCGGCGAGCAGCGGCGTCACGAGCGGCATCACCGCGTCGAACCAGCGATCCACCGCCGCCAGGAACGGCGGGTAGGCGCAGCGCAGCCGCATCCCCGGGTCCTTGAGCAGCCACGCGGGCAGCCCGCCGAACTCCCACTCGGCGCAGATGTAGGGGCCGGGGCGGACGACGGCCTTGAGCCCGTGCCGCTCGGCCGCGCGCAGGAACGCGACGAGGTCGTTGCCGCCGGTGAAGTCGAAGCGCCCCGGCGTCGGTTCGTGCACGTTCCACGCGACGTAGGTCTCGACCGTGTTCAGGCCCATGGCCCGCAGTCGAGCGAGCCGGTCGTCCCACTGCGCGGGGTGCACGCGGAAGTAGTGCAGGGCACCGGAGAGCATCCGAAACGGCTTGCCGTCGAGCGTGAATCCGTCCCGACTCGCCACGAGGCTCGGGGTGAGGCTCGGGACGAGACCCGGGACGAGGCTGGGGGTGGTCAAAACACTCCTCGGGCAGATCCGGTGCGGTGGGACCGGATCATCGTGCATGAGTGTCGGACCCCGGATATGCACTCTTCTCAGTGGCCTCGTGGACTTTTCTGCGGCCTCCCACCCGCCGCAGGGTGTCCGTCACCAGGGTCGATACCCTCGGCCGCGCACACATTGCCACTCGGGCTCGATCCGCTTGGACTTTTCTCGCGGATCATCTCGACTAATCCATGATCACCGCGACAACCCGTTGACGCCTCAACGGGCAGGGCGCATGATCGGCGGCCAGACAGCCTCAACTGCCTCCAATCACCCGCCGGGCTCGGTCGAGCCCTGCCCACCCCTCGAAGGGACGGCTACCTCATGTGGGGTAAATCCCGCCCGCGCCGCGGTCGCCAGACGGCCCGCAACGCAGCCGTCGCGGCCACGATCGCGGCCCTGACCGCGCTCACCGCCTGCGGCTCCGACTCGGACTCCGGCGACAAGAAGGACAACGGGGGCACGGCGGCCCGGAGCGGCAGCGCGCAGCTCGACTTCTGGGGCTGGAACCCGGCCTACGAGAAGGCGGTGTCCGCGTTCAACGCGTCGCACCCCGACATCAAGGTGACCTACAACAAGGTCGAGCCGGGCTCCAAGGGCGGCTACGCCAAGATGCTCGCCGCGGTGAAGGCGAACAACGCCCCGTGCCTGGCGCAGATGGGCTACGAGACGCTGCCCAGCTTCCTGGTCGAGGGCGCGCTCCAGGACGTCGACAAGGACGCGGCCGCGGTCAAGTCCAAGTACTCGGCGGGCGCGTGGTCGCAGATGAGCGTCGCCGGCAAGACCTACGGCATACCCGTGGACACCGGCCCGGTCGCGATGTTCTACCGCACCGACGTGTTCACCAGGAACGGTCTGACCCCGCCCAAGACCTGGGACGAGTTCGCCCAGCAGGCCGACAAGGTGCACACGGCCGACCCCGCCGTGTCCTACTCGGCGTTCGGCGGCAACGACCCGTGGTGGTACGCGGGCATGGCGTGGCAGAACGGCGGCACGTGGTTCAAGCCGGAAGGCGACACCTGGAAGGTCGGGATGACCGAGCCGGGTACGCAGAAGGTCACCCAGTACTGGCAGCAGCTGCTCGACAAGAAGAGCGTCTCGGCCGACCCCACGTTCACCCCCGACTGGTACAAGCGCTTCCAGGACGGCAGCGTGGCGACCTACGTCGGGCCGGTGTGGTTCACCGCGCTGCTCGAAGAGAACGCCAAGGACGCCGCCGGCAAGTGGGCCGTCGCGCCGATGCCGCAGTGGGACGCGGCCGGCAAGAGCACCGGCAACATCGGCGGCTCCGGCACGGCCGTGCTCAAGGGCTGTAAGAACACCAAGGCCGCGGTGACCTTCGCCGACTGGATGAGCAGCGACCCGGGCAGCCTGGGCACGCTCGTCAAGGACGCCGGCATCTACCCGGCGGCCACGGCCGGCGCCGACCTGGACGCGATGAAGCAGCCGTCCGCATACTTCGGCGGCCAAAAGATCTACGACATCTTCAAGGAGTCGGCCGGCCAGGCCCCGACCGGCTGGCAGTGGGGCCCCACGATGACCCAGGTCTCCACCGACCTCACCGACAGGATCGGCAAGGCGGCATCCGGCGGCGGCAAGCTCGCCGACGCGCTGACCGAGGTCCAAGGCACCACGGTCAAGGCCATCCAGGACAAGGGCCTCAAGGCGTCCGCCGGCTGACCCGACCCGTGCGGCGTCACCCGCGACAACCGTAGAGACAGCCGAAGTACCGGCACCAGCAACAGAGTTCGGTATACCGAGCCCGTCGTCCGCGCGCCCCGACGCGCGGACGACGGGCCGGGTACCGGTTCACCACCATCCTCACCGGGAGCCCGCCCTTGAGCGCACCGACCCCGCGGCGCAAGCGCCGGCGGAACGCGCCACTGATGTTCCTCGCGCCCTTCGGCGTGCTGTTCGCCGCGATGTACGCCGTCCCCGTCGGCTACGCCATCGTGGAGAGCCTGCACAAGATGCGGCGCTCCGGCCTCGGCCTGACGCCCCCCGTGAGGGAGTGGGCGGGCTTCGAGAACTACTCGAAGGCGCTCGACGACGACGCGTTGTGGCAGGGCATGGGCCGCGTCCTGTTGTTCGGCGTCGTCCAGGTCCCGGTGATGCTCGGCCTCGCGCTCGTGCTCGCACTCCTGCTCGACGCGAAGTCCGCGCGCCTGAAAGGCTTCTTCCGTACCGCGTACTTTCTGCCCTACGCGATCCCCGGCGTGGTCGCCACGATCCTGTGGGCCTTCCTGTACATGCCGCGCTCCAGCCCGGTCGTGGGCATGCTCGACGCCGTCGGCCTGCCGTCCGACTTCCTCGGCGAGGGTGCCGTCCTGTGGTCGATCGCCAACGTCGTGACGTGGACGTGGACCGGCTACAACATGCTCGTCATCTTCTCCGCGCTCCAGGCGATACCCCAGGACCTGTACGAGGCCGCCGAGTTGGACGGCTGCGGCCCGTGGCGGATCGCGTGGAAGATCAAGGTGCCGCTGGTGGCCCCGGCCATCGCGCTGACCACCGTCTTCTCGGTGATCGGCACGCTCCAGCTCTACACCGAACCACGCGTGCTCAGGCCGCTGACCGCGTCCGTGGACGCCAGTTACACACCGATCATGAGCGCCTACCACAAGGCCGTGGAGAACAACGACTACGGCCAGGGCGCGGCGGTGTCCGTGCTGCTGGCGCTCGGCACCTGCCTGCTGTCGTTCGCCGTCCTCAAGCTCTCCGCCCGGCTCACGAACGGCAGGTCCGCGCTGTGACGACGCCGACGATCCCGCCCACCTCCACGAGCGTGACCACCGAGCCGAACCCGATGCCCAAGCCCACCACGAAGAAGAAGACGCCCGCGGTCGCCGCCGGCCGCAACGCCCCCGTGCGCTCGCAGGTGTTGACCACCGCGTTCCTCTTCCTGGTCGCGACGTACTTCCTGATGCCCGTGTGGTGGCTGATCGTCTCCGCCACCAAGTCCTCCAGCGACCTCTTCGGCAGCAACGGCTTCTGGTTCGCCGACTGGAACCTCGGCAGCAACCTGCGCCAGTTGTTCGACGAGGACGGCGGCATCTTCCTGCGCTGGGTGCTCAACTCCCTGCTGTACGCCGTCGGCGGCGGCGCGGTCGCCACCTTCCTCGCCGCGATGGCCGGATACGCGCTCGCCAAATACGACTTCCGCGGGCGCGGCGCGATCTTCTCGGTGATCCTGGGCGCGGTGCTCATCCCCACGCCGATGCTCGCGCTGCCGATCTACCTCATGCTGTCCAAGGTCCACCTCGTCGACACGGTGTGGGCGGTGCTGTTGCCCGCGGCGGTCAGCCCGTTCGGCGTGTTCCTGGCCAAGACCTACGCCGAGGCGTCGGTGCCGGACGAACTGATCGAGGCGGCCCGGCTCGACGGCGCGAGCGAGTTCCGGATCTTCCGCACGGTCGGCCTGCGGATCATGTCGCCCGCCCTGGTGACGATCTTCCTGTTCCAACTCGTCGCGACCTGGAACAACTTCTTCCTGCCGCTCATCACGCTCAACGACCAACACCTGTGGCCGGTCACCCTCGGTCTCAACGCGTGGAACAGCGACCCCAACCAACCGCACGCGAACCTCGTCGTGGTCGGCGCGCTCGTGTCGGTGATCCCGCTCGTCGCCGCGTTCCTGTCGCTCCAGCGATTCTGGCGCACCGACCTGGTCGCCGGCGGGGTCAAGGCGTGACGAACTCCGGTGCGCACACGCGCGTTCGCCGTACGATCGGCGCACCATGATCTTCGCGCGCTACCTCACGCCCGCCAAGGAACACCAGCGCCTGGGCCTGGTGTGCCTTGGCGTCGGGTGGCAACAGGTCACCGCGATGCAGTTCGAGGGCCGCGTGCTCGGGTGCTACCAACTCACCCTGATCACCGGTGGATCCGGCTGGTTTCGCTCGGGCCACCGCAACGCGCCGCGGATCCCCGTCCAGGCGCCCGCGGCCTTCCTGCTGTTCCCCGGCGAGTACCACGCGTACAGCCCCGACCCCACGGGTTGGCGCGAGCACTGGGTGCTCTTCGAGGGGCCGACCGCCGCGGCCTACGAGGACCTGGGATTCCTCGACCGGGCCGAGCCGGTGATGTCGCTCGGCGGGGTACGGCCGTTGCGGGCCGGCTTCGACCGGCTGCTGACCGCCGTCGAGCCGGGGGCGCCCAACCGTGAGGTGGTCACGTCGGCGATCGTGCACCAACTGATCATCGACCTCAAGACGATCCGGGTCGACGAGGACGGCTCGCGCGTGGTCCGCTACTTCGACGAGCACGCCACCGAACCGCTCACGGTCGGCGAACACGCCCGTCGGCTGGGCCTGGACGAGGCGGGTCTGCGCAGCGAGATGCAGCGTGCGACCGGCACCACGCCCAAGGAGTACATCGTCCGCACCCGGCTGTCCCGGGCCAAGCGGCTGCTGCTGGCGACCGACCAGTCGATCCACGAGGTGGCCCGCAACGTCGGCTACGACGACCCGGCCTACTTCGCCCGGCTGTTCTCGCGGCGGGTGCAACAGTCGCCGTCGGAGTTTCGGCGGGCCGGCCAGCCGGACGCCGGGCGGCCCTGA
>NZ_WWJX01000380.1 GCF_009865215.1 Streptomyces sp. SID3343 | reverse complement strand
CGTGGCGTCACCGACCACGGCCGCGTACGGCTGACCGGGCGCGGCGGCGAACTTCGCAGCCACCAAGGCCAGCTCCGCGTCCCGCCAGGTCGTGCTCGCGCCCAAGCCCCGCACCAGGACGCGCACCGAGCGCCGGTAGCGCAACCAGGCCCGCACGGGAGCACTGAACGCGTAGGCGGTCAGGGCGATTTCCCGACACAGGCGACGCCACGCGGCCTTCCACCCGCCGAATCGCATCGCGATGAAGCGGAGGATCAGGAAGACCACGAGAGCAATGGCGGCGATGCCGCCCCAGCGGAAGATCGTGTCGCGGTGCTTCGCGAAGAAGTCGAGCGGATCGGTGTTCCTCATCTGCCGGGAAGCTCCTTTCGTCGGGGACCGCCCGGGACCACCGGGTCGGCCGCGGGTGAACCGGCATGCACCGTACTCCGGCCGGCGTGACCGTCCGCCGGGCCCTCCGCGCGCCGAAGCCCGCCGGCCCTCGGCGCGATCGTGTTCGCCGACGTCGTGCTCACGCGCTGCGCTCCTCGAGGGCCTGGCGCAGGGCGCGGATCGCGTAGTACGTGCGGGATTTCACCGTCCCGAGCGGTATGCCCAAAACCTCGGCGGCCTGCTTGAGCTCGCGATCGCGCAGTACCGTCTCGGTGAGGATCTCGCGATGCGCAGCGGTCAGCGAGGGCAGCGCCTCGGCCACGGCCATCCTCCAGAGCAGGGGTTCCAACTGGTCGTCGGCCGGTACGTACTCCAGCGGTTCGGGGCTGACCTCCTGTGGCCGGGCCCGGCGCGCGCGACGGTCGTCGAGGACGATTCGACGGGCCACCGTCGCCAGCCACGGCATGAGGTCCGACGTGTGGCCCGCGATGACGCGAGCGTGGCGCCAGGCGCGCAGCATGGTCTCCTGGAGTACGTCCTCGGCCCACGGACGGTCGCCGTCGGTGAGCTTGAGGCAGAAGGACAGCAACAGTACGGAATAGCGCCGGTAGATCAGTTCGACGAGTTCGGCGTCGCGTGTCGACTCCGCCTGGGTGCTTCCGTCGTGGCTACGGAAGGACATCACGGCCACGGAACCTCGTTCCCCCGATGTGTCAGGTCGGACCGTGAACACTAACTACGCAGTGCCATGGCTCCGTTGAACCTGTAGGGGATTTGAGGATTCGGGAGCCACTGCCCGCCGGAGATGCAAAGAACCACCCGTGAAATACCTTTGGTCCCCACGGTTGGTATGGGACGAGAGGGGTCTCGAACGCTCGCCGACGAGACCGGGTGTGCCGGGACGTGCCCGCCGCGCCGGCACCGATGCCGTTCGGCTCACCCGCCGCGCGAAACGCCACTTCGCCACTTACCGTGTTGGAATATCACACCCCGTAGTCGACGGTGGTGGCGAGCGAGAGGCAGTTACACATGACCACTGCACGTGATGTCATGCATGCCGGGGCCGAGTGCATCGACGCCCGACAGACCCTGATGGACGCGGCCAGGTTGATGCGCGACATGAACGTCGGCGCCCTGCCCATCTGCGGTCCCGACAAGAAGCTCAAGGGCATCGTCACCGACCGGGACATCGTCGTGCGATGTATCGCCGAGGGCAAGGACCCGTCCACCATGAAGGCGATGGACCTGGCGGACCACCTGCACTGCGTCCGGGCCGACGACGACATGAGTGTCGTGCTGAGCAAGATGGAGCAGCACCGGATCCGCCGCATCCCCGTGATCCACGAGGACAAACTGGTCGGCATGATCAGCGAGTCCGACATCGCGAACTGTCACCGCGACGGCAACCACCTGACCGACCGGCAGATCGTCGAGTTCATGGACAGCGTCTACGTCGACCGCTGAACCGCCGCCGCCCAGGGCGCACCGCCGCAAGGCACGAACTCAGGCCGACCCCCGCTCGCGCGGGGGTCGGCCTGCGGCCGTCCGCGAACGGCTGCGTTGTGGACACGGACGAACAGTAGGGACGGCTTGTCGGTCCCGGGAGTTCTTGCAGGCGTTGCCGACGGGCGCGTCGCGTGGTCGGAGGGACGGGCGGGGTCGCGGCACAGCCCGCAGGCGAGTCGCCGCCCCGGCCGTCAGCTGATTCGACATGCGTCAATATTGACAGACGTCGATCCAAGCGCGAAGCTTTCTGTATCGACAACCGTCGATGCAGGGATGCGATCTCGGTGCAGCATCCCGGCGACCGGTTTCCCGCGCCCGGAGGAATCACCATGTCCCGCGCCCAACTCGCCCTGCGCGTCGGCGACCTCGACGCCTCGATCGCCTTCTACACCAACCTCTTCGGCGTCGAGCCCGCCAAGATCCGCGCCGGCTACGCCAACTTCGCCGTCGCCGATCCCCCGCTCAAGCTCGTCCTGATCCAGGGCGACGCCGGCCAGGACACCGTCATGGACCACCTCGGCGTCGAGGTGGAGACCCCCGAAGAGGTGAACGCCGAGACCACGCGCCTGACCGCGTCCGGCCTGATCACCCTGGAGGAGAACGACACCTCCTGCTGCTACGCCGTCCAGGACAAGGTGTGGGTCCACGGCCCCGGCAACGAGCCGTGGGAGGTCTACGTCGTCAAGGGTGACGCCGACACCCTGGCCAAGGACACCGACAGCGCGTGCTGCCTCCCCACCACCGACTCCGGCGTCCCCGTCCCGGACACGATCGCCGCCGGCGGAAGCGAACCCGCGGGCGGCTGCTGCTGATCCGTACCGGCGAAGGGGCGCGGTCGGTTCACACGCCGACCGCGCCACCCTTTGTGGCGGACATCCCGGGAACCAGCCGAAACGCTCGGCGCGATCCGCGCGAGAGTGCCGTCTACAGCTGTCCTGGGTCCGCCGGTTGTACCGGTTCGGTGGTCTCGGCCCGTCCATGGGGGCTCGTGCGCTCGTCGTAGGCGGTGAATCGGGGGAGGACCCGGGCGAGCGCGCCGCACGCGCCCACGCACAGCAGCCCTCCCGAGACGATGGAGCCGCGCAGGCCGATCGCGGCCGCCATCCCGCCGGCCCGCATCTGTCCGAGCGTGGGGCCGATCGAGAACGACAGCAGTTCGATCCCGGCGAGGCGCCCACGCAGCTCGTCCGGGATCGTCTGGTTCCACATGGTCTGGCGAAACAGCCCACTCACCATGTCGGCCGCGCCGGCCACGACCAGGAAGACGAGGGCCGTGGCCACGTCGGAGGCCAGGCCGAAGCCGACGACGGCCGCGCCCCACACCCCGGCCGCGATCAGCACGGCCGTCCCGTGGCGGTGCACGTGTCGAACCCACCCGCTGGTCAGTGAGATCGCCAGGGCCCCGACCGACGTCGCCGCGTAGAACAGCCCCAACGACGACGGCGAGCGCAAGTCGTCGGCCACGAAGGGAAAGAGGGCCATCGGCATGGCAAAGAACATGGCGGCGATGTCGACGACGTAGGTTCCCATCAGCTCCTGCCGAGAGAACGCGTACCGGACTCCCACCACGATCCCCTTGATACTCGGGCGCTCCGCTCCCGGTGGGGCCGGTGCCGGTCGCAACCAGGCGAGCAGGACGAACGAGACGACGAACGTGGCCAGGTCGACGGCATACGCCGCCGCGATCCCGACCTGGGTGACCAGCAGGCCGCCGAGCGCGGGTCCGGCGATGGAGCCGATCTGCCAGCGCATCCCCTGGATGGCGTTGGCCGCCGCCATCTCGTCACGTTTCATCAATCGGGGGATGAGCGCGTTGAGCGAGGGCCGCTGCAGGCCGTCCAACGCGGCGATGCCGCCGGCGCAGATGTACAGGGGCCAGAAGGCGGGATCCGGAAGCAGGGCGTTGACCAGGAGACCTGCGGCGAGGACGGCCATGCCGATTTCGCACAGGACGATCACCCGCCGGCGATCCATCGCGTCCGCGAGCGCACCACCCCACAGTCCGCCGAGGACCATCGGCACGAGCTCGACGACACCGATGGCACCGACGGCGAGGTAGGAGTCGGTGAGCCGCATGATCTGGTACGGCACAGCCACGATCGTGATGAAGCTGCCGAACATCGTGACGACACCACTCGTCATCAGGATTCGGAAGTCCCGACATCGGAGTGGGCGGATGTCCATGCGGAGGTGTCGCAGTAGACCGAATAGACGGAGTGGACCGAGTAGACGGAACAGACGGAGTAGACCTGAAACGTTCACGGGAAGGACACACCTTCGGCAGCCGTGAGGACGCGGCGGCGCCGAGCGCGACGGCTCGTCTCGTGCTCGTCCTCGTCGGAAACGGTTTCGACCAACCGACCCGCCGCATTCGTCCCGAGCCGCCACGCCGGCACGTGGCTCCACCGACAGTGCGCCCGACGGCGGATGCCGACGCGACGTTCGCCGAGCGAACCGAGTGGCGGTGCTTCGAGAGGGTGGGGCGGGACCTACGTCGGGAGGCGTTCACTCCGATCGACTGCACAACGATCCGCGCAGCCTAGCCGCCTTCGCGGGGCGCCGGCAGCCCCGAACAGATGTCGCCGTCGGCTGCGTTCCGTCGGATCGAGCCCGAGGCGCCGGCGCCGACGAAGGTCGGCCCGTAGGGGAGTGCCCCGACAACTGCCTTGATGTGGACGGCTGTTGCTCAGGGAGGGTTCAGGGGTGCTGCCCTCCTCGCCGACGATCCGCAGGGGCGTGGAGCCGCCGCAGACTGAGTCGGCGACACCCCTTCTCCGACAATCTCGGGAGCAACCGATGCGCACACCACATACGCCCGTCCTCACCTCCGCTGTCGTCCTCGCCCTGGCCATCGGTCCCCTGGCCGCGGCATCCGCGTCGGCCTCGCCCGCGTCCGGCTTACCCGCATGCGCTTCATCCGTGCCCGCGCCGTCCGCGTCGGCGGTCCCAAGCGACACCACGCCGGGACCGAACGCCCAGGCCCTGGCCGCCGCGATCGCCGGGCTGCCGGACGCCGACGCGACCGCTGCCCTGGTACGGGTCGGCGGCACCGAGGGCAGGTGGCGCGGCAGCGCGGGTGTCCACGACCTGGAGAGTGGGCGGGACGCGGACGCGCACGCGCGGTTCCGGGCCGGTTCGACGACGAAGGTGGTGACCGCCGCGGTCGTGCTGCAGCTCGCGGCGGAGGGGAGGGTCGACCTCGGCGAGTCGGTACAGCACTATCTCCCGGGGCTGCTGGACCGGTCCTTCAAGCCCGTCACCGTACGACAGTTGCTCAACCACACCAGCGGCATCCAGGCCGGCGACGGCTTCGGGGACTCCTTCGAGGAGGCCTACGCGCACCGCTTCGATACGCTGACGCCGCAGGCGGTCGTGGCGTCGGCGGTGGCGAAGGGTCCGGAGTTCGACCCGGGCACCCGGCAGAACTACCTCAACATCAACTACACGCTCCTGGGGATGCTGATCGAGAGGGTGACGGGACATCCGTACGCCCGGGAGGCCACCCGCCGGGTGCTGCGCCCCGCCGGGATGCGGGACACGTACTTCCCCGGCACGGATCCTCGTATCCACGGTCCGCACAACCGCGGATACCAGGCGGTGCGGGAGGCCGACGGCACGACCCGGTTCGTCGACGTCACCGACTGGAACCAGGCGGACCGCTGGGCGGCCGGCGACATGATCTCCACGACCGCCGACCTGGAGCGGCTGATCACCACGGTGTTCCGAGGCCGAATCGTCCCCCGGCCGCAGTTGGACGAGATGTTCACGGTCCCGGCGAACATCGACGGTGCGAAGATGAGCGCCGGGCTGGAGCGTTTCCCGTACAAGGGCGTCGTGTATTGGATCAAGTCGGGCGCCCGCTACGGCTACAGCACCGTGATCGCCGCGACCTGCGACCTCTCGCGCACCCTCGTCTTCTCGGTCGACTCCACGGACGCGAAGGGCGAGTCGATGAACCCGGTGGCCGAGCGGATCGTCCTGGCGGCCATGGAGCGGTAGCGCTCGCCGCGAGTCGGGTCTACGGAACAGCGGCGAACGGCGGTTGTGGCAGCGGTACTTCGAGGTCGGCTCGGCGCCGTCGTGCGTCGCACCTGCGGCCGAGGGCCCGCGGTGCGGCTCACCGGGGTTCTCGGTCGGCCGGGGCGGGTCTCGGTGCCGCTCGGATGTGCGCGCGTTCGCCCTGTTTTCCGATCAGGCTCAGGTATTCGACGGGGCGCGCGGGTGCCGACGCGAGCCGCTCGGGAATCCTTCGTCGACGGTTGGCAACAGGCCATGTGGGCGCACGCCACAGCCATGGCGGTCCTGTTCGTCCACGTGCTCGCGCGAGGTCCGCGGAAACCGACCCCGGATGCCGGTGGCGACGGCCGGGCATCCACCGACGGGCCGCCGTCGACCTGCGGCGGGGGTCGT
The DNA here is from genome assembly GCF_009865215.1 of Streptomyces sp. SID3343. Taxonomy (GTDB): domain Bacteria; phylum Actinomycetota; class Actinomycetes; order Streptomycetales; family Streptomycetaceae; genus Embleya. Next base: position 10,368 of record NZ_WWJX01000380.1, on the reverse strand, counting down.
GAGTCAGCGGCTCAACGTCCGGTGGTGCCGTCGACGAGTTCGCGGAGGATGTCCGCGTGACCCGCGTGGCGGCCGGTTTCCTCGATCATGTGGGTGAGTGCCCAGCGAACGCTCGGCGACGCGCCCGCCCGCCCCGGCCGGGGGAGCGGTGCGCCGAGATCGGTGCACGCGTCGAGAACCTTGTTCGCGCGGTCGACGGTTGCCCGGTAGCGAGCGACGACGTCGGCGACGCCGTCCTGCGGGGCCGCCTGGAACGTCGCCTGCCAGTCGGTGACCTTTTCGCCGAGAAACGTGGCCCGCTCGACGGCGATCAGATGGTTGAGCAGGCCAAGCAGGTTGGTGCCCGAGGGCACCGCCGGTGTCCGGACCTGCGGTTCCGCGGCTCCGTCGACCTTCGTGGCGATCGAGGCCCGCAGGTAGTCGAGGAATCCGCGCAGGACCTCGGCTTCGCTGTTCGCGGTGCGGGGCGGAGGGGTGTCATGGCGGCGGTGGGCGGTGGGCACGGCGTTCTCCTGGTGTGGTGGCGGTCGGGGTGGTGTCACGGTCGAGCCCGTCCGGCCCGTCTGCCGGACCGATCGCGTGTCCCTTCCCGGTGCGTTCCGGGTACCAGTCTCGGTCGACGTGCCCCGAAGTGCCGTCCCTCCATGCCGTTTCGGCAAGTCGGCGCCGTGCGCTCGGCAGTGGGAAACGTTGCGGTGCCCGGCGCCGCGTACGTCGCATCGGCGTTGACGCCGACGTCAAGGCGTACCGTCCCGGGGCAACAGCACGGGCAACCGCCGACCCGACAGGACGGAAACGACGTTGACGAGCACCACGGCGAACCCTGCCGACCACGCCGCGCTGATCGCGTGCGACCAGGACCGGCTGCCGACTCCGGGAGGGGTGGTTCGGCGACGACCGGGTGTCAGTTCGCGACCAGGTCCATGCGCAGGAACTCGGTGATGCGGAGCAGCCTCGGGGGGCGGTTCACCTCGTCGGAGAGCGCCTGGAACGCCTCGGCTTCGCCGACCAGGCGTGGGGCGGCGAGGTGCACGTCCCGCCCGCCGACCCGCAGCTGCGCGCTGCCGGCCGCCAGGACGTTTCGCACCCAATCCGAGCCCGATCCGTACACCAGGACGAACACGTAGCCGCCGTCGACGGGATGCGCGTCGAGCGGCGTGTGGTGCGTCGCGCCGGAACTGCGACCCACGTGCGTCAGTACGGGCCACTTGCCGCCCGCGATGGCGCGCGGGTTGAACAGCCGTTTGTTCACGTGCCCCCACCACTTGGGCATCGGCATCGCAATCTCCTTCTCCCGCCCCGCCGGGGCGCGTCCGGGTCACCACGTACGTCGCACTGCCGGCTGATTCCCTCCGGCAGACTTACATACGTAAGGCTGGCTTACGCCTGTAAGCTTGTCAACTCGCTCGGACCCTGGAGTCGTCGTGCCATCACCGCCCCCGCCCCCGCCACGGCAGCCACTCAGCACCGATCGCGTGCTCGAAGCCGCGATCCGGGTCGCGGATCGCGGCGGGGTCGAAGCGATCACGATGCGCAAGGTGGCGCAGGAACTGGGGGTGGAAGCGATGTCGCTCTACCACCACGTGCCGAACAAGGACGCGATCCTGGACGGCGTGGTCGACGCCGTGTTCGCGGCGATCGAACTGCCCGGCCCGGGGAGCCACGATTGGCGGGACGCGATCCGCGCACGTGCCTTCTCCGCGCGTGCGGTCCTGTCGCAACACAGCTGGGCACTCGGCCTCATGGACTCCCGGCGCAACCCGGGACCGGCGACGCTACGCCACCACGACGCCGTCCTCGGTGTCCTGAGGAAGGCGGGGTTCACCCTGCCGATGGCCGCGCACGCCGTCTCGCTCGTCGACAGCTACATCGGCGGATTCGTCATCCAGGAGGAGAGCCTGCCGATGACGACGCCGGACGACGTCGAGGACGTGGCCGCCGGCATCCTCGAACACCTGCCGACAGACGAACTGCCGTACCTCACGGAGATGATCGTCGACCACGCCCTGCGGCCGGGCTACGACTACTCGAGCGAGTTCGACTACGGACTCGACCTGATCCTGGACGCACTCGAAGCCCGCCGAGGGTAGCCGCGCGAACGCACCGTGTACATACGAACGAGAACCGCTGCGGAGCGCCCAGGACTGCCGGCCGGCCCGACGATCGCGATCCGCCTCGTGGCCAAGGCACTTCGCGTTCTCCTCGGCGCGGCGAACGCCGATCGGTGCCGGAAGCGACCCGGGCAGCGTCGTCACGAACGGCGCCTGGCATTCTGCGCGCATGGACGCCGACGCACCGACTCCGGTTCACCTCGACGACGTGCTGGGCGGCTTGGCCATGAACCCGGCTCTGCCGGCCGCCATGGTCCGGCGACTGTTCGCATGGCGACGAGGATCCGGGGAGGTGGCGAAGCGCCCGGACCTCACCGAGGACATGATCGCCGAGATCATCGCGATCGACGAACACTGGCACCTGCACAGCCTGGCGCTCAACGACCGGTTGCCGGACCGGTTCCGCGTCCGCTTGGCCGCGCACAGGGACAAGGCGGTGCGGTCCGCGCTCGTCGTCCACGCGGCGACCGCACCGAGGGAGATGTTCGAGAAGCTCATCGACGATCCCGATCCACGGGTCCGCGAGTACCTGGCCAAGGGCCATCACACGCCGCCCGACCTCCGAGCCCGCCTCGCCGCCGACCCCGACCCCGGGATCCGCGCCACGTTGGCGAAGTGGTGGACACAGGCGCCGGAGTCGGTTCGTCGGATCCTGCTGACCGATCCCGAGCCCGCCGTCCGCGCCGCGGCCTGTTCGACCTACTTCGCGCGTCTGCCGCACCCGATACCGCCCTCGGACCTGCTGCCGGCACTGTTGGCGGACCCGGTGACCCGGGCGGGCGCGGTGATCCACGTCGATCTCGACCCGGACACGCTTCGGCGGCTCGCCGAGGATCCGGACAGTGAGGTGCGCGCGCAGCTCGCCCGGCATCCCCGATTGCCGCCGGCGGTGCGCGACGTCCTCGCCGTCGATCCGGCTTTGCGCGTCCGGGTACAGGTCTTCGCCCGGCCCGACACACCGGAGCGCGTGCGGGCGCAGATCCACGCCTCCGTCCATGAGATCTCGCGTTCGATGCCCGAACCGGACCTCGACGCGACCGACGAAACGCAGCTTCGGTGGTACGAAAACGCCGTCGCCCCCATGGAACTGCGGATCCTGCGCCTGGACTGGATCATGGCCGATCCGCTGCCGCACATCGACTCCCCCTATGTCGCTTTTCGAGTTTCGGCGGCCATGAGCAAGGACCTTCCCGCGAGCGCGGTGGCCCGCCTACTCGACGACGAGAAGGAGATGGTCCGCCTCACCATGGCGTGCTCCGCCCCGCACCTGGTCGATCCGACGACCGCCGAGAGCATCGAGCGCCGCTACCGTCGGCGGGACAAGTTCACCTTCTGGTGGGACACGCAGGAGGTCCTGACGTTCCCGGTAGACGTCCTGCGCCGCTTCGCCACCGACCCCGAGCCCAGGCTCCGCTCCTTCGCGCCCCGTGATCCGGATCTCCCCGCGGACATCGCCGAGAAGCTTGCCTCCGACCCCGAAGAGCGCGTCCGCCGAGCGGTCGCCCCGCACCGCAACCTCCCGCTCCCATCCCTGCTGCGACTCCTCGCGGACCCCTCGGAGCGCGTCGCGGAGGCCGCCGGGGCCTCGCCGTTCCTTCCCGTCGAGCGGATGGGCCGGCTACTGACCCTCGCGGGTCTGTAGCCGGCGGTACCGGCCCGGAGGTCAGTCGCGGTCGACGTGTTCGCGGGTGATCTGTCCGGTGCCGGCGTCGACGTCGTACGTGGTCTTGTTCCAGTCGTCGGTGGTGACGATGTCGACGGACCAGCCGGGTTTGTCGTCGTCGTGTTCGACGGCCGTGACGGTGCCCTGTTTCCGGGCGAGGGCGGTGCCTGCCGCCTGTTGCCACGTCGTGGTCGTCTTGGCGAGCCGGTCGGCGAGTTTGCGCTTGTCTTCGGCGTCTTGATCGGCGTCGACTCGGTCGTTGCGCACGGCGCCGGAGCCGGCGTCCACCTCGACGTGGTGGGCGGTGCCGTCGGGGCCGACCGTGCGGACGCCCCAGACCGGTGTGTTGTCGGTGGCGCGCTTGAGTTCGATGTCGATCACCTTGGCGTCGGGGGTTCCGGCCGACGCGGCGGTGGCCGCCTGTACGTAGTCGATCCTGGCAAGGGGGACCAGTGCGCTGCGCTGAGCCTGGTCCTCGGTGATCCGGCCGCCGGGCGACGCGCCGGCGGCGGTGGGGGATCCGGGGGTGGGGCCGGTCGAGGCCGCGGTGACGGCCGGGGGTGTGACGGTCTTGTCGTCCTTGTCGTCGTCGTCCCCGCAGCCGGTGGCCGTCGCGACGAGGAGGACGGCACAGCACAGGGTGGCGGCGCCGAAGTGGCGGCGGCGGGAGGGGTTCGTCCGTGGGTGCGTCATGGGGGACCGGCTACCCGGATCTGTTCGGCTCGCTCTGCGGTTGCGGTTGCCTCACTCGATCGGGTGGCGCAGTACGCCCGCGGCCGCGTCCGCCGGGAGCGCCGAGCTGCCGGCCCGGTCGTGCGCGGCGTCGTGATGGTGCGGAAGTGACGGCCCGTGCGCCGCCGATCGGGCCGGCGGCGCTTCCTCGATGGACGAGTGCGAGGTGGAGTGGGGCGGGCCCGATCCCGGGCACCGGTCGGGTCAGGGTGTGGGCGGAGTGACCGCGATGACGAACGCGGCGGGGTGGTTCGCCGTGTTGAGGTAGCGGTGGGGGAGCCGGGAGTCGAAGGTGACGGACTCGCCGGCGCGCAGTTCGTACGACTCGCCGCCGATCTCCGCGACGATGACGCCGTCGAGGACGAGTGTGCACTCCGTCGACGGATGCGCCCACGGCTCGGCCGAACTCGCGTCGCCTGGTGCCAGGTCGGCGCGCAGTACCTCCAGGTCGCCGCGACCCGGCGTCAGGCGCTCGTAGCTGATGCTGCCCCGGGGCGCCGACAGGGCACTGCGCGTCCCCGGTTTGCTGACGTGCACCTGTGGTGCGTTCGGTTCGGTGAACAGGGTGGAGATCTCCGCGTCGAACACGCCCGCGAGTTTGCGCAGGGTGGCGACGCTCGGGTCTGTGTAGCCGTTCTCGATCTGACTGAGCAGGCCCGCCGAGACGTGGGCGCGCGCGGCGAGTTCACGCAGCGTCATGCCGCGGTGTTGACGGAGTTCCCGGAGGCGGTCACCGAGCATCGATCGAAAGCTCCCTTGGCATATTTCGAACCTATATCCTTGACCAGACTAAATAACATTCTTTAGTGTGGTCAAACGCGCCGACCGTCCCCACGGTTCCCGCGGGCCGGTGGTCGACGCGATTCGACGCGTCCCCGGCCGACCGCCGTCGCCCCCTCGACGCCGGCCCCACCACGCATGGCCGAATCCGAGAGGCAGCCAGGATGCCCGACCGTCGTTCGCTCGACACCGGCTATTTCAAGCCACCTTTCTCCGCTGCCCTGAGGTCGTACCTCACTCGGGGTTGGGGCGAGCGCCCGCATGTCGACGTCGAAGCGGCCGACGTCGCGTCGTACGCCGCACGGCGTCGCTCCCGTCTGTCGCACTGTTTCCCGGGTGAACGCGTCGTCGTCCCCTCCGGCCTGTCCAAGGTCCGGGTCAACGACTGCGACCACCCGTTCCGGGCGGGCAGCGACTACGTCTGGGCGACCGGTGACCGCGAACCCGAAGCGGTACTGGTGCTCGAACCGGTCGCGGGCGGCCACGACCCGGTGCTCTACGTGCGTCCCGCGTCCGATCGGAGCGACCCCGACGACCTCTTCCACGGCCGGCACGGCGAGTTCTATGTCGGGCGGCGCAGGACGCTGCGCGAGACCGAGAACGTGTACGGGATCCACACCCGGCACGTGGACCGGCTCGCGCAGGCCCTGGCCGGGGGACCCGCTCGGGTCATGCGGGGCCTCGACCCGCGCGTCGACACCGCCGTCGCGCAGGACGACCCCTACCTCGACGGTGAACTCGCGGCCGTGCTGTCGGAGTTGCGGGCGGTGAAGGACTCCTGGGAACTGGATCAACTCCGCGCCGCGGTCGGCTCCACCGTCCGGGGTTTCGAGGACGTCGTCCGTTCGATGGGCAAGGCCGTGCGTACGAGCGAGCGTTGGCTGGAAGCGGCGTTCTTCCTGCGGGCCCGCGTCGAGGGCAACGACGTCGGCTACCACAGCATCGTCGCCTCCGGCGCCCGCGCGACCGCCCTGCACTGGACACGCAACGACGGGCCCGTGGTCCCCGGGACCCTGCTGCTGATGGACGCGGGAGTGGAAACGCGATCGCTCTACACCGCCGACATCACCCGTACGCTGCCCGTCGACGGTCGCTACACCGGCGCCCAACGCGAGGTGTACGAACTGGTTTTGCGGGCCCAGCGCTCGTCCCTGGCCACGGTGCGGCCCGGCACCACGGTCCACGACTTCAACGAGGCCGCGATCCGCACCCTCGCCGAGGGGCTCGCCGACTGGGGCATCCTGCCGGTCGCCGCGCGGGAGTCGCTGCGCGAGGACTCGGGCCTGCACCGTCGCTACACCCGGCACGGGATCGGCCACATGCTCGGTCTCGACGTGCACGACTGCTCCAAGGCGCGCTCGGCGCACTATCTGGGCGGGCGCCTCGCCGAGGGGCACGTGTTCACGTGCGAGCCGGGGCTCTACTTCCAGCACGACGACCTCACCGTGCCCGAGGAACTGCGTGGCATCGGTGTCCGGATCGAGGACGACCTCGTGGTGACCGCCGACGGATACGAACTGCTTTCCCACGCGCTTCCCCGAGAACCCGACGCCGTGGAGGCGTGGATGGCCGCGCTGTGGGCGGGCGGCGACTCCATCGAACCGTGAACGTCGGTCGATGCCCTGTTCGAACCGACGCGCGCTCCCGCGCGTTCGTGACCAGTGAGGACGGAACACGATGAAAGTGTGGAAACTCGGAACGACCGCGGCGGGCGTCGCGGTGGCGGTGCTCGCCAGTGGGTGTTCCTCGAACGCCTCGACGGCAGATCAGCCGGAGGGTGAGCCCGTGCAGGGCGGTACCCTGCGCCTGCTGGGCGCCGCGGACGTGGATCATCTGGACACGGCGAGCGTGTATTCGCCCAACGGCACGGCGCTGATGCGCGCCGTCAGCCGCCAGTTGGTGACCTTTCCGACGACGAAGGACGAGGCCGCGTCGACCGGCCTGGTGCCGGACCTGGCTACCGAGGTACCCCGCCCGGCCGACAGCCGGACCTTCGCCTTCACCCTGCGCGAGGGCGCCACCTGGGACACCGGCAACGGCGGACGCCAGATCACCGGCGCCGATGTGCAACGCGGGTTCAAACGACTGTGCAACCCCGTCGTGCCCAGCGCGGGCGCCACGTACTTCATGGACGCCATCAAGGGCATGCGCGCGTTCTGCGACGGTTTCAAGGACGTCGGAAAGGACGTCAAGGCGATCAAGGCTTACGTCGAAGGCACCGACATCGCCGGCATCACGACCGACGGCGACCGCAAGGTCACCTTCGAACTCGAAGCGGCCATGGGCGACTTCACCACCCTGCTCGCCCTGACCCCGGCCAGTCCCGCGCCGGTGGAGAGCCTGGACCACCTGCCCGACTCCCCGGACTTCCGCAAGTCCTTCGTCTCCAGCGGGCCGTACCGGATCGCCTCCTACACGGCCGATCAGCACCTCACACTGGAGCGCAATCCGTCCTGGAAGGCCGCGTCGGACCCCCTGCGCAAGGCATACGTGGACCGGATCGAGATCACCTTCGGGGCGACCCAGGACTCGGTGATGCAGCAACTGCGCGCCGGAACGATCGACTTGCCCTGGGACACCACGGTGCCGCCCGCGTTGCTGCCGCAATTGCGCAAGAGCAAGCGGCTCCTGGTGGTCAAAACCGGCGCGATGGAACCCTACCTGGGCATCAACATGCGCAGCCCCAACAACGACGGGGCGATGGGCAAGATCGGTGTCCGCCAGGCCCTCGCCTACGCCGTCGACAAGAAGGCGGTGCTCCAGGTACAGGGCGGCCCGACCGTCGGCGAGATCCAGAACCAGTTGTTCGTCTCGACGTTGCTCGGTTCGGACAAGTACGACCCCTACCCCACCCCCGGCAACGCCGGCGACCCCGCCAAGGCCAGACAACTGCTCGCTGACGCCGGTTACCCCAACGGCATCACCCTCAAGATGCCGTACCGCACCAAGGACCAGTACCCCCAGGTCGCGCAGACCCTCCAGGCCGGGTTCAAGAAGTCCGGGATCACGCTCGAACTGATCCCGGTGACGCCGACCGAGTACTACCGGGACTGGCTGACCAGCGACTCCGCCCAGACCTCCGGTCGATGGGACATCGCCCCGGCGGGTTGGGCCCCCGACGCCCCCGGCGCGTCCAACCGCACCGTCTACGAGCCGCTCGTCCGCAAGCCCGCCGCGGCGGGTTCGTACAACTACGGCAACTACGGCAACCCGGAAACCGACGCGCTCGCCGAGAAGGCGCTGGCCACCGGCGACCCGCAGGAGGCCGCCGCGTTGTGGCGCGAGATCGACAAGAAGGTGATGGGGGACGTCCCGCTGGTGCCGATAACCGTCCGCAACCAGGCGCTGTACAGCGGGAATCGGGTGGGCGGAGTCGCCGCCAACAGCCTCAGCAAGTGGCCCGACTGGACCCTCGTCTGGTTGAAGAAGTGACCCGGCCCCTGCCTCTGCGGTGCCCGCGCGCAGCGACACCGAGCGCCGCCCTCGACGGCGCCCCGAACGACGTCGCGAACGGCACCGCGAGCGACCCTCCCGAACGGAACGAGAGATCCACATGGCCCTTCTAGAGGTTGCCGACCTGTCGGTCGCCATCCCGACCGCGGACGGTCTGGTCCGGGCGGTGGACAACGTGTCCTTCTCCGTGGCGGCGGGCGAGATGTTCGGCATCGTCGGCGAGTCCGGGTCGGGCAAGAGCGTCGGCATGAGCACCCTGGTAGGCCTCATGCCCGGTGTCCGCACCTCCGGACACGCGCATTTCGAGGGCCGAGACCTGCTCGCGATGGACGCCGAGCAGTTGCGCAAACTGCGCGGCAGACACATCGGCATGATCTTCCAGGATCCGCTGTCCAGCCTGCACCCCCACTTCACCATCGGTTGGCAGATCGCCGAGATGGTGCGCGCGCACGAGGACGTCGGACGCAAGGAGGCCAAGGCGCGGGCCGTTTCGATGCTCGGCAGGGTCGGGGTGCCCGAACCGGCTCGGCGCGCGGACGACTACCCCCACCAGTTCTCCGGCGGAATGCGCCAGCGGGCCATGATCGCCATGGCCCTGACGCTCAACCCGGAACTGATCATCGCCGACGAACCGACGACCGCGCTGGACACGACCGTTCAGGCCCAGATCCTGGAGCTGTTCGGGTCCATCCGCGAGGAGTTCGGGACCGCCGTCATCATGATCACGCACGACCTGGAGGTGCTCGCCGACGTCGCCGACCGGGTCATGGTGATGTACGCGGGCCGGCGCATGGAGATCGGCACCCGCGAGGACGTCCTCGATCGCCCCCGGCATCCCTACACCCGCGGGCTGCTGGACTCCTCCCCGGCGCGCAACCCGAGCGCCACTCGGCTGCGGCCGATCGCCGGGCGTCCGCCGAGCCTGATCGCGCCGCCGGACGGCTGCGTGTTCCATCCCCGTTGCCCCGTCGCGATCGACTCCTGTCACACCTCGCCGCCGCCCACTCACGGCGCGGGCGACGAGCACGCGTGGACGTGCCGGCTCGACGAGGAGACACCCGTACCGCAGGCGCCGGACCCGACGCCCGCGCCCACCCCCCGTGCCGTGCCCCAGCCGGCCACGGCACCCGACCCTCGACCGGTGCTGATCCGGGCGGACGACGTCGTCAAGACGTTCGGCGGCTCCCGGAGAATCGGCAGGCAACGCGACAAAGCCGCCCTGCGCGCCCTGGACGGCGTCAGCCTGGAACTACGCCAGGGCGAGACCTTCGGCCTCGTCGGCGAGTCGGGATGCGGCAAGTCCACCCTCGCGCGCTGCCTCGCCGGCCTGCACCCCATGACGTCCGGCCGACTGGAGATCAACGGCACCGACGTCTCCACCTCGGACCGCCGAGCCTGGCAGTCCGTCCGAAGCGACGTCCAGATGGTCTTCCAGGACCCCTACGGTTCGCTCAACCCCAGACGCCGCGTGGGGTCCATCATCGCGGAGCCGTTTCGCATCCACGGCCGGGCGAGCGGCGACGGGTTGCGTAGAAGCGTCCAGGATCTGATGGAGGTCGTGGGCCTCAACCCCGAGCACTACAACCGGTTTCCGGCGGAGTTCTCCGGCGGCCAGCGCCAACGCATCGG
>NZ_WWJX01000037.1 GCF_009865215.1 Streptomyces sp. SID3343 | reverse complement strand
CGACCGGCGTTCTCGGCGGCCTCGGTGCGCAGCCGCTCGGCCTCGGCGCGGGCCGCCTCGACCTGCTCGGCGGCCCTGGTGGTCGACTCCTCGCGCAGTTGCGCGGCCGCAGCGGCGGCCTCCGTACGCAGTTGCTCCGCCTCGTCGCGGGCGCGCTGCAACTCCTCGGCGGCCTCGGCCTGTTGACGCTGTGTCATGTCACGCAGACGGGCGGTGTCGGCGACCGCCTTCTCGCGCAGCTTGCCGGACTCGGCGCGCGCGGCATCGAGCAGCTCGTCCGCGCCGGTTTGGGCCTTGGCACGCAACTGCTCGGCGAACTCCCGGGCTTCGCCGGCGAGACGCTCGCTCGACTCGCGGGTGCGGACCTCCACCGCTTCGGCGTCGGCCTGCGCCCGGGCGCGCAACTCGTCGGCCTCGGTGCGGGCTTCGCTTTGGACGCGGTCGGCCTCGGACCGCGACTTGGCCATCAGGTCGTCGGCGGCCCGCGCGGAGGTCTCCAGGCGCTCGGCGGCGCCGGCCTCGGCGTTGGTCAGCAACTCCTTGGCCTCGGCCCGGAGTCGGTCGACCTCCTGGCGGCGGCGGTCGATTTCCGCGCGCGCGCCCGCCTCCAACTCGTCGACCCTGGCCAGGGTCTCCTCGCGGGCGGCGTCCAACTCGGTACGGGTGTCCGCGCGCAGCGCCTCGGCCTCGGTACGGGCCTCGTCGCGCAGTCGGTCGGCCTCGGCGACGGCCTCGGCGCGCAGCCGCTCGGCCGCGGCCCTGGCCTCGCCGGCGAGCTTGTCCGCCTCGGCGCGGGCCTTGCCCACATATGCCTCGGCGTCGGTCGCGGCCTTGCCGAGCAGTTCGTTGGCCCCGCCTTCCGCCTCCTGCAGCAGGCGCTGGGCCTCGGACTGCCGGCGGTCGGCTTCGCTCGCGGCCTCGGCGCGCAGGCGTTCGATCTCGAACTGGGCGGATTCGAGCAGCTTCGCGGTGTTTTCGGACGCGCCCTGGGCGCGGGCGCCGGCCTCGCCGGTGACCCGTTCGGCCTCGGAGCGTGCCTCGCCGATGATTCGGGCGGCCTCGACCCGGGCGTCGCCCACGAGGTTCTCGGCCCGGGTACGCGTCTCGGTGCGCAGTTGTTCCGACTGGTCCACGGCCGCGCTCGCGCGGGACTTGGCCTCCGCGATCACCCGATCCGCGTCGCTTTGCGCGCGCGAGATCAGCGCCTCGGCCTCGGCCCGGGTGCTCTCGGTGGTGCCGGTCGCCTGTTCACGGGCGGCGGCGGCGATCCGCTCGGCCTCCGCGCGGGAGTTGTCCAGGAGTTGCCGGGCGCGTTCCTCGGCCTGGGCGCGCAACTGCTCGGCCCACGCGACGTTCTCGTTGACCCGGGACTCGGTGGCCAGGCGGGCCTGCGCGAGTTCCTCGTCGAGCCGGCGCCGGCGCTCCATGACCTCGGCCTGCCACTCGGCCTCCAGGCGCGCGGAGCGCGAGGCGGCCTCCTGAAGCAGGCGCTGGGTGGTCGCGCGCGACTCCTGGAGCTCGCGCTCCGCGTCGGCGCGGACCTGGTCGGCCTGAAGCTGCGCATTGCGCAGCATCTGCTCGGCCTGGCCGCCGATGCTGTCGAATCGGGGTGTGGCGAGCTGCCGGCGGAGGTCGTGCAGCTTCGCGCGGAGAACCTCGACCTGATAGCCGAGGTCCTCCGCGTGAGCGACGTTGTCGTCGCGCTCCGTCTTCAGCCGCTTGATCTCGTCGTCGAGCACTTCGAGGTGCTCGTCGACTTGGTAGCGGTCGTAGCCCCGCACTGTGGGGTCCCACTCCATCCCCTGGCCGCGTACGTTTCAGTACTGCAAGTTGGCCGTTTCCGGCCGATCGGTGCCGCTTCGGTTCCATCTGTACATCCGGAACCGCCCGTACCGCACTGACTACCAGGGAGAATGGTCTCAGATCCAGGGACCGCCGTCAGACGTTACGAAAGCGGTTGATGGCGTCGATGTGCTTCGCGCGCATCTCGACGTCCCGGACCCCCAAGCCCTCTTCCGGTGCGAGACACAGTACGCCCACCTTGCCCTGGTGCAGGTTTCGGTGGACGTCTCGGGCCGCTTGACCAGTCTCTTCCAGAGAGTAGGTGCGCGACAGCGTCGGGTGGATCTTACCCTTCGCGACCAGACGGTTCGCCTCCCACGCCTCACGGTAGTTGGCGAAGTGCGAGCCGATGATCCGCTTCAGGCTCATCCACAGGTAGCGGTTGTCGTACTCGTGCATGAAGCCGGAGGTCGACGCGCAGGTCACGATGGTGCCGCCCTTGCGGGTGACGTACACCGACGCCCCGAAGGTCTCCCGGCCCGGGTGCTCGAAGACGATGTCCACGTCCTCGCCGCCGGTGAGTTCGCGGATCCGCTTGCCGAAGCGGTTCCACTCGCGCGGGTCCTGGTTGTGCTCGTCCTTCCAGAACGTGAAGCCCTCGGCCTTGCGGTCGATCACCAGCTCCGCGCCCATGTCGCGGCACAGTTGCGCCTTGTCCTCGGAGGACACCACGCAGATCGGCGTCGCGCCGCCCGCGAGGGCGAACTGGGTGGCATACGAACCCAGGCCGCCGGAGGCGCCCCAGATCAGCACGTTGTCGCCCTGCTTCATGCCGGCGCCGTTGCGCGAGACGAGTTGCCGGTACGCGGTCGAGTTGACGAGGCCCGGCGAGGCGGCCTCTTCCCACGTCAGGTGTGCCGGCTTGGGCATCAGCTGGTTGCTCTTGACGAGCGCGATGTGTGCGAGACCACCGAAGTTGGTCTCGAAGCCCCAGATCCGCTGCTCGGGGTCGAGCATCGTGTCCGAGTGACCGTCCGCGCTCTCCAACTCGACGGACAGACAGTGGGCGACGACCTCGTCACCGGGCTTCCACGCGTTCACGCCCGCGCCGGTGCGCAGGACGACGCCCGCGAGGTCGGAGCCGAGCACGTGGTACGGCAGGTCGTGCCGCTTGGTCAGGTCGGAGTTTCGGCCGTACCGCTCCAGGAAGCGGAAGGTGGAGACCGGCTCGAAGATCGCGGACCAGACGGTGTTGTAGTTGATCGCACTGGCCATCACGGCGACGAGGGCTTCGCCGGGGCCGAGTTCGGGCAGCCGCACGTCTTCGACGTGCAGCGACTGACGCGGATCCTTGTCCCGCGATTCCATGCCCTCGAACATCGTCTCCTCGTCCTTGTGGACGGTGACGGCGCGGTACGAGTCGGGAAGCGGGAGCGTCGCGTACGCCTCCTTGGGGGTGTCCCCCGCGAGGATGGCGTCGAGGATCTCCTTCATCGTCGGCCTCCATGGGTCGGCGGTTGAAGCATGGGAGAACATGAGGGATTGCTGAACTTACCCGCCGGTAACGTTAGGTGCCGGCGGTACGCGCGACAAGAGGCGCGGTCGCAGAAACCGGGCCGCTTGTTTGACGGTTTGTCAGATTCGCGCGGTGGCGCGAGCGCTCGCGAGACGTGGCGAGAAATCGCGGGGTGTCGCGAGAAGTCGCGAGGTGTAGGCGAGATCTCACGAACTGTCGCGAGGTGTCGCGAGTCCGGCTCGGACGTCAGTGCTCCGCGCCGGGGTTCTCGGCTGCGGTCACGAGCTCGGTGAGCACACCGTGACAGTCCTTGGGGTGCAGGAAGGTGATGCGCGAGCCCATGGAACCACGTCGGGGCTCGTCGTAGAGCACCCGGACTCCCTTACCCGCGATGGCGGCCGCGTCGCCGTCCACGTCGGCGGTGCCGAAGGCGATGTGGTGTACGCCCTCGCCGTTCTTCGCCAGCCACTTGCCGACCGCGGAGTCCTCGCGGATCGGCTCCAGGAGCTGGAGGTAGGAGGCGCCGCCGTCCGACGTCTCGTTGATCTTGAGCATCGCCTCGCGGACGCCCTGCTCTTCGTTGATCTCGGTGTGGAACACCTCGAAACCGTAGGTCGTTGTGTAGAACGCGACCGTCTCGTCGAGGTCGCGGCACGCGATGCCGATGTGGTCGATACGAGTGAGCACCATGGCCTCCAGGACAGCTCTGCTGACGGCTCCGACGAAACTCGGGTTACCTGCGAGTAGATACCCGGTCCGACGAGACGAGACTATGGGGGAGACCGCACCGGATTCGCCCTGTGGGAGATGGTGGGTTCCGTCACATCGCGGGCCCCTGCCACGCTCCGTGCCCTTGCGGGTAGGTTCCGGAACAACTTCACGTCCGTCGCGGGGATGCCGCACGTCGTCCGGAGCCTCCGGGTGACGGCACCCCGACCCCCAAGTTGTGGAGGCCACCATGGCCGGTTCTGTCATCGTCGCCGGGGCCCGTACGCCCATGGGCCGGCTGCTCGGATCCCTCAAGGGATTCTCCGGGCCCGAACTCGGCGCCGTCGCGATCAAGTCCGCGCTGGAGCGCGCGGGCATCTCCGGGGACCAGGTCCAGTACGTGATCATGGGCCAGGTGTTGCAGGCGGGCGCCGGGCAGATGCCCGCCCGCCAGGCGTCGGTCAAGGCCGGTATCCCGATGAACGTGCCGTCGCTCACGATCAACAAGGTCTGTCTCTCCGGCCTGGACGCGATCGCGCTGGCCGACCAGCTGATCCGCGCGGGCGAGTTCGACATCGTGGTCGCGGGCGGCATGGAATCCATGACCAACGCCCCGCACCTGCTGCCCAAGTCGCGTGAGGGCTTCAAGTACGGCGCGATCGAGATGCTCGACGCGATGGCCTACGACGGTCTGACCGACGCCTTCGAGAACATTCCGATGGGCGAGTCGACCGAGCACCACAACGGCAAGCTGAACATCTCGCGCGAGGAACAGGACACGGTGGCCGCGCTGTCGCACCAGCGCGCGGCGGCCGCCGCCAAGAACGGCGTCTTCGACGCCGAGATCGTCCCCGTACAGGTCCCGCAGCGCCGGGGTGAGCCGGTCGTCTTCGCCACCGACGAGGGCGTGCGCGCCGACACCACCGTCGAGTCGCTCGCCAAGCTGCGTCCGGCCTTCACCAAGGACGGCACCATCACCGCCGGTTCGGCCTCGCAGATCTCCGACGGCGCCGCCGCCGTCGTGGTGATGAGCAAGGCCAAGGCCGAGGAACTGGGCATCGAGTGGCTCGCCGAGATCGGCGCGCACGGCAACGTGGCCGGTCCCGACAACTCGCTTCAGTCGCAGCCCTCGAACGCGATCAAGCACGCGCTGGGCAAGCAGGGCCTGACCGTGGCGGACCTGGACCTGATCGAGATCAACGAGGCGTTCGGGGCGGTGGCGGTGCAGTCGATGCGCGACCTCGGCGTCACGTCGGACATCGTCAACGTCAACGGCGGCGCCATCGCCCTGGGCCACCCGATCGGGATGTCCGGCGCCCGCGTGGTGCTGCACCTGGCCCTGGAACTCAAGCGTCGCGGCGGCGGCACGGGCGCGGCGGCCCTGTGCGGCGGCGGCGGCCAGGGCGACGCCCTGATCCTCACGGTCCCGGGCAACTGACCCGGAACCCGGCTCTTCTGCAACGATCTTGGAGTCGAGGGGTACACGTCACGACGTGTGGACCCTTCGACTCCGAGATCGTTTCTGCGTTTTCGTGTTGATGCCGTTGGTGCTGTCGGTGCAGGGGAGCCTTGGCTGATGAGGGCTGGGATGGATGTCGCGACGTTGGTGGCCCAGGCGCGGGAGGGCAGGCCACGGGCTGTGGCGCGGTTGATCTCGATGGTCGAGGACGCGTCGCCCAAGCTGCGCGAGGTGATGGCCGCGCTCGCGCCGTTGGCCGGCAACGCGTACGTGATCGGGCTGACCGGGTCGCCGGGCGTGGGCAAGTCGACGTCGACGACCGCTTTGGTGAGCGCGTATCGGGTGCTCGGCCGTCGGGTCGGCGTGCTCGCGGTGGACCCGTCCTCGCCGTTCTCCGGCGGGGCCCTGCTCGGTGACCGGGTACGGATGCAGGAGCACGCGACCGACCCCGGCGTCTACATCCGTTCGATGGCCTCGCGCGGCCACCTCGGCGGGCTCGCGTGGTCGACGCCGCAGGCGCTGCGGGTGCTGGACGCGGCCGGGTGCGATGTGGTGATCGTCGAGACGGTCGGGGTCGGGCAGTCCGAGGTCGAGATCGCGTCGATGGCCGACAGCACGGTCGTGTTGCTCGCGCCGGGCATGGGCGACGGGATCCAGGCGGCGAAGGCCGGGATTTTGGAGATCGGCGACCTGTACGTGGTCAACAAGGCCGACCGCGACGGCGCCGCGACCACCGCGCGCGAGCTGGGTCACATGCTCTCGCTCGGCGAGGCCCGCGGCCCCGGCGACTGGCGCCCGCCGATCGTCAAGACCGTGGCCTCGCGCGGCGAGGGGGTGGCGGACGTGGTCGAGGCGCTGGAGAAGCATCGCGCCTGGATGGAGGCCGACGGCGAGTTGACCCGGCGCCGGCAGCGCCGGGTGGCCGACGAGGTCGAGGCGATCGCGGTCACGGCGCTGCGGGCCCGGATCGGCGACCTGCGCGGCGGCAGGCACCTGGACACGCTCGCGGGCCGCGTGCTCGCCGGCGACCTCGACCCGTACGCGGCCGCCGACGAGCTGATCGCCGCCATCGGCGCCCACGGCGGGGTCTGAGACGGGAGCCGGCTCGGGGCTCGACTCCTCCGGCACGGCGTCCGGCTCGACGTCCGGCACGGCGTCCGGCTCGACGTCCGGCGCGTGCGGAACGATGCCCGGTCGGGCCTCAGGAGGCGGCGGCCTCGGGCTTCGCGCCCGGACGCAACGACGGGCAGGCCCGGCCCGGCGGGCGCAGCCGTTCGGCGACCGCGCCGAACGCCTCGCCGACCACGAGCTTCTGCTGCGGCGTCATGACGTCCATCAGGTGGCGCCGGACGCCCTCGACGTGGGTGGGCGCCGCGGCGCGCAGCAGGGCCCAGCCCGCGTCGGTCAGCTCCGCGAAGGCGCCGCGACGGTCGGTCGGGCAGTTCCTGCGGGCGACCAGGCCGGCGTTCTCCATCCGGGTCATCTGGTGGGACAACCGGCTCTTGGACTGCTGGGTCGCCTCCGCGAGATCGGTCAGCCGTACCTCGCCCTCCCGGTTCTCGGACAGATGGACCAGGATCTGGTAGTCGTGTATCGACAGACCGTGTTCGCGCTGCAACTCACGCTCCAGCTCGACGGGCAGCAGGTTGATCACCGCGATGATCTGCCGCCACACGCACTGGTCTTCGTCACTCAGCCACCTGGGCTCGGCTCCGCTTCCGCTCATGTACGGAGAATACCCAAAATAGTTGAAGGTTGAATAATCATCATTGGCACAGCTGCCTTCTCGCACTGCGCCGCAGGTCGCACGCGGACAACGGTGAGGTTGGCGCGGCGGGCGGGTGTGGGGCGTGATGTGGTGATGTGCGACTGGTGAGACGGCCACGTGACCCATCGGTAACCTCCACTACGCTCGCCCCGTGCCGAAGCCACTGAACCTCCCCTTCGATCCGATCACGCGTGCGGACGAGCACTGGCGAGAGCGATGGGGGGAGCACCCTCCGATGGTCGCGATCACGTCGATCATGCGCGCGCAACAGATCCTGCTCGCGGGCGCGGACGCGGTGCTCAAGCCGTACGGGCTGACCTTCGCTCGCTACGAGGCCCTGGTCCTGCTGACCTTCAGTCGCAACGGAGCGCTGCCGTTGTCGAAGATCGGCGAGCGGTTGATGGTGCATCCGACCAGCGTCACCAACACCATCGACCGCCTGGAGCAGGCCGAACTGGTCACCCGCCGGCCCAATCCGCGCGACGGCCGCGGCGTACTCGCGGTGATCACCGACACCGGCCGCGACGTCACCGAGCGGGCCACCCGGGACCTGACCGCCCGTGACTTCGGGCTCGGCGCGTACACGCCCGAGCAGTGCGCCCAGATCTTCGACCTGTTGCGGGTGCTGCGGGTGGACGCCGGCGACTTCCGTCCGGCCGAGGAACCCGGCGGGCAGGCGGGCACGGCGCCGGTCGAGTCAGGGGTCGAGTCGGTCGGAATCGGTGGGGAGGGGGCGGATTCGGGGACCCCGGTGCCGGCGACGTAAGCTGCATGCGCCATTGTGAAAAGCGGGCGACGAGGGCGTCGAACCCGCCGATACCGAAGGTGCTGCCGTGAAGCCTGTCGTACTGACCCGATACCGCGTGATGGCCTGGATCACCGGCTGCATGCTCCTGGTGCTGTGCCTGTGCATGGTGCTCAAGTACGGGTTCGACACGGGTGAGAAGGCGACGCTCTACGTGAGCCAGGCGCACGGCCTGCTGTACATGATCTACCTCGTCGTCACGTTCGACCTCAGCAGCAAGTTGAAGTGGAAGTTCGAGCGCATGCTGCTGATGATGCTCGCCGGAACCATTCCGCTCGCGTCGTTCTTCGCCGAGCGCAAGGCCGTCGCGATGGCCGCGGAGCGCGAGCTCGCCACGGCCTCCGCCTGAGCTCGATCGCGCCGTGGTCGCTCGGCCGATCGCCCGGCCGGCCGTCGGCACCCCTCGTACCCGCTTCTCCTTCCCGAGGACTCCCATGCTTTCCACCACTGTCGGTCGCTTTCGAGTCGTGTCGATCGCCGAAGGTTGTTCGTTCCTGATCCTGCTCGTCTTCGGTTCGGTGCTCAGCCGGATCTCGGACATCAACCTCGTCATGCCGCTCGGTGTCCTGCACGCGGTGATGTTCATCCTGCTCCTGCTGGCCACGCTGGACGTGCGGACCAAGCTGTCGTGGGACACCAAGACCACGCTGCTCGCCGTCGTCGCCGCGATCCTGCCGCTCGGCCCGTTCGTCTTCGACTACAAGATGAAGCACAAGCTGGTCGAGCCCACCGCGGCACCGGCTGCGGCCTGACGCGGCGCCGGGGTTGTCCCGGCCTCCTTCCCCGGCTTTGCTGCCCGGGTCTTCTTCACCGGCTTGTCTTCTCCCGGCCGCCGGGCCTCGGGCCCCGGCCGGGGTCACCCGGCCCGTCTCGTAGGCCACCATGACCGCCTGGGCCCGATCACCGAGCCTGCTGCCCCCCGTCGCCGGACGATCGGCGTGCCTCGGGTATGCCTCAGGCGTGCCGGACGCGCGCGCCGGCCGTCGGCAGGGTGAGCCGTACCTCGAATCCGCCCCGCGCTCGTGGACCCGCGACGAGCGAGCCCCCCTTGCGACGTGGGCCGCTCGCGCATGCCGAGCAATCCCCGGCCGCTCCCACAGCGATTCCGCGTACCCGGCGGGGCCGGGGATGTTTGCGACCCGGACCGTCAACACGCCCTTCCCCTGCCCGAGTTCGACCATGGTGTCGGCGCGGGCGGCGGGCGGCTGCCCGAATCCGACGGGTGGGCTCGTCCCTCCCCGACGTTCGACGGACCGGTAGTCGACGCGGCGCGAGCCCCTCGGACAGCGATCCGGCCACGCCGTCACCCATAGCGGGGCGGAAGCGGCCGAATGGGCGACCAAAGAGGCTCGGGGCTTGGCGTTTCGGGGGTCGTGGACATTTACTAGGACGTCCTAGTAATTTCCTCGTGCCACGCGGGAATGAGTCCTACGAAGACGGCATCGGATGGGAGCCACGTGAACACCGAGGACATCGAAGCGGGACGCCGGCGCTGGCAGGAGCGTTACGACAAGGTCCGCTCCGACGCGATGCGCCGAACCACGCTCTCCGAGTTGGAGGTCGAGCCGGTCTACGGCCCCCCGCAGGGGCAGCCCTACGAGGGCTTCGAGCGGATCGGCTGGCCGGGCGAGTTCCCGTACACCCGCGGCCTCTACCCCACGGGCTATCGCGGCCGGGCCTGGACCATCCGGCAGTTCGCCGGGTTCGGCAACGCCGAGCAGACCAACGAGCGCTATCGGATGATCCTCGCGGCGGGCGGCGGCGGCCTCTCGGTCGCGTTCGACATGCCGACGCTGATGGGCATCGACAGTGACGCCGAGCGCGCGCTCGGCGAGGTCGGGCACTGCGGCGTCGCGGTGGACTCGGCCGCGGACATGGACACGCTCTTCAAGGACATCCCGCTCGGCGACGTCACCACGTCGATGACGATCTCGGGCCCGGCGGTGCCGGCGTTCGTGATGTACCTCGTCGCGGCCGAGCGCCAGGGTGTGGACATCGGCAAGCTCAACGGGACGCTCCAGACCGACATCTACAAGGAGTACATCGCGCAGAAGGAGTGGCTGTTCGCACCCGAGCCGCACCTGCGCCTGATCGGCGACCTGATGGAGTACTGCGCGGCCGAGATCCCCGCGTACAAGCCCCTGTCGGTGTCCGGCTACCACATCCGCGAGGCCGGGGCGACGGCCGCGCAGGAGCTCGCCTACACGCTGGCGAACGGCTTCGGCTACGTCGAACTGGGCCTGTCGCGCGGCATGGACGTGGACCTGTTCGCGCCGGGGCTGTCGTTCTTCTTCGACGCGCACGTGGACTTCTTCGAGGAGATCGCCAAGTTCCGCGCCGCCCGGCGGATCTGGGCGCGGTGGATGCGCGACGAGTACGGCGCGAAGACCGCGAAGGCGCAGTGGCTGCGCTTCCACACCCAGACGGCCGGCGTCTCGCTGACCGCGCAGCAGCCGTACAACAACGTCGTCCGCACCGCGGTCGAGGCGCTCGCGGCGGTGCTCGGCGGCACCAACTCGCTGCACACCAACGCCCTCGACGAGACGCTGGCGCTGCCGAGCGAGCAGGCCGCGGAGATCGCGCTGCGCACGCAGCAGGTACTGATGGAGGAGACCGGCGTCACCGCGGTCGCCGACCCGCTGGGCGGCTCGTGGTACGTCGAGGCGCTGACGGACCGGCTGGAGGCCGAGGCGGAGGCCACGTTCGCCAAGATCCGCGAACTCGGCGAGACCTCGCCGCACCCGATCGGGCCGATGACCGCCGGCATCCTGCGCGGGATCGAGGACGGGTGGTTCACCGGCGAGATCGCCGAGTCGGCCTTCCGCTACCAGCGCGGCGTCGAAAAGGGCGACAAGCGGGTGGTCGGCGTCAACTGCCACGAGGGCTCGGTCACCGGCGACCTGGAGATCATGCGGGTCAGCCACGAGGTGGAGCGGGATCAGGTGGCGTTGCTCGGCCGGCGACGCGCGGCCCGCGACGAGGCCGCGGTGGGTGCGGCGCTCTCGGCCATGCGGAGCGCTGCGCGGGGCACTGCCAATTTGGTGCCGCCCATGTTGGCCGCCGCTCGGGTCGAGGCGACGCTTGGGGAGATTTGTGATGTTTTGAAGGAGGAGTGGGGGACCTACACGGAGCCGGCTCGGTTTTAGGTTCTTTGCTGCGGGTGCGTCTTGGTTTGGTTGGGTGGGGTTCCCACCCGCACCACCCGTTGCGTTTTCGGGGCGGGCGGCGGTTTTACGGCGTCGGGGTGGGCTGATCCGGCCTCTGGTTCAGGTCAGGAGGCCGGCCACCACGAAGGTGGTGAAGCGGTCCACCCAGGTGTCGCCGGCGGGTTCCGCGCTGACCAGGACGTGTTGGACCACCGTGCCGGCGATGACGTCGAAGATCAGGTCTACGTCGATGTCGCCCGGGGCGGTGATCTCGCCTCGGGCCTCGGCGCGGGCCCGGCCCTCGACGACCAGGCGTTTTTGCGGGTTCACCACCT
Organism: Streptomyces sp. SID3343; assembly: GCF_009865215.1. Lineage (GTDB taxonomy): Bacteria > Actinomycetota > Actinomycetes > Streptomycetales > Streptomycetaceae > Embleya. Next base: position 19,346 of record NZ_WWJX01000037.1, on the reverse strand, counting down.
CCTCGCGGATGCGCCGCCGCAGGGCGGGGTCGCTCGTGGAGTCGGCGACCAGGCCCATCAGGGCGGTGCGCATCTCCGGGCGGCCCAGGAGGGCGGCGAAGCGGCGGACCACGTCCTCGATGTCGGCGCGCAGGTCGGCGCCGCGGTCGGGCAGGTGCAGGGTGCCGAGCATCTCGGCGACTGCGGCGATGGCCAGGTCGTGTTTGGAGTGCCAGCGGCGGTACAGCGTGGTCTTGGCCACGCCTGCCCGGGCGGCGACGTCGCCCATGGTCAGGCCCGCCCAGCCGCCGTCGGCGAGCAGCGAGCGGGCGGCGGCCAGGATCGCGTCGTCCGCGGTGGTACTGCGCGGCCGGCCCTTGACGCGGGGTGTCAGGGTGGGGTCTTCGGGCCGGATTGCCGCCGATTCGTCGTGCACGGTGGGTCAGGTTACCGGCAGGTACGGTACGGGGCGGTGGCGCACGTCACATCCGCCATTGCGGATCGCACTGTCGCGTTCCGCCCGGGAATCCCCTTACGCTACGAGCCGTAGCGAATCGCGTTGCCTGGATGGGGATTCGAGCATCACGGTCGCCACTGACGATCCGTCAAGGATCGTCGTCCGTCCCGGGGCCCGCAATCCTGCGGGGACCGGGACGTGACGAGACTTCCGCGCGCGGCCGGTGCATCGCCCGGCTCGCTCTCGGGGGAAGATGTCTACATGCAGCCACGGAACATGTCCATGCGCGGAGTAGTCGACCTCGGCGCGGTCAAGGCCGCCGCCGACAACGCCGCCAAGCGTGCGGCCACGCCGGCCGGGGAACCCGCCGCCGCGTCCGGAGGCCAACGGGTCGTCATCGACGTCACCGAGGCCACCTTCGAGACCGACGTGCTCGCGCTTTCGCAACAGGCGCCCGTCGTGATCGACTTCTGGGCCGAGTGGTGCCAGCCGTGCAAGCAGCTGAGCCCGCTCCTGGAGCGCCTGGCCGAGGAGTACGCGGGCCGGTTCGTACTCGCCAAGATCGACGTCGACGCCAACCCCCGGCTCGCCCAGGAGTTCGGCATCCAGGGCATCCCCGCCGTGATGGCGGTGGTCGGCGGCCAACTCGCGCCGCTGTTCCAGGGTGTCGTGCCCGAGCAGCAGGCCCGGCAGGTGCTCGACCAGCTGGTCCAGCTGGGCGAGGAGCGCTTCGGCCTGACCGGCGTCGTGGTCGGCGGCGCCGGCCCCGAGATCGACGAGAGCGCGACGGAGGTCGACGAGGAGCCCGCCGGCGACCCACTGCTCGCGGCGGCCGACGAGGCGCTGGAGTCGGGCGACCTGGACGGCGCCGTCCAGGCGTTTCGCAATGTCCTGTCCGACCATCCCGCGCACGCCGAGGCCAAGCTCGGGCTGATCAACACCGAACTGCTCGTGCGTACCCAGGGGGTGGACCCGGCCAAGGCCCGCGAGGCCGCCGCCGAGCACCCCGACGACGCCGCCGCGCAGACGCTCGCCGCCGACCTGGACATCCTGGACGGCCGCGCAGACGAGGCGTTCGCCCGACTCGTGGAGACGGTCCGGCGCACGGCCGGCGACGACCGCAACAAGGCGCGCCTGCACCTGCTCGACCTGTTCGAGATCGTCGGCGCGGACGACCCGCGCGTCCCGAAGGCGCGGATGGCCTTGGCGGGCGTACTTTTCTGACGGTTCGTCCGAGGCGTTCGCGGCTGGAGCCGCGCGGTCTCCCGGGCCCGACTTTGTCGACGAAGCCCCCGCTGTTCTCGTACCGAGAGCGGCGGGGGCTTTGTCTTTGCCCATCTTTGACCAAGTGTCATTTCCCTTGCTGTGCGTGGCTTTTGGTGATCCATCAGTCACTGTCCAGCGGACCTATCGGGACGAATGGGCATGACCTGCACGGGTGTTGATGCCCCGCTGTGATGCTCCGGAAAGACCGTTCCCCGATCTCCGTTACTGGCCGGTAACGAACCTCTTGTGTGCCGGCCCGGTGGTGAAAGATGATCGGGCCGCTCGATCCGTGTCTCTTTTACCCCGGCAGCCGGTCGGGGCTCGAACACGGACCTCCCCATCCAGGCCGTGCCGGTCCGTCCCAGGACAGGCAGGCCCTCCCTCCATGCCCCGCCACGTGCGGCCCTGGTCCGCATGCGGTGGGGACTTTGTCCCGAGGAGGACCATGGACAAGAAGGTTCAGGCGGGTAGCGGCAAGACTCGCTGGAAGCGGTTCGGTATCACGCTCGTTCCCGTGGCGGCCATCACGGTCGGCATGTTCGCGGGGGTCGCGAACGGCGCGATTCCGGTGAACATCACGGTGTCCGGCGGGAACTTCAAGGTCTCCGCCGCCGAGATGGACGCGAAGGACTTCTCGCAGTACGGCGACAGCCTGCAGCGCAAGAACGGCGCGAACGTCGCCGTGGCGACCGCCGCGATCGGGCACGCCGACATCAAGAGCCTGTGTCAGTCCGTCAAGGTGCCCGCGCTCGGGGTCGTCCTGCGGATCGAGGCGGGCAACAAGGGCACGCCCGCCACGGCCGACAACATGCGGCTGTCCATGGACGGACTCGACGGCGACGCCGAGTTCACCAACATGGACATCGGCGTGGACGCGTCGACCATGGCCAAGGGCTCCTCCGACTGGGCCAAGGGCCCCGCCCTCGGCGGAAACGGTCACCCGACGATGTTCGGACAACAGGCCGAGCACGCCAAGTTCACCGACGTCAAGCAGTCGGCGTGGCTGGTTCAGGCCGGCAAGTTCTACCTGAAAGACCTGCACCTCGAGGTCGGGGGCAGCAGCAAGGAGTGCTTCTGACGTGTCGTCGGCCGCGGGCGGGCCTCCCGCCCGCGGCCGGTCCGCCGTTCCGGAGCAACACCGCAGGGAGTAACTCGTGACCGCAGACCAGCCCCAACGCAGCGCGTTCGGGCGCGGACGGGGGGCGTTCCGGGTCTGGAGGCACGCCCGACCGTTCTGGGCCGGACTGTTCTCCATCCTGGGCGCCGTGCCCATCATGTGGGCGCCGTACGCGTCGCTCGACGCCGGTGACGTCACCGTTCAGCTTCAGCAGTTCGGTGGGGTGTCGGCGCTCTTCATCGGCGCGATTTTGATCATGAGTGGAATCGCCCTGTGGCTCACGCCGCAGGCGCGCGTCTACATCGGGATCTTCGTCATCCTCGTGTCGCTCGTGTCTTTCATCGTCGCGACGCTCGGCGGCTTCTTCTTCGGCATGCTGTTCGGTCTGATCGGTGGCACCCTCGCCGTTTCGTGGGTGTACAGCGATCCGCCGGACTCCGGCAGCGCCGACGGCGACGGGGACGACGGCATGGGAGACGCCGGCGACGACCGGGACCCCGAGGCCGAATCGAGTGACGAGGGATTTCTCGCCGACGCACTCCGCCGGAAGGACCCCGATGCCTCGGGGGAAGCACGAACCGGGTCGGTGACCCACCGATCCGGTGATTGTGCCTCGGGACACACCGCGCCGCGACTGGCCCTGGCGGCGATGGCCATGGCCACGACCGGAGTTCTCGGTGTCGTCGGGATCGCGCACGCGTCCCCGAGCGACCCGTTGCCGGACAACCCCTACGCGGACGGGCCGTGTGTCTCGGCGAGCCCGAGCGGCAAGCCGGGGAGCGCGAACCCGAGTTCACGCCCGAGTTCGGGTGCAGGTTCGGGTGCAGGTTCGGGGACGAGCGCGACGGCGGCGAAGTCGGGTTCGGCTTCCGCGCCGGCGTCGGCCTCGCCGCCCGCGTCGGGTTCGGCGTCGGCATCGAGTTCGGCTCCGGCTTCCGCCTCGGCGCGGCCGTCCTCGGGAACGGCGTCGCCTACGGCATCCTCGGCGCCTGCGACGTCCATGCCCGCGTCGTCCGCACCCGCGACGTCGACGTCCGCCAAGCCCACTCCGACGTCGGCCAAGCCCTCCACGTCGGCGTCGTCGGCGTCCTCGAGCAAGCTCAGGGACGGCAAGACGCCGTATCCGTGTCCGTCGAAGGTGCCCGTCGTCGCGAAGAACGACTCGGGCCTGCCGTTCGTCGCGAAGGACCCGGTGATACTCAAGTCCAGCCTGCTGGCGATGGCCGGGCTGAACTACCAGGGCGTCGTCAAGGTCAAGACCAAGGACGGCACGGAAGCGAACGCGCTGAAGTTCGTCGTCTCCGGTGGCATGGACATCTGGAACCTGTCGATGACCGTCAAGGAGGACAACGGCACGGACGTGGTGATCTCTTCCGACGCGGGCAGCAAGTCCTGGATGAACGCGGGCGTGGACACGACGATGTACGTCAAGAGCCTCAAGGGCAACATCTTCGGCGTCATCCCGATCACGTTCACGCCCGACAGCCCGCCGCCGATCAACGTCCCGATCGTCTTCTTCTCGAACGTCGAGTCGGCGATCTACGCGCAACTCGGAGGGATCCTGCACATCCCCGGCTACGGCATCAACAAGGGCAACGTGAAGTAGCCCCAAGCACACACGTTGCCCGCGCGCACGCCGCCCGAGCGCACGCCGCAGGAACGCGCACGCACGCCGAACCACCGGGCGCGCACGCGAAAAGGCGCCCCGGAACCCACCCGGTCCCGGGGCGCCTTCGCGTTCACCCGCGCCGCACGGCTACTCCGGCACGAACCACATCGTCGCCAGCGGCGGCAAGGTCAGCAGCGCCGACGCCGGGCGCCCCTGCCACTCCACCTCCTCGGCCTGCGCCGCGCCGCCGGTGCCGACGTCGGCGCCGCCGTACGGGCCCGCGTCGGTGTTCAGCACCTCGCGCCAGCGACCCGCGTGCGGCAGGCCGACCCGGAAGCCCTCGCGGACCACCGGGGAGAAGTTGCACACGCACACCAGTTGTTCGCCCGCCGCGCCGTGCCGGATGAACGACGCCACGTTGGAGGCGGAGTCGCCGCCGTCGATCCACGAGAAGCCCTCGGGCCTGGTGTCCTGGGTCCACAGCGCCGGCTTGCTCTTGTACGTCGCGTTGAGGTCGCGCACCAACGCCTGCAAGCCCTGGTGTTCGGCGTGATCGAGCAGCCACCAGTCCAGGCCGTGTGCCTCGGACCACTCCGCGCCTTGACCGAACTCCGAGCCCATGAACAACAGTTGCTTGCCCGGGTGGGCCCACATGTAGGCCAGATAGGCGCGCACGTTGGCCATCTGCTGCCAACGGTCGCCCGGCATCTTGTCCACGAGCGAGCGCTTGCCGTGCACGACCTCGTCGTGACTGATCGGCAGGATGTAGTTCTCGCTCCACGCGTACATCAGCGAGAACGTCAGCTCGTTGTGATGGTGCTGACGGTGGATCGGATCCTTCTGGATGTATTCGAGCGTGTCGTGCATCCAGCCCATGTTCCACTTGAAGCCGAACCCGAGGCCGCCGCTATCCGTGGAGCGCGTCACGCCGTCCCACGCGGTGGACTCCTCGGCGATCGTCATCACGCCGGGCACGCGCCGATACAGCGTCGCGTTCATCTCCTGCAGGAACGCCATCGCGTCCAGGTTCTCCCGGCCGCCGTGCTGATTGGGCGCCCACTGCCCGTGCTCACGCGAATAGTCGAGATAGAGCATCGACGCGACCGCGTCCACCCGAAGTCCGTCGATGTGGAACTCCTCGCACCAGTACACCGCGTTGGCGACCAGGAAGTTGCGCACCTCGTGGCGGCCGTAGTCGAACACGAGCGTGCCCCAGTCGGGGTGTTCGCCCCGGCGCGGGTCCGGGTGCTCGTACAACGGAGTGCCGTCGAACCGGGCCAGCGCCCAATCGTCCTTGGGGAAGTGCGCCGGAACCCAGTCCACGATCACCCCGACGCCCGCGCGGTGCAGCGCGTCGACGAGATGACGGAACTCGTCGGGCGAACCGAATCGCGACGTGGGCGCGTAGTACGAGGTCACCTGATAGCCCCACGACGGGCCGTACGGATGCTCGGCCACCGGCAGCAGTTCGACGTGCGTGAAGCCCATCTCCACGACATAGGCCGGTAGTTGCTCGGCCAGCTGAAGGTAGGTCAGACCCGGTCGCCACGAACCGAGATGGACCTCGTACACACTCATCGGCGACGTGTGGTGGGTGGCGTCCGCCCGCCGGGCCAGCCACTCCTTGTCCGACCACGAGTAGGTCGGGGTGTGCACCACCGACGCGGTCGACGGGGGGATTTCGGTCGCGAACGCCATCGGGTCGGCCTTGTGCCGGGACGACCCGTCGCGGCCGAGGACCTCGTACTTGTACTTGGTGCCGTCGCCGACGTCGGGCAGGAACAACTCCCACACGCCCGTCGAGCCGAGCGAGCGCATCGGATGCCCGATGCCGTCCCAGTAGTTGAAGTCGCCGACCACCCGCACACCGCGCGCGTTGGGCGCCCACACCGCGAACGACGTGCCGGTGACCGGCCCGGCCGGCGTCTCGTACGAGCGCACGTGCGCGCCGAGCACGTCCCACAACCGCTCGTGCCGGCCCTCGGCGATCAGGTGCAGATCGATCTCGCCGAGTGTGGGCAGGAAGCGATACGGGTCGTCCGTGTTCACGTCGGCGCCGTCGTAGGCGACTTCGAGTCGGTAATCGGGCACCTGCGTGCCCGGCAGCACGCCGGTGAACAGGCCCTCGGCCTCGTGGACCAAGGGGATTCGTCGTTCGCCGACGACCACGGTCACCCCGCGAGCCCACGGCCGCAGCACCCGGACCGCGATCCCGTCCACCCCCGGTACGCCCGGGTGCGGACCGAGCACCGCGTGCGGATCGTGGTGACCGCCGTCGATCAGCCGGCGCAACTCCTGTGCGTCCAGTGGCGGGACGCCCGAACTCGGGGCCGGGCGGCGAGGAGTGGGCGAACGCTTGCCTCGTCGGGGGTTCGGACGATCGGTGCTGCCGCCGTCCTCGGTTGACGCGCTGGTGTCCTGACGGGCCGTCACGGGTGGGACCTCCTGGGACGTGGTGCTGGATGCGAGGGGTGGAATGCGTGGTGGAGTGGGCGCGAGGTCAGTGCGGTTGCGGTGAACGCTCGGACAGCCGGCGGACCGCCGACATCGGCACGGGCAGCCAGGAGGGCCGGTTGCCCGACTCGTACATGACCTCGTAGACGGCCTTGTCCGTCTCGAACGCGCGCAGCAGTACGGGCTCGGTGCGCGGGTCGAACGGGCCCGCGTCGGCATAGCCGGCGCAAAACGCGTCCCGGTTGCGGGTGGCCCATTCCTCCGCCCGCCGTACCAGGTGCGGTGCGGGCGCGCCGCGACCCCAGAACCCACCGCCACCCGCGAGCAGATGGCGTGCCGCGTAGTCGAACGAGCGCAGCATCGCCGCGATGTCGCGCAACGGCGAGTGCAGCGAGCGGCGCTCGCTCAACGGTCTGGCCGGCTCGCCCTCGAAGTCGATCAGCACCCACCGGGTCGCGGTGCGCATGACCTGACCCAGGTGGAAGTCGCCGTGGATGCGCTGGAGCGCGACCGGATGATCGTCGCGGCCGAGCTCCTCCAGGTCGGCGTACGCCTCGCGCAGCCGATCCGCGAACGGCGCCAGGTCAGGCACCGCCTCGGCGGCCGCGTCGAGGCGGCGCTCCATGTCGCGCGCGATGGCCGCGAGTTCGGCCGGGCCCGCGGCCGCCGTGGGCAGCGAGCGGGCCAGATCGGCGTGTACCTCGGCGGTCGCGGCGCCGAGCCGAAACGACTCGCCCGCGAAGTCACCGCCGGACTCGTGCGCGCTCGGGCGCGGGCCGCGCACCTCCTGGCCCGCGTACAGGTCGCGCACCGACGTCTTGGCCAACTCCCAGCCGTCGGTACCCGTGCGCAGATACTCCTGGAGCATGCCCAGCGTGGTGGGTTGATGCTCGTCGTTCGGGAACGGCATCTCGAACCACGCGACCGGTGCGGGGATCCGGCGCGATCCCGCGCCGGCCAACGCGATCGAGACCTCCAGGTCGGGATTGACCCCGGGGACCAGGCGCCGGAACAGCTTGAGGATCACGTCGTCGCCGAACACGATCGACGTGTTGGACTGTTCGGCCGCGATCACCAGGCCGACCGACGCGGGATCGGGCGCCTCGGCCCGACGCCGGTGGAAGGACAGCGGCCCGACGGTGTCCGCCGCGGCGAACCGTTCCGGCAACCAGCGGGTCACTTCCGCGTCGTAGACCGCGTCGTAGAGGCAATTGCCGTTCGGCAGCCGCCCGATCGACGCGTGCGCGAGCCGCGCGGGCAAGGACTCGCGTACGCCCAGCAGCAGTTGGTAGTGCTCCGGATCGGCCCCGTGCTCGACCCGCAACACCGTGTGGTGCAGGGCGGGGTCACCGGAGACCACTTCGAGACTGTGGACCACGCCGACCCCACGAAGAGGTCGGCCCTTGCCGGCGAACCATCTCTGCTGCGGAAGCCAGTCCCGCAACAGTGCGATCACGGCACCGGAACTCGGATCGTGAGGTCGGGTGGAATACGTCACAGCGTCATTTCTCCCCGAGTGAGACGGAACCAATAGAAACCATGCCCCGCGAGCGTCAGGAGATACGGAAGCTCACCGATCGCGGGAAATGTCACCCCCCCGAGCAGCTCGACCGGCTCGAACGTCTCGAACTGCCGCAGGTCCAACTCGGTCGGCTGGGCGAAGCGCGAGAAGTTGTGAACACACAGCACGATGTCGTCCTCGTACTCACGAAGGAACGCCAGCACGCTGGGATTGGACGAGGGCAACTCGTTGTACGTACCGAGCCCGAAGGCCGGGTTCTGCTTGCGCACCTCGATCATCCGGCGGGTCCAGTGCACCAGCGACGACGCGTTGGACATCTGCGCCTCGACGTTGGTGACCTGGTAGCCGTAGACCGGGTCCATGATGTTGGGCAGGAAGAGCCTGCCCGGATCACACGTGGAGAAGCCCGCGTTGCGGTCCGGAGTCCACTGCATCGGCGTGCGCACCCCGTCGCGGTCGCCGAGCCAGATGTTGTCCCCCATGCCGATCTCGTCGCCGTAGTACAGGACGGGTGAACCCGGCAGCGACAGCAACAGCGCGGTGAACAGCTCGATCTGGTTGCGGTCGTTGTCCAACAGCGGGGCCAGCCGGCGACGGATGCCGACGTTGGCCCGCATGCGCGGGTCCTTGGCGTACTCCTTGTACATGTAGTCGCGTTCCTCGTCCGTCACCATTTCGAGGGTCAACTCGTCGTGGTTGCGCAGGAAGATGCCCCACTGGCAGTTGTTCGGAATCGACGGCGTGCCGGCGAGGATCTCCGAGACGGGGTAGCGGGATTCGCGCCGCACCGCCATGAAGATGCGCGGCATCACCGGGAAGTGGAACGCCATGTGGCACTCGTCGCCGTCGCCGAAGTAGTCGACGACGTCCTCGGGCCACTGGTTGGCCTCGGCGAGCAGCACGGTGTCCGGATACTTGTCGTCGATCTCCTTGCGCACCCGCTTGAGGAACTCGTGGGTGGCGGGCAGGTTCTCGCAGTTGGTGCCCTCCTGCGCGAACAGGTACGGCACCGCGTCCAGACGGAACCCGTCGATGCCCAGGTCGAGCCAGAACCGCAGACCGGCCAGCATCTCCTCCTGCACGCGCGGGTTTTCGTAGTTGAGATCGGGCTGGTGGCTGAAGAAGCGGTGGAAGAAGTACTGCTTGCGGACCGGGTCGTAGGTCCAGTTCGAGGTCTCGGTGTCGACGAAGATGATCCGCGCGTCGGCGTACGCCTTGTCGTCGTCGGCCCACATGTAGTAGTCCCCGTAGGGGCCGTCCGGATTGTTGCGCGACTCCTGGAACCACATGTGCTGGTCACTGGTGTGGTTCATCACGAAGTCGATCACCACGCGCATCCCGCGCTTGTGCGCCGAGTCGACGAACTCGACGAAGTCGGCGAGATCGCCGAACTCCGGGAGCACGGCGGTGTAGTCGGCCACGTCGTAACCACCGTCGCGCAGCGGGGACGCGAAGAAGGGCGGCAACCACAGGCAGTCGACGCCCAGCCACTGGAGGTAGTCCAGCTTCTGGGTCAGGCCCTTGAGGTCGCCGACCCCGTCCCCGTTGCTGTCCTGGAAGGACCGCACGAGGACTTCGTAGAAGACGGCTCGCTTGAACCACAGGGGATCGCGATCTTGCGACGGAGTGTCGTCGAAGGTGTCACGAACGGGTTCGTTGACGATCACGGGCTGTTCCTCCGGACCGAGAAGAGATGCGCGGGCTCGTGCGCGGGATCCAGACGCACGTAGTTGTGCCGACCCCAGCGGTATCCGGCCCCGGTGAACTCGTCGTGCACCGGGAAGGTGTCCTGCCAGTCCAGGCCGAGGGCGGGCAGGTCCAGGGAGACGGTCGCCTCGCGGGTGTGGTGCGAGTCCAGGTTGACGACGACCAGGACGAGGTCGTCCACGTCTCCGACACGGGTGCGCTTGGAGAAGGCCATGACCGCATCGTCGTCCACGTGATGGAAGGTCACGTTTCGCAGACGTTGCAGACTCGGGTGCCTGCGGCGCGTTCGGTTCAACGTCGTGAGGTACGGCGCCAGCGAACGCCCCTCCCGCTCGGCGGCCGCGAAGTCACGCGGCCTGAGCTGGTACTTCTCCGAGTCGTGGTACTCCTCGCTGCCCGGTTTGACCGCGAGGTGCTCGAACAGCTCGAACCCCGCGTACACGCCCCACGAGGGGGACAACGCGGCCGCGAGCACGGCCCGGATCTTGAACGCGGCCGGACCGCCGTACTGGAGGTAGGCGTGCAGGATGTCGGGAGTGTTGACGAAGAAGTTCGGCCGCATGTAGGACGACGCCTCGCCGGTGGTCAACTCCGTGAGGTATTCCTGAAGTTCGTCCTTGCCGGTGCGCCAGGTGAAGTACGTGTACGACTGCTGGAAGCCGACCTTGGCCAGCGTGCGCATCATCGCCGGGCGGGTGAACGCCTCGGCCAGGAAGATCACGTCGGGATCGCTCGCGTTGATCTCGGCGATCACCTGTTCCCAGAACATCACCGGCTTGGTGTGCGGGTTGTCCACCCGGAAGATCCGCACGCCGTGCGCCATCCAGTGCCGCAACACCCGCAGCGTCTCGGCGACCAGGCCGTCGAAGTCGGTGTCGAAGTCGATCGGGTAGATGTCCTGGTACTTCTTCGGCGGGTTCTCCGCGAAGGCGATCGTGCCGTCCGCGCGGTGGCGGAACCACTCGGGGTGCTTCTCCACCCAGGGATGGTCGGGGGAGACCTGGAGCGCGAAGTCCAGGGCGATCTCCATCCGCAACTCGCGGGCCCGCGCGACGAACGCGTCGAAGTCCTCGATGGTGCCCAGGTCCGGATGGATCGCGTCGTGCCCGCCCTCGGGCGAACCGATGGCCCACGGCGAACCGGGATCGTCGGGGCCGGCCTCCAGGGTGTTGTTGGGCCCCTTGCGAAACGCGTGGCCGATCGGGTGGATCGGTGGCAGGTACACCACGTCGAAGCCCATCGCGGCGACCTGGACCAGGCGTTCCATGGCGGTCCGGAACGTGCCGCCGCGCGGCGGCCGCTTGCCGGTGGGATCCACCACCGCGCCCTCGGAGCGCGGGAAGAACTCGTACCAGGAGCCGTACAGCGCGCGCTCGCGCTCGACCCGCAGCGGATGGCGGGCCGACGAGGTCACCAACTCGCGCAGCGGATGTCGCGTCAGTACCGCGTCCAGCTCCGGGGATCGCGCGGCGGCCAGGCGCGCGGCCGGGTCGAGCCCCTCGTCGCGGACCGCGTTCGCCGCGGCCAGCACGATCGCCCGCAGACCGTCCTTCTTCGGGACCCCGGCGGCGGCCCGCTCCAGGAGTTGCGCGCCCTCCTCCAGGACCAGGCCGACCTCGATGTCGGCCGGGATCTTGATCCCGGCCGCGTGTCGCCAGGTCGCGATCGGGTCGCCCCACGCCTCGACGGCGTAGGTCCACATGCCCTCCGAGGACGGGGTGATTTGGGCATGCACGCGGTCGGTGCCGGGCGCCCCCGGCGTCATCGGGGTGGACTGCGCGACCCGGCCGCGCGGGTCGCGCAGCACGACGTTGGCGTTGACCGCGTCGTGGCCCTCGCGAAAGACCGTGGCGCCGACGTGGAAGGTCTCGCCGGGGACCGCGCGAGCCGGTCGGGTGCCACCGTCCACGGCGGGTTCGACGTCGAGGATCGGGATGCGCCCGATCCGGGGGGAAGCGGGCTTGATCGACTTCGCGGCGGGCTTGGCCGATTCCGCGGTGCGCTTGGCCGATCTCCCGGCCGGCGTGGCCGAACTCGCGGTGGACTCGGCCGATCTCGTGGCGGGCGTGGACGAACGCTCGGTGGGCTTGGCCGATCTCGTGGCGCGCACCCGCGACTTGCCCGCCGACCCGGTTTCGGGCTTCGCCTTTTCGGCTGCACCCGTTCCGGTGACGGGGGCCCTCGTGGCCCTCGTGCTCTCGGTCGTCTTGATCGTCTTGGACGTGGAGGTGGTCGGGGCCGGCGCGGCCGTCGACTTCTCGGCAGTCGCCTTCCGTGTCGCGGCCTCGTCGGCCGCGGCCTGCCCCGCCCGGGGTGCGCGGGCGCCCCCGGGGTTCTTCTCAGCCGAACTGGTCATGCCGAACTCCTGTACCCACGGACGGGCAACTCGTGCGCGTCGCGCGCGTTACACCCGTACGGAAACCCACTCGTTTCCCCGATGCCGACTCGTTTCTCGGAACCTGGCGACGGCGCGAGGCCGACCCGGCGGCGTCCGGTGGGATCGCTCGGGTCCGCTTCTCACCGCCGCGCGGCGGCCGTTGCATGTGACGCGACCACCGAGCGAGAACCGGGCGGGGCCCGACCCGCTGTCGCGGAGGACGAATGACCGACATATCCGCAGTACGGCGGGACGGAAGGACCCGGCTGTTCAACGATCATCGAACCGATCGGGGCACGGTCCATATGGTGTAAATACACCCCGACGGGCATCCGCAAAATCTTGCCGGCTTTGCAAGCGCACTGCATCCACTGTCGCAAGTTCTGCCACCTTCCGGCTAGGGTCGCAGCGTGAGAGCAATCCGCAGATTCACCGTGCGCACGGTTCTGCCCGCTCCGCTGGAGCCACTGGGTGAACTGGCGATCAACCTCCGCTGGTCCTGGCACGCGGAGACCCGCGACCTGTTCGAGTCGATCGATCCGGACGTCTGGTCGGCGGTCGGCCGGGACCCGGTCCGCCTGCTCGGCACCGTGCCGAACGACAAACTCGGCGCTCTGGCCGAAGACCGCCGCTTCCTTGCCCGACTGCGGGTCGCAGCCGAAGACCTGCACGAATACCTGACCGGACCTCGTTGGTACCAAACCCTGTCCACGGCGAGCACAGGCGAGGATTCGCCGCCCGCCGCGATCGCGTACTTCTCGCCGGAGTACGGCATCACCGCGGCACTTCCGCAGTACAGCGGCGGTCTGGGCATCCTCGCCGGCGACCACCTCAAGGCCGCCGGCGACCTGGGTGTGCCGATCGTCGGCGTCGGACTCATGTACCGCCACGGGTACTTCCGGCAGTCGCTCTCCCGGGACGGCTGGCAGCAGGAGCGCTACCCCCTGCTCGACCCCAACGAGTTGCCACTGACGCTCCTTCGGGGGGCCGACGGTGCACCCGCACGGGTGGTCATCGACCTCCCCGCGGGTGAGTTGCACGCGCGGATCTGGAAGGCCCAGGTCGGTCGGGTGCCACTGCTGCTGCTCGACTCCGACATCGAGGAGAACGAGCCCGCCGAGCGTGAGGTGACCGACCGCCTCTACGGCGGGACGAGTGAACATCGCTTGCATCAGGAGATGTTGCTCGGCATCGGCGGGGTGCGGGCTTTGCGGGCATTTTGCGAGATCACCGGACATCCGGCCCCCGAGGTCTTTCACACCAACGAGGGCCACGCCGGATTCCTGGGGATCGAGCGGATCCGCGAGTTCGCCACCTCCGACGGGCTCGACTTCGACGCGGCGTTGGAGGCCACGCGGGCGGGGACGGTCTTCACGACCCACACCCCCGTGCCGGCCGGTATCGACCGGTTCGGCCGCGACCTGATCCAGCGTCACTTCGGCGGCGACCTCGCGTGTCCGGGAGTACCGGTCGAGCAGGTCCTCGCGCTGGGCGCGGAGACCTACCCCGGCGGCGACCCGGGCGTGTTCAACATGGCCGTGATGGGCCTGCGGCTCGCGCAGCGTGCCAACGGCGTCAGCAAACTGCACGGGCAGGTCAGCCGCGGCATGTTCGACGGCCTGTGGCCGGGTTTCGACACCACCGAGGTGCCGATCACCTCGATCACGAACGGCGTCCACGCGCCGACGTGGGTGGACCGCGACGTCCTGGACCTGGCCTCGCGCGAGCTCGGCGTCGAACTCGCCGAGGATCCCGCGGCGTGGTCGGCGATCGAAGGACTGTCGCCCGGCTCGCTGTGGGAACTACGGCGCACGCTGCGCGCCAAGTTGGTGACCGAGGCCCGGACCCGACTGCGCGCGTCGTGGAAGCAACGCGGCGCGGGCGACGCCGAACTGGGCTGGATCGAAGGCGTTCTGGATCCGGACGTGCTCACCATCGGGTTCGCCCGGCGGGTTCCCTCCTACAAGCGGCTGACCCTGATGCTGCGGGATCCGGCCAGGCTGCGGGCGATGCTCTTGCACCCCGAACGGCCCATCCAGATCGTCATCGCGGGCAAGGCCCATCCGGCCGACGAGGGCGGCAAGCTGCTGATCCAGGAGCTCGTGCGCTTCGCCGATCGCGAGGACGTGCGGCACCGGATCGTGTTCCTGCCGGACTACGACATCGCGATGGCCCAGCACCTGTACCCCGGGTGCGACGTGTGGCTCAACAATCCCCTGCGCCCATTGGAGGCATGCGGGACGTCGGGCATGAAGGCCGCGCTCAACGGCTGCCTGAACCTGTCGATCCTCGACGGGTGGTGGGACGAGTGGTACGACGGCTCGAACGGTTGGGCGATCCCGACCGCCGACGGCATCACCGACGTCGACCGGCGCGACGACCTCGAGGCGGGCGCGCTGTACGACCTGATCGAGAACTCGGTCGCGGCCAGGTTCTACGACCGCGGGCCCGAGGGGCTGCCCACGCGGTGGCTGGAAATGGTCCGCCACACGCTGGCCACCCTGGGTCCGAAGGTCCTCGCGGACCGGATGGTCAAGGACTACGTCGACGTGCTGTACGCGCCGGCCGCGCTCGCGGGCCGGGCGATCACCGGCGCGGCCGCGCGTGACCTGGCCGAGTGGAAGGCCCACGTGCGACGTTCGTGGTCGGGGGTGCGGGTCGACCACGTCGAGTCGGGCGGGATAGGGGACTCCCCCGAGATCGGCAACACGCTGAGCCTGCGGGTGTTCGTCTCGCTCGGCGAACTCGCGCCGGCCGACGTCGAGGTCCAGGTCGTGCACGGGCGAGTCGACGACGCGGACCGGATCGTGGACGGTGTGGTGGGCCCGCTCAAGGCGGGGCGCCGCGACGAACACGGCCGCTGGTTCTACGAGGGTTCCCTGGCCTTGGACCGCACCGGCCCGTTCGGTTACACGGTCAGGCTCATGCCGTCCCACCCCCTCCTGGCGAACCCGGCCGAACTGGGCCTGATCGCGACACCCCCGGAAAGCGAGGGCATCGCGGACGGCATGCCGCTGCGGTAGCGGCGCTGTCCTTGCACACGCGGTCCTCGGGCCCCACCGTCTTCGTGACGGCGGGGCCCGATCCACGTCACAGGACGGTGAGGGCGGGAAGGCGGTCACCGGTACGGCCGTTGGCGTCGAGCAGCCGGTCGACGGCGGTCACGGACAGGGCGGCGGTCCGCCGCAGTAGCGTCGAGGGTGGGAGTGGATCTTTCCGCGTAGAGGGTCACGAGAGGCGCAACGGTGCTCCGTCGGCAAAGACTTGGGGCCCGGGCTTCTCCGGGCCTTCCGGCGCCATGGCCTGTGCGCACAGTCCACCGTTCAGCCCGCCGACCGCCACGTCGCCCGAGCGCCAACCCCATGGGTGGGATGGCTCGGCCCGAAAATGCGTTCGGCGTGGCCGAAATATCGCTCGGCTTTGGCCACTTCGGGGCTGCGGTCGACCGCGAGACGCGGAATTTGACCCATCCTTGACGTGATGAAGCTCGGATAAGTCACACTACGTCCAACCAAACAGTCCTAACGGAACGTCAAATTCCTCTTGCGTACCGTCATCGACGTATGGATCAATGGGGTGCGCTGCGAAGGCCGCGTTCGTTCACTATGTCCGAATCCGGCTGCGGTGCGGGGTGGGCGAGCGCGGGGGGACGTGCGGATCATGGCAGGAAATGCGGGGGGCGGCGGGTCCGGCTTCGAGATGAGTCTGGACGTGCTCGAAACGTTCGAGAGGTCTCTGGAAGGCCTCATGAAGGAACTCGGCGAGGGGCCCGACCCGGTGGCCAAGTCCACCGAACTGGCGCTCAACGGAGCGGACTTGGGTGTGGATTTCCACGAGTCGGCCTGGATGGGCACGGTCTTGCAGGAGACGAGCGCCCGGGTTCAGCAGTTGATCGGGGTCCTGCAGGACCAGATCGCCGCCATGAAGATGTCGGTCCGAACGGCCGGTGGCACCACTGCGGCGATCGACGAGGACCAGCGTCGTGAACTGAACGCGATCATGACGCGGCTCAGGGAGAACACGACCAGGCCGCCGGCTGCCGGAACGGGCTCCGGCGGTGGACCTTCGAGCAAGGTGGTGGATCTCGGATGAGCCGGGACAGCGGATTCGAGTTCGTGGGGGGAAACCGATGACGCCGAGCGAGGGTTCGGGCCCGGGCCCGTCGACAGATTTCGGCGCGCTTCCCCTGGAGACGCTCCAGAAGATGATTGACGGCGCGAATCCGGGCACCTTCTTCCAGTACGCCGAAAAGCTCCATGCCGCAGGCGGCCGCGTGTCGAGCGTGGTGGATGCCATGTCCGATTACTGCGCGATCCTCGGAGCGGGATGGCAGGGGCCGAGCGCCGAGGGCTTCCAGTCCTGGGCCGGTCAGGTCGGGCGCGCGGGAGGGGATCTTCAGGCATACCTGAAGCTCGCGGCCGTCCATGTGGAGCGAGTCGGCACGGACCTCCAGGACGCGAAGAACCGCATCCCTGCCGCACCCGACCCGGCCACCGTCGCTGCGGCGAACCAGGTGCTGCCTCCTGTCGATCCGAGTAAGCCGGTGGTCGGCGTGGACCCGGCGAAGGCGAAGGCGGATGCTCAGGGGCATCTTCAGTCGCTGCATGGTGAGGCGGCCAGCGTGATGACGGGATTGGCGTACGCCTACAGCGACGCGGGGCGGGAGCTGCAGGCAATCCCGACACCGCCGTTTCCCCCGCCGCCGCCGGCCTTGGAGAAATACTCCACGTTCCCGGCCTCCGGAGGCGACGCCGGAGGGACCGGCACCGGAGGTGGAGGTGGAGGTGGAGGAGGCACCGGCGGTGGTGGCGGTAGCGCTGGTGGCGGTAGCGCTGGTGGTGGTGGCCCCACCGGCGGTGGAGGTGCAGGCCCAGGTGGCTCCGGTGGCACTGGCTGGGCCAGTGGAATTTCTTCCGGTCGTGGGCCGGGTTCACTCGGGCCGAACGGGGCTCCCGGCGGCTTTGCCCCACCGGTCACGATTGCTCAACCGCCAGGCTCCTGGGGGCAGACGACACCGGGGGTGACAACGCCGTATGTGCCGCAAACGACCAATCTGGAAGGTCACGGCTCCTTGACGGTTCCCGGGTCCGTGGTCGAAGTGCCCACGCCGCCCGCGTATTCCGGTGGGCCGGGTGGAGCCACGCCGGGTGGCAACATTCCCGGAGGCGGAAGCTCTCCGTACGCCCCTCCGGGGTCCGGCGCGTACTCCGGCGGTGGCGGAGGCAGCCGTGGGGCAGCAGTCCCGAGCGGGAGCGGTGGAGGAAGTCGCGGGGGCGGATCCGGCGGCGGAGGTCGTGGGGGTTCGGTGCCCGGCACGGGGCCTTCCGGCGGCGGGGCTCCCCCCGCCTCGCCCGCTCGTGGTGGTCGCTTCGCCACGCGTGAAGGCACGCCGGCCCCTGGCGCCGGAGCCAACGGCGGAGCCTCGCCGGGAACGGGTTCTCCCGGGCGCGGTATGGGCGGTGGTGCGTCGGGCGCACCGGGGATGGGCGGTAGTCCGGCCGGCAGCAGCAACCGACGCAGGCTGGCGACATCCCCGGGTGGCGTCATCGGCGCTCCTGCGGCTTCCACAGCCCGGACCGGACCCGCGCAGCGGTCCGCACCGGCGGCGACAGGGGCACCTAGTACGGGAGATGCGCGCGGGGCCCCTCGCAGTAGAGGCGGAGAGCCACCTGCCTCCTTGCTCGGCGGTGATCGCCCTACCCGGCCACGCAGGCGTCCTGGTCCCGCTCGACGTGACAACGACGATGCATGGGACGAGCCCCGCCGTCGGGACATCGTGCCACCCGTCATCGAGTGACCCGGCTCGACGACGCAATAGCCTTCAGGAAGGACAACGTCCTCGTATGAGCGGACGCCTCGTTCAAGCCCGCTCCGTGGCGTCGGCCGTAGCGCTGCTTTTGGTGGCGATGGTCGGCGCGGTGTGGGCCGCGCCTGCGGCTCGCGCAGATTCCGTCCGGGCGGCTCAGTGGTACCTCGACGTCTGGCACATGGAGGAGGTGTGGAAGAGCTCGAAGGGCGCGGGTGTCACTGTGGCCCTCATCGACAGTGGGGTCGACGCCACCCATCCCGATTTGGCAGGGCAGGTGCTGGCCGGGCCCATGGGTGCCGGGGATGACGGGGCTGGACACGGTACCGGCATGGCCGGGCTCATTGCGGGACTGGGACGAGGCAATGGTGGCCAAGGTGTCTACGGCGTTGCTCCGAGCGTCAAAATCCTGCCATTTCGAACCTACTTGAGCGATAATTCCATGATGCCGGGGGCAGTCGAGAAGGCCATTCGACTTGCCGCCGATTCGCCGGCTCGAATCATCAACCTCTCGCTGGGAACGGGAACTGCGGTCCCAGATATGCGCGAGGCCGTGGCCTACGCACAACGCAAGGGGAAGTTGGTCGTAGCCGCTGCGGGCAATACGCCCGACAACTCGCGCGACGTGCCGGTCTATCCCGCTGCATACCCTGGCGTCGTCGGCGTCAGTGCGCTGACGCGCAAGGGCTCTATGGCCTCCAACGGCGTTCCCGGCTCGTGGGTCTCCCTTTCGGCTCCAGGCGCCGACACGCCATCGGCTTGCATCTCGGAGACGCGCTACTGCATGGGCACAGGTTCGAGCGGCGCCGCCGCCCTCACCTCCGGGGTGGCCGCGCTCGTCTGGTCCGTGCACCCCGACTGGACTGCCAATCAGGTCATTCAGCGGCTGCTAGACACCGCGAACCGGCCCGACGAGCCGGTCCCGTCGGACACGTTCGGATGGGGATCCGTCAGCCCTCGCAAGGCACTTGCCTCGACCGACCCGCCCGGACCCGCCGACGTGAACCCCCTGGTCGGCAAGCGTGGCGACGCGCCCACGACCGCACCCGCCA
>NZ_WWJX01000379.1 GCF_009865215.1 Streptomyces sp. SID3343 | reverse complement strand
GGCGCGTCGGGGTCGACGGGCTCGGGTTCGGGTGGCGCGTCGGGGTCGACGGGCTCGGGTTCGGGTGGCGCGTCGGGGTCGACGGGCTCGGGTTCGGGTGGCAAATCGGGGTCGATGGGCGCCGGTTCGGGTGGCAAGTCGGGGTCGATGGGCTCGGGTTCGGGAGCGGGCGTGGCTTCGGGGTCGGGTGTGGCTTCGGGGGAGGAGGAGTCGGGCGCGGTTTTCGGGTCGGCGGGGTCGGGTTCGGCTTCCGGGTCGGGTTTGGCCTCGGGGTCGGCGGGGTCGGCGGGGTCGGGTGCCGCTTCAGGGGCGGAGGAGTCGGGCACGGCCTTCGGGTCGGCGAGGTCGGGCGCGGGTTCGGGGGCTGCCGCTCGGGCGATGTGGGCGCGGCTGCCCGGGGTTCGGTGGGCGTCGCGGCCTCGGGTTCGAGGGTTGTTCGTGATGGTGGCGCGGCGGCTCGCGTTCGCGCCGGTGGTGCTGCTCGCCGTGACGTTCTCGGTTTTCGCGCTCGGCGCGGCCTCGCCGTTCGACCCGGTTCGGCAGTATGCCGGGGACGCGGCGTTCAACGCGTCGAAGGAGAATCTCGACCAGATCCGGGCCAACTTCGACGTGGACAGGCCGTTCGTCGCGCAGTGGTGGTCGTGGCTCACTCATGCGGTGACCGGTGACCTCGGCGCGTCGCGGTCGATGCGGATGCCGGTGGGCGACGTGATCGGTGAACGGCTCGGCTGGACCGTGCTGTTGGTGTCGGTCGCGTTCGTGGTCACGGTGATGCTCGGCGTGTTGCTGGGGGTGCTCGCGGCTCGGCGAGCGGGTGGGGTGCTCGACCGGTGTGTCACCGGGGCGATGTACACCCTGGAGGCCGCGCCGGTGTTCTGGCTCGCGCTCGGCGCGGTGTGGTTGTGCGCGCTGCGGTTTCGATGGTTGCCCGCGGGCGGGCTGACCGACACCTCCGCCTCGGTGGTGACGGCGGGTCAGGTCGGTACGCATCTGGTGTTGCCCGCAGCGGTGCTCGCGATTTCGCAGTTGCCGTGGTTCGTGTTGTTCGTCCGGCAGTCGCTGTTGGCCGCGTTGGCCGAGGATCACGTGATCGGCGCCCGCGGGCGGGGACTTCGCGAACGGACTGTGCTGCTCGGGCACGCGTTGCGGTCGGCGCTGCTGCCGTTCCTGACGCTGCTCGGGTCGCGGGTGCCGGAATTGATCACGGGGGCCCTGCTGGTGGAGACGGTGTTCTCGTGGCCCGGTGTCGCGGCGGCGACCGTACAGGCGGCGATGGCGGTGGACTTCCCGTTGATGACGGGTCTGACCGTGCTCGCGACGGTCGCGGTGTTGCTCGGCAATCTCGCGGCCGACGTGCTGTACGGGTTGGCCGATCCGAGGGTGGCGCTCGATGGGTGACGTGGTGTTGCGGCCGGTGCGGCCGGTGCGGCGCCGGCTCGTGTCGGTGTCGGCGGCCGCACGATGGCGGCTGTGGGCATCGGTCGCGGTGGCGGGGGCGGTGGTGCTCGCAGTGGTGTTCGTACCGCTGTTCGCGCAACTCGACCAGACGATCGTGCACTTGGACGACCGGTTGCTCGGGCCTTCGTGGGCCCACCCGTTGGGCACGGACGAGATGGGTCGCGACACGCTCGTGCGCTGTGTGTACGGCATGCGGGTGTCACTCATGGTCGGCGTGGTCGCGGCCGTCGTGTCGACCGTGATCGGGACGGTGGTCGGCGCCACTGCCGGCGCCCTGGGCGGGTGGACGGACCGCGTCCTCGCACGGATCGTGGACGTCATCGCGTCGGTACCGCATCTACTGCTCGGGATCATCCTGGTCGCATTGTTCCGACCCGGCCCGGTCGCGGTGATCGTGTCGGTGGGGCTGACCCACTGGCTGTCCACGGCGCGGATCGTGCGGGCCGAGGTGATGTCGCTGCGGGCTCGGCCGTTCGTGGACGCGGCCGTCGCGGGCGGGGCCTCGCGACTGCGGGTGACGGTACGGCACTTCGTCCCGAACGTCGCGCCGCAGGCGGCGTTGGCGGCGGTGCTCGCCGTACCGCACGCGATCTGGCACGAGTCGGCGTTGTCGTTCCTCGGCCTCGGAATGCCACCGCATCTGGCGAGTCTGGGCACGATGATCGAGGACGGCCGACAGGCCCTGCTGACGGGCCATTGGTGGCCTGCGTTCTCGCCCGGCGTGTTCATCGTGGTCCCGACGCTTGCGATCGCCGGGCTGGCCGGGTTCTGGCGGGACCGCATCGACCCGCGTGCACGACCGGAGTTGCACCTGTGAGCGCCGCCGGGTCGCTGGTCGTCGACGGACTCACCGTGCGCTTTCGACTGCCGAGGGCCGAGGCGGAGGTGCGGGCGGTGAGTGACGTCTCGTTCTCGCTCGCGGCCGGGGAGTGCCTGGCCTTGGTCGGCGAGAGCGGCTGCGGTAAATCGGTGATGGCGGCGGCGTTGCTCGGCTTGCTGCCGGCGAACGCTTGGATCGGCGGCAGGGCGACGCTGATCGACGACGACGACGCCGAGCTGGAGTTGGTCGGCGCGGCGGAGGGCGTGCTCGCGAGGGAGGTGCGGGGGCGGCGGATCGGGCTCGTGCCCCAGAGTCCGGCCGCGCATCTGACCCCGGTGCGTACCGTGCGCTCGCAACTGGAGGAAACGGTAAGGGAGTTGCTGCGGTCGGAGCGGGCCCAGGTGCGGACGATCGCCGAGGGCGTGGCCGAGCGGGCGGCGTATCCGGTCGACCATCTGGACCGGTATCCGCATGAGCTGTCCGGCGGGCTCGCCCAGCGCGCGGCGGTTGCGCTCGCGTTGGTGGGTGATCCGTGGCTGATCGTCGCGGACGAGCCGACGACGGGCCTGGACCGGGCATTGGTCGAGCGAACGGCGGACGAACTGCGCCGACTCGCGGACGCGGGACACGCGGTTCTGCTGGTCACGCACGACTTGGCGGCCGCGGAACGGATCGCGGATCGGGTCGCGGTGATGTATGCCGGGCGAATCGTCGAAGTGGCGCCGGCTGCGGTCTTCTTCGGGGACGGCCCGCGACACCCCTACGCGCGAGGGCTGCTCGCCGCTTTGCCCGAGCGGGAGTTCGTGCCGATACCGGGAATGCCGCCCGAGTTGACGGCCCTGCCGCAGGGCTGCGTGTTCGCAGCGCGGTGTGGGTCGGCGTCGACGGAGTGCACGAAGCTTCCGGTTTTGGTGGACGGGGTGGCTTGTCATCATCCGGAGGGGGTCGGCTGTGGTTGAGGTGGTGGTGGGGTTGTTGTTGGTCGTGGGGTTGTCGGTGTTTGCTTGTGATTGAGGTCGTGGTGGGGTTGTCGGTGGGGATGGCTCGTGCTTGAGGTCGTGGTGGGGTTGTTCGTGGTGGGGTTGTCGGTCGGGTTTGCTCGTGCTTGAGGTCGTGGTGGGGTCGATTCCGGCTGGGGTGTTGGTGGGGTTGGTTGTGCTTGGGTCGGCGTCGGAGTCCGGCTGTGGTTGAGGTTTCGTCGGGGTTGCGGGCGAGCGGGATCGTCGCGGGATACGACCGGCGTTCCCCGATCGTGCGGGACGCCTCTCTGGTGGTCGAGCCGGGCGCGGCGGTGGGGATGCTTGGGCCCAGCGGGTGCGGCAAGTCGACGCTGGCTCGGGTGCTGGCGCTGTTGCACATGCCGTACGCGGGGAGCGTGAGCGTCGACGGCGAGCGGGTCGTGCGGTGGCGGTTCGGCGCGCCGCGCGAGGTGCGTACGCGGGTGGGCGTGCTGTTCCAGCAGCCGCGGTTGTCCGTCGATCCGCGGCTGCGACTGCGGGATGTGATCGCGGAACCGCTCCGGGCGACGGGGCGTGCGGGTGACGTGGGCGAGCGGGTGCCGGGACTGGCCGAGGAGGTTGGGCTGACCCCGGAACTGCTGGGCCGCCGGCCGCACGAGGTGAGTGACGGGCAGCTCCAACGAGCCTGCCTGGCCCGGGCTTTGGTGCTGCGGCCGAGGTATCTGGTGTGCGACGAGATGACGTCGATGTTGGACGCGTCCACGACGGCTGCGCTGGTGGGAGTGGTGGAGCGGTACCGGCGAGACGAAGGTGCCGGGCTGTTGGCGGTGAGCCATGATCCGCTGCTGTTGGGGCGATGGTGTGATCGGGTGATCGATTATCCGGGGTGAGGGCTCCGGAGGGTCTGGACCGGCGAGTGGTTGTCGGCGGTGTTGATGGGTGCCTGCGGGAGCCGGCGGGAGTCGGCGGTTGATGTTGGGTGTTGGCGGTCGGCTGCGGTTTGTGGTGGCTGTGGGGGCGACTGGGGATCGGTCCGGGATTGGTGATGGAGGGTTCATGGGCGAGCCGTATCGGGTCACGTTTGTCTGTACCGGAAACATCTGTCGGTCGCCGATGGCCGAGTGGATCCTTCGGCGGTATGTCGAGGACGCGGGCCTGACCGGCTCGGTGGAGGTGGACAGTTCCGGCACGGAGGGGTGGCATCGGGGCAGGCCGGCCGATGCCCGGACGGACGCCACGTTGCGGCGGGCCGGCTACGACACCGGGCACTCGGCCCGGCGGTTCGAGGCGCGCTGGTTCGCCACGTACGACTTGATCGTCGCGCTGGATGCGGGGCACCTGCGGGAGTTGCGGCGGTTGGCGCCCGATGACGGGGCGCGGGCGAAGGTCCGGCTGTTGCGCGAGTTCGATCCGGCGGCCGGTGACGAACTCGATGTGCCGGACCCCTATTACGGCGAGGCCGAAGGGTTCGAGCAGGTGCGGGAGTTGATCGAGGCGGCCGCTTCCGGGATGGTCGCGGAGATTCGACGGGGGTTGGCGGGGCGCTGAGTTGGGCGGGGCTGGGGGAGTCAGGTCGGCTCGGCCCGTGTCGGGGTTCGACGCGGGCCGAGCCGGTTGCGCACGTGGTCGGTGCGTGGCGTTCGGCGCTCGGGAGTGGTGTCTGTTTCGCGCGGTGCTCGGGTCAGGTCAGGTGTTTGCAGAGCAGGGCGTCGGGGGTTTTGCGGGAGCCGATCCTGCCGGTGTAGGCGACGCCTGCCGCGTATTCGTCGGCGTTGCATTGGCCCTTGTAGTTGCCGTACGCGAATTCACCGCCTGCCGACGGCGTGCCGGTCGGACGGTTGTCGCCGCGGTCGAACCATAGAGTGCGGGCCTGGGTACCGAGTCCGGGGCGGCCCTGGGCGCACAGGACGGCCGACACGGCCGCGCCGCGGACGCTGTAGCCGGTCATGAATCGGCCGGTGGGGCATTCGAGCTTGGTATAGCCGGTCGCCCAGTCGCCCTGTACGTACGACTCGTCGTGAACGACCGTGTAGGCGAGGTTGGTTGTCGCGAGATCGCCGGTGCCGATGTTCGTGCACAGGCCGCGGTTGCCGGTGTGTGACAGGCCGACGACGCGCTGGCCGTCGGGGCATACGGCCTTGCGGGCGCCGGCGTCCCAGTCGGACTGCGCGCGCATGCGCACGGACGCGATGGCGTCGGCATGGTCCAGGTCGAGCATGTTCCAACGCGCGGGTGCGGTGATGGGGCCGGTACGGCTCGGTGCGTTGATCAGGTGGTTCCAGGCGGCGGCGCGCCAGTCGGTCGGGTCGTCGAGGATGCCGCTGCGGGTACCGGTGGGGTCGTAGCGCAGGAGCGCCCACGAGTCGCCCTGGCCATTGCCCTTCCAGCCGAGCAAGGGCCAGTAGGCGAAGTCGAGATCGCGCGAGACGAGATAATCGGTGAACGTGGCGAACCACGAGCGGGCGACCGGGTCGGTCTCCTCGGCACCGGTGCCGAACTCGCTGATCCACACGGGTGCGGTGTGGTGTTGGCCGTCAGTGGTGACGAACGACGCCGATCGGTCGAGCTCCGCGAAGAGTTGATCGCGCGTCAGGTCCTGGTAGCGCGGGTCGTGGGTCTCGCCGAGACCGTACGCGCCGCTGTGGTTGGGGCCGGTGTAACCATAGAAGTGCGCCGAGTAGACGAGCTTGTTCGGATCGACGAGGGTGTGCGACAACGTGCGGACAGGGGTGAGGGTCGGGCGGCCGTGTGGCAGGCCGTCCAGGGGGATACCCGTCCAGTTGATGCCCTCGATGATGATCAGCAGATCGGGGTCGGCCTCGGCCAGGATGCGGTTGCCGGCTTCGAGGGAGGCGGCATACCAGTCGTGGTTGTCGCCCCACCCCCAGTTCGGGTCGTCGGTGATGTTGCGGCGTACCTCGTTGTACAGATCCGCGCCGACCACGCGCTTGTCGGCCTTGTAGCGATTGGCCATGGTGAGCCAGTCGGCCACCCATTCACCCGTGCTGCGTGAGGTGTTCCAGCGCTCGTTGCCGTCGATGCCGCAACACCAACGGGTCGTACCGGTGTGGTTGTTCAGTACGACCGCGAAGCCGTCACCGGTGAGGGCGGCTACCACGGCGTCGAAGACCTGGAGCGGAGTCTTGCCTCGGAGTTGGGGATTGGCGGCGACCGCCGTGTCGGGGACGGGGGTGGTGCCGTGCACCATCTCGTTCGAGAACGGCAGCCGAATGCTGTTGATACCGGTCGCGTGAAATCCGGCGAGGATCGCGGGCAGGGTCGCGCGGTCGAGGCCGAGGGGGATGCCGTTGGCGTTCTCGCCGCTGTGGTGGTCGGCCGGCGAGCTGATGTCGCCGGAGCCGCTCCATGTCCCCTGCGCCCCC
Organism: Streptomyces sp. SID3343; assembly: GCF_009865215.1. GTDB lineage: Bacteria > Actinomycetota > Actinomycetes > Streptomycetales > Streptomycetaceae > Embleya. The sequence goes on along the minus strand of NZ_WWJX01000379.1, from coordinate 17,724 downwards.
GCCCAGTTCGCGGACACGAGCTTGAAGCGGGCTCCGGTGGCATCGACGATCCAGCGACCTCGGGTGGCGAGCGGGGGCGTCCATGAGGCTCTGGTGGCAACGGAGTTGAGGGCGGTGGTGGTACTGGTGGGAGCGGCCGTGCCTGGGGGAGCGGCCAGGACGGCGGTTGCCGCTGCCAAGGCGAGCGTGGTCGACAAGGCGTGCACGGTGCGAAGTGAGCGGGAGCCGGATCGGCGCCGGGAGGACTCGACGGATGTGTGAATGCGGAAGTGTGTGCGGTTCATGGGACCTGCCTCGGGTGTCCGGGCTGCGACTTCGGGGGCGACGGATCGGGGGATGTTTCCCACCGCACCACCCGCACCACCCGTACTGCGCCGACACCGGGGTCGGGCCTCAACCGCAACGAGTACGGCGATCCGCCTGTGGCGTCGCACCCCTTGACCGCATCGGCCCTCACACGCCACGTGAGCCCGAAGACAAGGCGATGCTCCCGGCCCCGCCCCAAAGCACAGCCACCACAGCCAGGCCGACGCACCCGACGACCCCGGCCAAACCCGTACCCGAGCGAGTGACGCGACCGTCCCCACGACCCGGAGGGACAGAAGAGGCCCAGACGTTGGGTAAGCTGTCCTCTCACGTCCGGGGCGCATAGCTCAGTTGGTTAGAGCACTGCTCTTACAAAGCAGGGGTCGACAGTTCGAGTCTGTCTGTGCCCACCCTGTCTGACCTGCATGTTTACACAACTCAGGCGCCCATCTAACCGGATGGGCGCCCGTTTTGTTTCCGACTGGGGCCGTATTGGGGCCGGGACAATGTGGTGCCCGCGCTTTCTTGCTGTCGCTTTCGCGTACGAACGTGCCTGTAGGGCGTCTGCGGCCACGCCCGCTGGCCGAATCCACGACATCGTGAGACGGCGTGGTGGTTCCGAGGCTGACCCCCCGTCCGGCCCCGTTCTACCTGTCGCCGATGTTCGCAAGCTCGGCTGCGCGACAGCATGGGCGTGGAGCAAGGATTGCGATCCTCGGTCGCCCCAAAGGACGACCGCCACGAGGGCTTCGAGATCCTGTCCGACGCGGCCGACCCGTTGCGATCTCGGCCACCCCGAAGGGTGACCGCCGCACCTGTTCACCGCGCAGCCGGCTACGGTCTCCGCGTTGCGATCGGCCACTCCGAATGGCGACCGCCACGTGACGCTTTTGGCGCACGGCGCACGTGTCCGCCGTTGTAGCGGCCGTCCTGCGGGGTGGTCGAGGATCGCAACCAGATGTCCGGGTTCTGGAGCAGGTCGGTTGTGACGTGGCGGCCGCTTTTCGGCGCGGCCGAGGGTCGCAACATCGTGTCGACGAAGCCGGGCACCGTCAGGACCCGTCGGCGGGCCTGCGCGATGTGGCCGCTGCCGACAGCGAACCGATCGAGGGATTCCGCCGGCCGCGCGGTTGCTGCGCCGGTTGTGGCTACCACTTGCCAGAATGTCTGGATGATGGTGTCATTAAGTCATGCTGTTTCGTGTGCCTCGCCTGGACGACCGTGACGCGCGCGCTCTTCAGGAGATTGAGGAGATGCGTACCCGACTACGTCACATGCTGCGCCCGGAACTACGCTGGTCGGGGCAATTGCGCCGTAACCTCACCGCTCGGGCGATCGCCGGCTCGAACACGATCGAGGGCTACGCCGCGTCCGTCGACGACGTCGAGGCCCTGTTGTCGGGCGAGGAGCCCCTCGACGCCACGGAAGAAACGCGCGCGGAGGTCGAGGGATACCAGCGCGCCATGACGTACATCCAGGGACTCTCCGACGCGGGCGAGGACTTTCGCTACGACACCGGGCTCTTGAACGGCCTGCACTTCATGATGCAGGGCCATCACGTGACCAAACGTCCGGGGCGATGGCGAAAGGGCCCCGTCTACGTGACCTCCCCGGAAGACCCCGCCGTCGCGGCCTACACCGCGCCCGAACCCGCCCGGGTCCCCGCCCTGATGGGGGAACTGGTGACGTGGCTCAACGAGGGCGACATCGAGGCCCCCGTGCATGTGCGCGCTTCCATGGCACACCTGAACCTTGTGAGCATCCATCCCTGGCCCGACGGCAACGGCCGCATGTCACGAGCTCTGTCCACCCTGGTGTTCTCCCGGGAGGCGCTCATGCCGGCAGAGTTCTCCTCCATTGAGGAATGGCTGGGATATGGACAGAACACTTACGCTTACTACGGAGTCCTCCAACAGGTCGGCGGCCCATCCTGGGACCCCTCCCGTGACGCCCACGCCTGGATCCGTTTCTGCCTGGGAGCCCACCATCGCCAAGCCCAGATGGCCGGCAGGCGCGTGGACCTGTACGCCCGGATCTGGCGTGAACTCACCGAACTCGCCGAGCAGGCGGGTCTCGACGAACGCGTCGCGTTCGCCCTGATGCCCGCCGCGTTCGGGACGAAAGTCCGCCGGCCCGTATACCAACACGACGCCGACATCAGCGAGCAATCCGCCGTGCGAGACCTGCGAGAACTGGTGGCCCAGGGCTGGCTGGAACCACACGGCAAGGCCCGAGCCAGGCACTACACAGCCGCACGCCGCATGGCACCGATCCTCGAGAACGTCACCAGGACCATGCCGGCCTACAACGACCCCTACGGCCGCTGAGCCACGCCTTCAGGCTCCGCGCTGCTGCACCAATCGACGGCTTCAACTGGGGCCGTATTGGGGCCGGAAGACATCGGCAACGTCCGTAAGACGAGGCAAGATCAGGTGTCGGCGTCGTCTTGTCTGCCGTGCGCCACCGCGTGGTTCAGGGCGAACGCGGCCCCCGCATACGTTTTTCCGCCGCCCGTGGGGACGTGCAACCGGTAGATCCCAGGCTCGCCGAGAGCTGCCTCGAGACAACGCCGGTAGATGTCCTCGCGGGCGTCGTTCAACGGTGAGGAGGGTGAGTTGGCGATTTTGGCCAGGCGACGCTCCTCGAAGCGGGTCGCCAACTCCTTCATGTCCGCGTCCTCGCGGATCACGCGGGCCGTCGGCCGAAAGTGCGAGCCGGCGTCGAGCCGGTCGGCGTCGACGACACAACTGAACAGCATCCTCACCAGCAACTCATGTGCCACCGGATCGGTTCGGCCCAACGCCATCGCCTCCGGCATGGTGATGGGCTTCTGGGGGGTGATCTCCGGGACTCGGGCGGCGACTCTTGCGATCACCTCGTTGCGATCCCCGGGGTTCTTGATCATCGCCTTGATCCGGGCCCGTAGCTTCTCGCCGTGCGCGAGCCTCGCATGGTGGCCGTCCACCGGACCCGCGAGGAACCACGCCGGCAAGTGCCGCGTTGCCGGCAGCGTGCCCTCGTTCCGGTGCGGGGGACGCTCGACCCGCATCCCGGTCCGGACCTCTCCCAGCAGGCCGTCTCGCCACGCGCATTGGCCCTTGCCGACATCATGAACCAAGCCTTGGTACTCCGGGCCCGGCCGCTGCTTGGTCGCCGCAGCCGGGTCCGCTCCGCTCCTGCGGCCGCCGGGTCAGGCCGGAACCGGGCAACCGGATCCTCCACCCCACGACGGTGGCGGTGGCGCCTGGAGCCGCGGGGCGCACACCGGGTCGCGTACTCCACCCGAGTGCGCCGGCTACCGGACACCGGTGGCGCGGTGCCACGCTGTCGGAATGGCAGCCACGTTCACCACCACCCTCGCCAACGGGCAGACGATCGAGTACCCCGCCTCCATCACCGGCATCCGCGCCGCCCTCCCCGAGGAATCCCGAGAGAAGTTCGACGAGGAGGTCGGCACCGCCCACGCACGTGACCTCCTGCTCATCCTCCACCGCTGGGCCCTGCTCCCGACCCCCGCATGGGACGAGGACGTCGAGAAGGTCGAGGCCCTCCGTGAAGAGGAACGCCAGGTACTTCAGGCCCGCGCACGAGAGGCCGATCCCGGATGAGCTACGCAGTGCACTACAGCCCCGACTGCGAGAAGGTCCGCTCGCAGCTCTCCTCCTCCGACCGCAGCTCGCTCGACAGCGGCGTGTCCGCGATCGCCCGTGACCCCTATGGGCGCGGTACGTCCGAGATGCGCGGGCGGGACCACCGGCAGGCGTCCGCAGGCAAGTTCATCGTCGTCTATCAGGTGTCGGCCGGGTTGATGTTCGTCACCGTCGTCCGCATCGTGTGATCCGTTCGGTGGCCCGGCCCCGCGATGCGGGTATGGATCGCCGGGCCGCCACCCGCCGTTGACTCGGGCACGGGTGTGCGCATGTCTTCCACGGCAGTCGCTGGAGAGCCCGTTTGCGGTTGACGCCGCGCCGCACCGCACGGCGGGTTCGGGAGGAGGTCGGTGGGAAAAGGGCCGGCCTCACGAGCCGGTACCTCGCCCGGCGGTCCACCGCACGGTCTTGCGGGCCGGACTACGGCGGGGTCGGGGCGGATGTCTCCCAGGCGGCCATCTGCTTCCGGAATTTGGTGCAGCCGACGATGTCCTCCTCACCGCACTGCAGGGCGTGGACCAGGAGCTGGTGGGCGTGGTCGAGGTCGATCATCCGCTGCTCGACCTCGACGATCTTGGCGCGGATCATCGCCTGCCTGCGCGGTTGGTCCTCCTGGAACTCGCTGATCTCCGCCAGGGTCAGCCCCGCCTGCTGGCACTTGCGCAGCACCACGATCCGCTGCGCGGCCTCCGGCGGGTAGCGCCGCTGCCCGCTCTGGCGCTCGGGTGCGGGCAGCAGGCCATGGCGTTCCCAGAAGCGGATGGCCGACGCCGGTACTCCGGTGATCTCTGCGAGCTGTCCGATGGTCATGCGCACGTGATCGCTCCTGCCGTTCCCGCTCGGTTCCGGCCGTCGGCCGCTTGACTTGAACCTGAGTTTAAGTTGAAGAGTGGGACGCGCGAGTACGGCGGCGATCGAGAGCCGCCGGCAGCGGACTTCGGAGGTGCCGGATGGCAACCACACAGGCGGCGAACGAGCGGGCGAACGAGCTGGTTGCGGCGGCGGAGGCGCTCTTCACGGCGGGGGTGATGTCCCACTCGGGGCATGCCAACCTCAGCGCCCGGCTCGACGCCGAGAGCTTCCTGCTGACGCCGGGATTCGTTCGCGGGCTCCGCCCCGGAGACCTCGCGACCGTCAGCCTCGACGGGCGGGTCCTGGAAGGGGAACTACGGTCGGTCAGCGCCGAGATCATCGCCATGCACAGCGCCGTCTACCGCGCCCGCCCGCACGTGGGCGCCGTCATCCACACCCACTCGCCCTCCGCGACGGCCTTCGCCGTCGCGCACCGGCCGCTGCCGTGCCGGACCGAGCCGATGCTGCGCTTCGGACAGCCCGAGGAAGTCCCGGTGGTGCCGTGGGGGCCGCGCGGGTCCGACATATCCGTCCGGGGCATCGTCGACGTCCTGGAGCGGCGCCCCACGACCTCGGCGGCCCTGCTGGCCAACCACGGACTGATCGTGTTCGGCCCGGATTCGGCGGCGACCGCCCACCTGGTGGTGGCCATCGAGGAGAGCGCCGAGGCGGAGATCGCGGCGGCGGCGATCGGCGGGGCCGTGGATTTCCCCGAGGGCGCGCTCGCCGCCGTACGCGTCTCGATCGCCCGGGTCGCATCATGACCGACGACGCGATGACAGTCGCGGCGACGGCCGACGACACGACGACCGATGACGCCTTCGCCCGGCGCACCGAGGCCGTGCGCGCCCGCTACCAATCCACCCTCGGAGACGTTCCGGGCGGCGTGCAGGACCGGCTGCGCCTGGCGCGGGACTTCGGCCGGCTCCCCACCGAAGAGGCACTCGCGGCGCTGCGGCACATCGTGCTGACCGACAATCCGCTGGGCGCTCGCGTGCAACAGCTTGTCCACTACGGGCAACTCCTGTCCCTCGGCCGGGAACACCCCGCCAGGATTCATGCCCGGGGCGCGCTCCACGCGGGCGCCACCGTCGCCGACCTCATCGGAGTCGCCGAGACCGCCCTCATCACCTCGGGCGTCCCGGCGTACGCCTTGGGAACGGAGATCGTCATCGACCTCCTGGCGACCACCGCCCTCTGACGTCCCTCGTGCCGACGCGGCCGGTCGGCGCGGGTCCCGGATGCCGTCGATGACGCGAACGCCCCTTCACATCGGGGCTGCCCGGACTACGAACGAGGAGGAGGGGTCATCCGGTCACGCGGCGCCGTCGTCGAGCACGACAACCCCCACGTCGCCTTGCGGTGCGTCTCCTTCTCGCGATCGCAGGGGAGCGTACGCCCGACCGCCCGTACCGGTACGTCTGCCCCTCGCTTGCCGGGGCACGCGAATCCCGCTTGAGACCTGCGGCTGGAACCCGCCGTCGGGTTCTGGATCCCAAGGACCGACTCCCGACGCCACGAACGGCAGACCGTCGGTGGACGGCTCCGTTCCGACGACGGGGCGATCAGCCGACTTGAGCCGCGTCCGCAGCACGTACTTCCCGTCGGTCTCACGTGCTTCGGGCCCTCGGGCAACTGCCGGTCGAAGAACGGAACTGTCTCAGAGGTCAGCCGCAACAGCACCACTCCGTCAGGCTGTTCAACTCTTCAGCGCATGATGAACGGGGTCGGTCGAACTGCTCAAGCGTGCCTTGTGACGGCATCGCCTCCAAGCTGCCACATCTCGTAGTTTCCACACTCTGCCGTGACCTCGGCCGTCGACTGAGCCGCAGTGACGAAGTCGGCCACCACCGGCGAGCTGTGCGATGCCGCCACCGCGAGGCACACCTGGTCGGGCGCCAGTTCCGGGATGGGCACATAGACGACGTCCGGATGCGAGTAGAACACGGACGCCGAACGGGCCAGGAAGGAGATGCCCCGCCCGGCCGCGACATGCTCGAGCGTCTCGTCCACCCCACGCACCGGGTACCCGGCATCAGGGTGCGGGCGCTTGGTGGGCTGCGTGCTCGGGTCACCGTGCCACACCAGCGGTTCGCCGGCCAGGTCGGCCTCGGTGACCTCCTCCTTGCCGGCAAACCGGTGTCCGGCGGGCAGTACCGCTACCCGCGGTTCGGTGTAGAGCGGGGTGACGCGCAGGCCGGCCGCGTCGATGGGCAGCCGCACGTAGCCGACGTCGACGCGGCCGTCGAGCAGCATCGCAGCCTGCTCGTCCCCTTCGATCCGCTGCACGTCCACGACCACGTCCGGGTGCCGGCCCTCGAACGCCCGCGCCGCCGGGGTGACCGGGATGCCGGCCCGAAAACCGACCATCAGCCGCCGCTTGCCGCCGGCGGCCGCGGACACCCGGCGGCGGACCGCGTGGGTCGAGGCGAGCAGCGGACCGGCGTCGGCCAGCAGTTGCCGGCCCGCGTCCGTCAGCTCTACGCCGTGGCGATCCCTGGTGAACAGCGAGGCGCCGAGATCCCGCTCAAGGGCGCGGATCTGTCGGCTGAGCACCGGCTGCGCGATATGGAGCTCATCGGCGGCGCGGCCGAAATGCAGCCGGTCGGCCAGGGTGACGAAGTAACGCAGTTTGCGCAGATCCAGATCCGGATCCATGGCGCCTCCCGGCCGGTGATGCCTTCAGGGTATCACCACAGTTTGAAAAGGTCTTGGACACCCAATCAGACCCGATGGCAGCCTGAGAGCAGGTACTTAAAGGCGCCGAAGTGAATTCGACCCAAGGATTCGACATCGGAAATCGAAAACAGGGTCCAAGCCCGGAAAGCAGGAACACCGATGAGCGGCATCAGCATTATCGGACTGGGAAACATGGCCCGTGCTTTGGCCGGCCGGGCGCTCGCCGGCGGTAACGCCGTCGAGATCATCGGCCGTGACCCGGCCAAGGCCAAGGAGTTGGCCGCCACGCTCGGTGGCGCCACGGTCGGGACGGCCGGGGTGGCCCCGGCCGGGGACATCGTTGTCCTGGCCGCGCCGTACGCCGGCGCGGCGGCGGCGGTGAGGGAGTACGGGGACGCGCTGCGCGGCAAGGTCATCGTCGACATCACCAACCCCGTAGCCCCCGACCTGCGGGGCTTCGTCGTTCCCGACGGCAGTTCCGGCGCACAGGAGATCGCCAAGGCGGCTCCCGACGACGCGCATGTCGTCAAGGCGTTCAACACTGTGTTCTCCCACGTTCTGGCGGCCGGCCCGGCCGAGGGCCGCCCCCTGGACGTGTTCATCGCCGGCGACGACGCGCAGGCGAAGGCACGCGTGTCGGCGTTCGTCGAGAGCCTGGGGCTGCGCCCCTGGGACACCGGGGAGCTGTCCATGGCGCGGGCATTGGAGAACGTCGGCCTGCTGGAGTTGGGCCTCATGAACCACTCCGTCAAGCACGCCGATTTCTCCCTCGGCATCACCCTTCTCGGTTGAGCACCCCCTACCACTGCCTCTCGTGCCGTATTACGCCAGTTCACGTACGGCATGAAAAGACCCTGCACCTACCCTCACAAGGACAGTCGGATGCGCATTTTCGTCGCTGGGGGGACCGGCCATTCCGGTTCGTACATCATTCCCGAGCTCATCGCCGCCGGGCACGAGGTCACCGGCCTGGCCCGATCGGACGCGGCCGCGGCGGCCGTGTCCGCGCTCGGCGCGAAGGTGCGTCGCGGCGACCTCCAGGATCTCGACGGGCTCAAGGAGGCAGCCGCGGACTCCGACGGCGTCATCCACGTCGCGCACCGGCAGGATCTGCTTCCCACCGGCGGGCTCGACGCCGTGGCCGCCGCGGAGCTCCCGATCGTGCTCGCGTACGGCGAGGCACTCGCGGGAACCGGAAAGCCGCTGGTCACGGCGGGAAGCATGGGCTCGCCCGGCAACCTGGAGCGGCCGGCCACCGAGGAGGACCCGGCCCTCCCCGCCGGCGACGAGCACAAGGGCACCCTGCGGGTCCGCAACGTCGTGGAAAGGGCCGTTGTCGACCTCGCCGAGCGGGGGGTGCGGTCTTCGGTCGTGCGGATCGCCAACATCGCGCACAGCACGACCGACCGTGCCGGCTTCCTCCCCACGCTGATCGCGCTCGCGAAGGAAAAGGGATTCGTCGGCTACCACGGCAACGGCGCGAACCTGTGGAACGCCGTGCACATCCGCGATGCCGCCACCGTGTTCCGCTTGGCGCTGGAGAAGGGGCCTGCCGGCAGATACTGGCACGCGGTCGAGGACGGGGGTATCCCATTCCGCGACATCGCCGAGGCCATCGCCGGCCGCCTGGGCCTGCCCGCCGTGAGCGTTCCCAACGATGCCCTGATGACGCCGGGGTACTTCGGGTTCCTCACGAATATCGTCACGCAGAGCTACCCGGCGTCCAACCTCATCACCCGCCGGACCCTCGGCTGGGAACCCGCCCGGCCCGGCCTGCTCGCCGATCTGGACAACGGCCATTACTTTCCCGCCGGCTGACGACCGGAACTCGGATCGTAACGAGCCCGGCAACCGGCAAGTTCGGCTCTTCCGAGGGACGTTGAGACTGTGACGACTGTGGGATTCATCGGAAGCGGAAGCATCGGCAGGACCATCGCGCGACTCGCTGTCGGGGCCGGGCACCAGGTGGTGCTCAGCAACTCGCGCGGTCCCGAAACGCTCGTGGACACGGCCGCGGAACTGGGGCCGCGGGCGTCCGGCGGCCGACCGCTCCTACCTGCCGATCGCCGGTGACTCCGCACCGGCGAAGACGGCGGTGACCGAATTCATCGACTCCATCGGCTACCACGTGGTGGACGCGGGAACACTGGCCGACAGCGGGCGGCAGGCGACGGGCACGCCGGTGTGGGGAACACCAGCGGCCCGCCCGGCGCGCGTTGGAACGGGACGAGCGGCACGAGGTAGGCGAACGCCGCTGTGAACGCGTCCCGGCGGTCGGCGACGTCGCCGCGCTCCTCGACGTCGCCGCACTCCTGGACGTTGCCGCTCTCCTCGACGTCGCGAGTGGCGCCCGGCGCCCGCGTGCAGTGCGAACAGATCGAACTCCTCGACCCGGACGGCCGGACCAGCCACCTCGTCGCCCGTTACACCCGGCGCCTGCAACCCGCGGCCGGTCGGCATGCGGTGGCCGACACGTCGGTTCGCACGGCCGGTCCCGGTGAGGCCGGGGTGCTGGGTGTTGCCATCGGGTCGGTCCTCCTGGTGGTGCGGGTCGTCAGGTTCGCGCGGGACGGACGGCCTGCGGCGGTCGAGGAGTTACTGCCGCCTGCGGATCGATGGCTGGTGCGGCTGGGCTGAGTTGGCGGTGGTCCATGCGCGGTCGCCCTCGGCGGCGTCGGCGCCGGGGAGTCCTTCCGCTCGCGCGATGGCCCGCCCGATCGCCGCCCGCCGTGACGCGACAACGCGGTCGTTCGCGGCGTTGACCTCGGCCAGGACGTCGACGCGCAGGTTCTGGTCCATGGTCTTGAACAGCTCGGCGATCAGCGCGGGCACGTTGGCCCGGTGGACCCGCAGCGTCTCGAACTTGATGTCGCCGTCCGGCGTCTTGTAGCGGGCGACGATGAGGTCCTGTGCGTAGCTGAATTCGGTGAGCTGCCAGTCGGGTTGGGGCACGATCTCTCCTCCTGTGCAATGTTCGGGGGCGGGGCGGGGCGGGGCGGGGCCGGTGCCGCCGTCTGGACGGTGCGGGACAGACGTCCAGTGGTCGGGCTCCCTGCCGACCCCGCCTGTTCGTGGGCCTCGCCCGGCCGGCGTCGGGGGTACCGCCGACCGGGAGAGGGGCTATGCGGTGGCGTCGAGCCAGCGGACCAGTTCGGCGCACGCGGCGATGTGCTGCTCGGCCTCGTCGCGGGTCGGATGCACGTAGGCGAGGGCGCCGACGCGCGGGAGCCGGAGGATGAACGGCCGGTCGGACTCGACGTCCAGGCTCGCCGTCATCAAGGGCCGCTCGGTGGGCTGCATCACGGTCAGCCGCCCGAGTTCGACGGGCGGCCGACGCCGGCGGGGACGGGGTACAGGAGGTAGTGCCGGATCTCGTGCTGGAGTGCGACGAGTTCGTCGTGCGTCACGTCCGCCGCAGGGCGGCCGGGAATCGCGACCCGGATCGGGTGGTGCGGGTTGCCGGACTGGCCGACGTGGATCCGGTCGGGGGGTTGCATCGCCGACATGTCCGCTCCTTCGGTTGCCTCGCTCTGCACACCACCAGCGAACCGCGTGACAAGGCCCTGCGCGAGGCCGGACCCACGGCCGGAGTCGAGGACGTTCATCCGGCCATTTCCAGGTCCTCACAGCCCTCGACGGCCTACCGTGAAGGCCCGATCCGACCTTCGAAGGACGTTTTGTGCGGCCCTACACGCCAGGCAATCCCGCCCTCGTAGCCGCACGCCACGCCAAGGGGTGGCACTCGCAGGAGGAGTTCGCGGAAGCCTTCGACCTGGGCGCACAACGACTCGGTGAGCGAGTAGCCGTCTCGCCACGGCAGGTACGCCGCTGGGAATCCGCCAAACCCGGTTGGCCGCATCCGCCCGCGAGGCGCGTGCTCGCCGCCCTGTTCGAAACCCCGGTCGAGCGGCTCGGCTTCGTCCCGCCGAGCGTCGTTCTCCCGGACGAGGCCGAGGCCGCCGCACCCGACGATGGAGCGATGAACAGAAGGTCGTTCCTCGCCTCGCCCGTAGCCGTTTCCATCGCGCCGCCGCGCCTGCCGCGCAGCCCCGGCGAACTCCTCACCGAACCACCCCGGGACCCGCTCGACGCCGTCCGCGCCCAGCTTGCGGCTCACGGTGGGCCCGTCATGCCGGCGGACGAGTTGCTCCGTGCCGCACGATCCGCCAAGGGTCACGTACAGGCATGCCGCTACGGTGTCCTGCTCGCCGGGCTTCCAGGTCTCCTTGCCGCAGTGCGCGGCACTCAGAACCACACCGACGACCCTCGCGTCCAGCACGCCGCCGTCGCCGCCTACCACGTGGCTGCGAGTCTGCTTCTGAAACGCCGCGACGCGGCGTCTGCCTGGATCGCGGCTGACCGCGCCGCCCGGGCCGCCCACATACTCGACGACCCCGCCGCGACCGGAAGCGCCGCGCGCATCGTCGTCCACGCCATGGGAGCCGTCGGCCACCACCGCCAAGCCGTCCTACACGGAGCCGACATGGCCCACGACCTGACCCGCCACCTGCGCAAGGACACGCCCGAGCTTGTCTCCGTATTCGGCGCGCTCCTGCTGCGCGCGGCCTGGGCAGCGGCCGAGACAGGTCAGGCCGCCACAGCGGCGGCCCTACTCGCCGACGCCGAACAGGCCGCCGCCATGCTCTCCGGCGACGGCAACCACGGATGGACCGCGTTCGGCCCCACCAACGTCGCCGTTCACCGCGTATCCCTCGCCCTGACCCTGGGCAACGCGGGACACGCGGTCGAGGCTGCCCGCGGCGTCGACGTGGCCGGCCTGGAAGTGGCCGAGCGGCGCGCGGTGTTCTGGCTCGACGTCGCCCGCGCGCTCGCCGCCTGCGGACGCACCGAGCAGGCCGGCGTCGCGCTCCTCACGGCGGAGGAACAGGCGCCCGAGGAGATCCACTCCCGGACGATCGCACGCAACCTCACCTGCGAACTCGTGCGACGTGACGAGTACGGTCGACTCCCGGAACTCCGTTCCCTGGCCGTCCGATCGGGAGTGCCCCTGTGAGTGATCGAACCCTGTACCTGGTCGTGTGTGCCGCGGGGCCGGCACCACACGTCGAGATTCTCGTCCGAGCGGCGATCGACCAGGACTGGGACGTATGCACGATCGCGACGCCGGCGGCACGAGACGGCGGGTTCGTCGACGTCGCCGCGATCGAAGCGGCGACCGGGCGACCGATCCGGCATCGCTACCGGCGTACGGACGAGCCCGGCCGGTGGCCCAAGGCGGACGCGATCGCGGTCGCGCCGATGACGATGAACACCGTTACCAAGTGGGCGGATGGACATGCGGACACCTACGCCCTGGGGGTCCTGACCGAGGCGATCGGGCTCGGTCTGCCCATCGCCGCGCTGCCGTTCTGGAATGCCGCTCAGGCCGCACATCCGGCCGTCGACCGGGCGGTCGAGACCCTGCGCGGATGCGGGGTCCGGGTCCTGTACGGCGACGAAGGATTCCGCCCGCACCCGGCTGGTACGGGCGGCAGCCGCATCCCGACCTACCCGTGGCGCCTGGTGCTCGACGCCTTGGACGGGCGCGCCATCGGCGCGTAATCCGCCCGAGTGCGCCGGCTACCGGACACCGGCAGTTCGGTGCCGCTCTGGGCGGCGTGCCCATCACCCACGTCCGCGGAAGCGCCATCACCCTTCCCGACACCCTCGACGGCATGCGGGCCGCGCTCCCCGAGGAACGCCGCGCCGAGTTCGTTCGCATTTCATGATGCAGGGCCACCACGTGACCAAACGCCCAGGGCGGTGACGGAAGGGCCCCGTGTACGTCACCTCTCCGGAAGACCCTGCTGTCGCGGCCTACACCGTGCCCGAACCCGCTCGGGTCCCCGCCCTGATGGGGAAGCTGGTGACGTGGCTCAACGAGGCCGACATCGACGCGCCTGTGCACGTTCGGGCCTCCATGGCACATCTGAACCTCGTGAGCATCCACCCCGGCCCGACGGCAACGGTCGCATGTCACGCGCTCTGTCCACCCTGGTGATTTCCCGGGAGGCGCTCGTGCCCGCGGAGTTCACCTCCATCACCGACGCCGGTAACCGAGTACTGCCTGAGATGCCAGTACAAGAATGGCAGTTGCTGCTACGGCCCCGGTAACACTCCACGTCGTTGCGACGAGCGAACCTTGCAGCGGAGCTTCGCTACTCAGTCGCATGGAACTTTCGACGACAGCCACGAACGGAACCAACAGCCGAGCGGCCAGGCGGTATGGTCCGTGTACCGAAGCATTTCCGGCCCATCCCAGAATCGGCCCCAGCAAACAAGCAAACACCCACCAGGTCACGGTCAGCGACCAGAAATCACCCCAGGCAAAATACGTCGTCTGCCCGGTGTGGTCGCTGATGTCTAATTTCTCGAAATGCCCCTGGTTCGCTTTCGTCAGGTAGTAGGCGAGCACAGCAACGACGAGCGAGACTACTGCCGCGCCTGCGGATTGCATTTTCGACGTGCCCAGCATTCCAACGGAAAAGGCTAGAGCAGCCCAACTCCACCCGACGCTCAAAACTATATGTACGACATGTCCCGCCTGTCCGCCGCTCGAGACCAACGACGGGCCGAGGATTCCGACGATCGTGCCGGTGACCACGGCGGAGATGGGCGCGAGAAGCATAGGACGCACGGAAGTACCACCTTATGGGAGTCGGTTTCGGGCACAAGGAGCGACGCGGTGACGGGTTACTTGTTTCGCGCGGACCGGAGGGGTCAGGATGCCGACATCAGGCTTCCCGGTCGGTGATGCAACTCCGGGGACGGGGACGGCCGTTCATTGCCTTTGTTCACTCGTCACGGGCTACTGTCTGCATCGTCCGGAAGAAGACACGACGCCACGCTTCGAGCCTCCTGCAGAGCAGGTGAATTCCTCCCGTGCGAAACGGGAGATCGAAGCTGGGGAACCGGCCCGTCGTACGGCGCGGTGGTGCCCGACCGCAGTCGGTGCACGGCACACCCGTGCGGTGGCGGGATCAGATCGAACGCCGACCGGACGGCGGCATCAGGCATGAGAGTCTCCAGGCCCGGTGCCGAGTCGGCGGCGGGGGAACGGGCAGGAGGACATCCTTGCCCGAAGTCCGTTGGCGGGGGCGTGGTTTTCCGAACCCGGGTCGGGCGTGTGTCGGCTCTCGTTGCGGCTCTTCGCGCCGGCGCGACGAAACTGGGCCCTGTGGTGACCACCTGGCGGATGCCCGGGATCGCGTGAACGAACTGTCGGGCTTGAGGGCCGGTACCCCGTAGGTGCCCGGGTTGTGCAGTACGGGATCGCGGGTGTCGGCAGCGGGACGGGTTTCCGACGGACCCGAACAGTTGCTTTTCTTGTTTCTCCCACTGCACCGTCCATTGTGGTTGCGGCTAATGGGGAAGAATTCTACCCTCGGCCGGTCGTCGGCTCCGGGGAAGCACGCATCCACGATCTTGGGCAGAATCGGAAGACGTTTCGGGTTCCCTCGCGTAGAAGGGGGCCCGAGGTATTCCGTTCGGAATCGGGGCGAGGAGGCTTCGTGGCCGACCCGAGCGGGTTGCGGTGCAACTCGTGTTTTTTCAGGCGCCCTTTCTCTCGAGGCTGCCGTCTATGGGTTTCGTGAGTGGGCCGGGTTGGGGTGGGCGGCCAAACCTGGGACTCCGCACGCGTGCCCGCGTTGAGTTCTTGATTGCATGGGGGCTGGGGCTGCGGTTGTGGCTGCCTTCGGGTTGCGTTCGTTGACGATCGGCAAGGCGCCGGCTTGAGCGAGTGCGCGCGACTTTTCAGGTCGACGTCCCGAGGGGACCCCGTGGCGATTGTGACGCCGTT
This sequence comes from Streptomyces sp. SID3343, assembly GCF_009865215.1. GTDB lineage: Bacteria > Actinomycetota > Actinomycetes > Streptomycetales > Streptomycetaceae > Embleya. Next base: position 2,436 of record NZ_WWJX01000379.1, on the reverse strand, counting down.
GTCAATGAGCTTCCGGTTGGATCGCTTCCGATGCGGGGCGGATGAATACTCCGTCGGCCTCGACGGTGACACCTTCGGGGTCCGAGATGGTGGCCGCGACGAACACTTTTCGTCCTTCTTCGTGCGTGATGCGTGCTTCGAGGCGTAGCGGGCCCAGTGGAGTTCCCCGTCGGTACCGGGTGGTCAAGGTGCCCGTGAATATCGTGCCCCGTGAGGCACTGGCCGTCTCTCCCATCAGGTGGTCGAGCAGCATTGCGGAGACGCCGCCGTGGACCAGACCGGGGGGACCTTCGTAGGCGGCGCCGAGGTGGACTTCGGCATGGAATACGCCGCCGGGATTCCGTATCAGTCGCAACGGGGGAGCGATGGCGTTGGCCAGTCCGATCACCGCGTTGCCCCAAGACCAGGAGGTGGGAGCGGAGTTGTGCCGGATACTTGCCGGCCCGGGAAGTTGGTTGGCCCGCAGCAGGGTCACCAAGTCGGCCAAGTCTGCTTGTGCGGAAAGGAGTTGCTCGTTGGGGACGGTGGTCCGGATCGTCGCGTCGACGAGGTCGCGAACCGTGTCCGCCAGGGAGCCGAGGACGGCCGCGCGACGGTCCACCTCGTCGGCGGGGGTGTCGTCTTGGATGAAGTCGTCAATGGTCATTTCTGTCGGCCCGTAGTGGTAGGGGACGGGGGAAATCCGCGGCCTTCGACAAGGTCGCCGTCGGAGGGTGAGGTCCTTGTGCCACGCGTTGGTCCGCTCCACTATCCCCGACGCCGTGTCCCCGCCGGCTTCGACGATGACGCCGCCGGAGTGGTGAGCGACCCGATCGGGTGTTTCGACCCGAGTTGTCGGGTTCAGATGGTCTGTTTCGATGCGATCTGTTTCGGTGCGCGTGGGTCTGACGCGCACAGGTCGTGGTGGTGTGAACCGCGATCTCGTGTCGACAGCACGCCGACGGGCCCCCGCGCGTCATGGCGCCCGCGCTCCCACCAGGGGAACGCTCCTGGGAACCTGCGGTTTGATGGGCCTCGCACGAACGGGCCGCTGCCGGGGTGGGGGCAGCCTCGCATCCTTCACCTCCCGCGTCGTGCGCGGGGCAGGAGCGCGACGACTTCGCGGGAACGGCGTCAGCGTTTCTCCGGGAAAGCCACCGGTAAACAACCATCTTTGCCGGCATGCACCCGAGGCGACGGGGCACAAGCGGGTCGGAGGTAAAAACAATGATTCCCCTGCTGGTAGTCCTGCTTCTCGCTCTGATTCTCTTCGGTGCCGGTTTCGCTTTGAAGATTCTGTGGTGGGTCGCCGTTGTCGTCCTGATCGTGTGGGCGCTCGGGTTCGTATTCCGCTCGGCCGGTAGTGGTGGCGGCCGTGGCCGCTGGTACCGCTGGTAGAGCCATCGGGCGGCGGTGTATCACTGAATGGGTCGTGGTCTCACTCGGAAGATCCGAGTGGGGCCACGACCCGTTTCGACGTTCCCGCAGAAGCTCCGAAATCACCTTTTGGGTGCGAGACGTCCTTTTCCGGCCATGAATTCCCATTGTGAGGGCAGGCTTCGAACACGGCCGGGGCCGTCGTGATCCCGCAGGGAATCTGCACCTCCACACGGCGACCCCGGCCTCCGGCGTTCCGGGAGCGCCGCCCACCGCCGTCGCCGACACCTCTCTCCTGGTTGTCTCCTGGTGTTCGAGCCCGAACAGGTCCCGAGCATCGTCCACAAAGGGATGAGGGGGATGGTTCTGCAGACGCGGTGGCGCTGGGGGGCGAGGCCGGCCGGTGAGGATGTATCGCAGGGACGTGCGGAGGGGAGCCGTGTGACGGTTGTCGCCGGGTCGCCGCGCCGTTGGTGAAGCGTGTGTACGGGTTCGGGAGTGGTCGGAGCATGTGGCGTCCGGGGGCGCCGGCGTTGGAGTGCGATTCGCTGTGGTGCTCGTCGGCCACCCCGTACGAGGCCGCTGCGGCACCGGCTCGTCCTGACGTGTGTAGAAGCCGGCGCATGGGGCAGGCTGCCCCTGCCCACACCCGACAAACACCAAGGACGCCCACATGACCTTCAGCGCCGCGATAGCGTCCCCGACCACCGACCCCGGCACGATCGAGACCGAACTTCCCAGGATCGATCACCCGGAGTCGGTCACCGCGAGTGACGCGCGGGCGATGTCGAAGACGTTGTTCGCCCGACTGAAGGTGTTGGAGGAGGGCACGCACGAGTACCAGTACGTGCGCAACACGCTCATCGAACTCAACATCCCCCTGGTGCGGTTCGTCGTGGGCCGCTTCCGCGCGCGCCCGGAGACCACCGAGGAGATGGTCCAGGTCGGCACGATCGGCCTGATCAAGGCCATCGACCGCTTCGACTCCGCCTACGGCGCCGAGTTCCCCACCTTCGCCATCCCGACCATCTCCGGCGAGATCAAGCGTTTCTTCCGCGACACGTCCTGGGCCGTCCACGT